>DASTCC010000505.1:0-2858 GCA_035711465.1 Vicinamibacterales bacterium
GAGCTCGCACCGGCGCTTGCCGTTGGCTCTACAGGCACCGCTCGTACTCTCTCAGAGCCTTCCGAAGCATGTCAAGGCGATCAACAGTAGTTCGACGCCACGTGACCGCGCGAAGATCCCGGACGGGGCAGTGGCTGATCAGGGTTGTAAACTGTGTTAGATTCTTTCGATCCCATGGCGATCGACCAGGAGCAGGGTCCCTGACCATCGACGATCCGTCTGCCTTCGCCCCACCTCCAGCGTTCGGCCCGTTCCGGGTCCTGCATCAAGTCGGCATTGGCGCGCTTGGCCCCGTCTTTCGTACCTACGAACCGACGCGCGACCGCCTCGTCGCGGTGAAGGTCTTCCGGCTCGACATTACGCCGGAACAGGCGCACTCGCTCGCCGACGCGCTGTCGCGCGCGGCCGATGCGGGGCTGTTCCATCCGTCAATCGTGGAACCGATTGCGGCCGGCGTCGAAGGGACCGTGGCCTATCGCGCCGAGGAGTACGTCGCCGCCGAGACGCTCGACGTCGCGCTGCGCCACTATGCGCCGGCACCCGTCGACAAGGCGTTGCCGTTCATCACCCAGCTCGCGGGCGCCATCGACTTTGCGCGCGCCGCCGGGATCGGACATGGGGCGCTGCATCCGCGGGACATCTTCGTGACCCCGGAAGAGGCGCGCGCAACAGGCTTTGGTGTCGTCGACAGCCTGGAACGCGTCGGCCTTCGCGCGCCCGTACGTCGGCCCTACAGCGCGCCGGAACGAATCGAAGGGGGCAAATGGAGCACCCCGGCGGACGTCTTTTCGCTTGCCGCGATCGCCTACGAGCTCCTCACCGCCCGGCGGCCTTCGGGTCCCGGGCCAGGAATTGGCACGATGGCCGGAGCGAGTGTCGGCGAGCAAGCCGCACCGCTCCTTGCCGTGCTCGAGATGGCAATGGATGCCGATCCGGCGCGGCGTCATCCGACCGCTCTCGCCTTTGCCGCGGCGCTGGAAGCTGCCGCTCGCGGCGAGCGAAGCGCTGTACCCGTCGCCACCGCGGCGGCGCCGGCGCTCGTCACGCCGGTTTCCGCCGAACCGCCGGACGTCGACGTCGAGGACGACGACATTACGGGCGAGCGTGATGAGGACGAGTTGCATCAGGATCTGATGCTGAAGGAGCGCGAACGCGCGGCAGAGGCCGAAGCGGCGACGCTCTTCGCGGAGGCCGGGCAGGCTGAAGAGGACCCCGAAGAGGAAGCCGATCGTCTGTTGATCGATGCGGCCGCGGTCGCCAGCGACGCGCCCTCCCAGCGCTATCGCGAGGATTTCGCAGCGCCGCGGCCGATTCCCGATCCGCAGCCGCTCCTCCAGCGACGTCTCGAGTACCGGCCCCTGCCCGCCGTCGTGCCGGCGCAGGGATCGCGAGTCCTGCCGCTCGCCGCGATGCTGTCGATTGGTTTGCTCGTGGGGTTCGCCGTCGGATACGGGGTGAGCTCACGCGATTCCGGCCTCGAACCGGGCGCGCAAACGGTCGACGCGGTCGCTCCCGACGCGGCGGCTCCTCCCAAGGACTTCAGCGAACAGGCGGTCGCGCAACCGCCGGCGAGTTCCGCTCAGCCGGCGGCCACGCCTCCGCCGATTCCGACGGAGGCCCCCGCGAGGGCCGACGAACCTCGACCGGTAGCGACCAGCGGCTCCATTCGCGTGGAATCCACGCCGACGCGCGCGGGCGTCGTCGTCAACGGCAGATGGCGCGGGCGCACGCCGTTGAACCTCGACAAGCTGGCGTTCGGAAAGTACGTCGTCCGCGTCGTGCAGCCGGGATTTGTCACGGCACAGGAGAGTCTGGTCCTGAGCTCCGCGGGTCCGATCCGAACGCTGGCGGTCACGCTGAACCGGGAGCAGCCGACACGGCAGGCGGCCAGGCCCGCGCCGACAGCGGACGCGCCCGCATCGCGAGGTTTCACCGGATCGATTTACGTCGATTCACGGCCGCGCGGCGCGCGCGTCTACGTGAACAACCGTGCCGTGGGCAACACGCCGCTCAGCATCCCCGGCATTCCCGTCGGCTCCCACGTCGTGCGGCTGGAGCTGCCGGATCACCGGACGTGGTCGTCGAGTACCCGTGTGACCGTCGGCGAGACGGTCAAGGTCAGCGGATCGCTGGAGCGTGTCCGGTGAAGGCGACGCTCGCACTCGAGAACGGCGTCTGGTACGAGGGAGAAGCCGCCGGCGCCGCCGGCGAAACCGGCGGCGAGGTGGTCTTCAACACCAGCATGACCGGCTACCAGGAAGTGCTCACCGATCCCTCGTACGCCGGACAGATCGTGACGATGACGACGCCGGAGATTGGGAACTACGGGGTGACGACCGAGGATCACGAATCGCGCGCGCCGAAAGTCGCCGGGTTCATCGTCCGCGAGGAATCGCCGATCGCGAGCAACTGGCGTGCTGACGGCACGCTGCGCGACTACCTCGTCTCGCACGACATCGTGGCGATTGCCGACATCGATACGCGGGCGCTCACGCGCGTGCTGCGCTCGGCCGGCGTGATGCGCGGCATCATCGCGACTGGCGATGTGGATCCGCGCGAGCTCATCGGGCGCGCCCGCGGCCTGGCGCCCATGGAGGGTTCGGATCTCGTGCTCGGCGTGACCTGCGAGCGTCCCTTCGACTGGACGCCGACGCCGGGGGACGAATTCACGCCGCCACCGTTCCGTCCGTCGTCGCGACGACAGCTGCGCGTCGCCGCCTACGATTTCGGTATGAAGTGGAACATCCTGCGGCGGTTCACCGCCTACGGCTGCGACGTGCGGGTGTTTCCGGCGACGGCGCCCGCCGCCGATCTGCTCGCGGTGAATCCCGATGGTGTCTTCCTCAGCAACGGCCCGG
>DASTCC010000506.1:0-4329 GCA_035711465.1 Vicinamibacterales bacterium
CGACGATCGTCGTCAGCGTCTGATCATCGGCGCGGCGCTCGTGGCCGGGCTCGTGGTGGTCGACACCTGGGATCCGCTGGGGCAGACGGCCGTCGCGACACGTTGGTACAAGGGCAACACGCACACGCATACGCTCAACAGCGACGGCGACAGCACGCCTGACGACGTCGTGCGCTGGTACCGCGGGCACGGGTATCAGTTTCTCGTGCTCACCGATCACAACTTCCTGACCAGCGTCGACGGACTCAACGCGCTTCATGGCGCGGACGAGAAGTTCCTGGTCATCAAGGGGGAAGAGGTCACGGACCGCTTCGAGAAAGCGCCCATCCACATCAACGGGCTGGATGTCGCCGAGCGGGTGTCGCCGCAGGGCGGTGCGTCGGTCGTCGACGTGCTGCAACGCAACGTCGATGCGATTCGCGCCGCTCGCGGCGTGCCGCACATCAACCATCCGAACTTTCAATGGGCGGTGACGGCCGATCAGCTGCGGCAGGTGCGAAACAACCGTCTGTTCGAGATCTTCAACGGCCATCCGCAGGTCAACAATCTCGGCGGCGGCGGCGTGCCTGGTCTCGAGGCGGCATGGGATCAGATCCTGACGAACGGCGTGCTCCTCTACGGGATCGCCGTCGACGACGCGCATACGTTCAAGGATCCGGGCAATCCGAACGTCGCCGGTCCCGGACGCGGGTGGGTCATGGTTCGCGCGGCGCGGCTCGAGGCTCGGGCGATTCTCGAGGCGCTCGAGCGCGGCGATTTCTATGCCTCGACCGGCGTCGAGCTCCAGGATTACCAGGTCACGCGCGAGCAGATGACGATTGCCGTGCGGCCGACGGCATTTTCGAAGTACCGCATCGAGTTCGTCGGTTCGGGCGGACGCGTCCTGCAGGAATCGCTGGCCAGCCCGGCGACGTACCGGTTCACCGGGGCCGAAGGCTATGTCCGCGGCCGCGTCATCGAGAGCAACGGCCACATGGCCTGGACCCAGCCAACGCTGGTCGGCGCCCGCTAGGACCGATCGGCCGCCACGCGGCCCGGACCCGCGTCTCGTCTCGTCACGAGGGCGTGTATGCTACCGGACACATCCGCGACCCCTGCGGACCTTTGGAGGTGTCTGATGCTCAAGCCACCTGTTCTGGTCTGTCTCGCTCTGGCCGGCGCGCTCGCTTCCGGATCGGCGATGCGGGCCTCGTCCGATGACCGACAAACCGCGCCCGCACCGGGCGCCCAGATTCTCGTGCTCGAGACCGCGAAGGGCGTCATCGAAATCGAGGTCTATCCGACCGACGCGCCAAAGTCGCTGGCGCACGTGATGAACCTGATCAAGATCAATTTCTATCGCGGCCAGCGTTTTCACTGGGTGCAGCCCGGCGTGATTCAGTTCGGGGATCCGCAGTCGCGCGACATGACCAAACTCGACGACTGGGGCAAAGGCGGCAGCGGCAGGCCGATCGGCGTCGCCGAGCCGTCGAAGCGGCAGTTCGTCCGTGGCAGCGTCGGCGTCGCCTACCGGACCGGCGCGACACCGCAATCGGCCGACAGCCAGATCTTCATCCTGCGCGCGCCGAATCCGGCGCTGAACGGCAAGTACGCGTCGATCGGCCGCGTCTCGAAGGGGCTCGACGTCGTCGACAAGATCGAGATGCGCGACGTCATCAAGAACGTCACCGTCAAGACCGCGGCGAAGTAAGGGGTCAGTCGCCCGTCGAGGCGCCCTGCAGCGACGGCCGGCCCGCGCCGTCGACTCGGGCGTAGTCCGTGGTCCGCGTGTGCACGAATCACGCTGCGAACCGCCGGCCGCCGCCGATCGTCGAATAGTGTCAGTTTGACATCAGTATCAACATGACACTACGATGCCGGCATGCCGAACGCCGCCGATCTCGTCCCCCTCAAGCCGCTCGTGTTCCAGGTGCTGCTGGCGTTGTCCGACGAGCCGCGGCACGGCTGGAGCCTGGTCCGCGAAGTGCAGGAGCGCGATGGCGTCCGCGTGCTGCCGGCCAACTTCTACCGGACGCTCCGCGCCATGCTCGCCGATGGCCTGATCGCGGATGCCGGCCGGCGCCAAGCCGAAGACGAGCGCCGGCGCTACTTCGTGCTGACGCCGCTCGGCCGGGAGGCGGCGCGGCTCGAAGCGCGTCGCCTGCAGTCGCTCGTGGCCGATACCCGCACCCGGCGTCTGCTCGCCGCCGGCGGATCGCGCAGGAGATAGCCGCCTGATGTCCACCCTGGCCGATCGCGTCTATCGCGGACTGCTGCTCGTATTGCCGTCCGACGTGCGCCGCGAATTCGGCGACGACATGGTCCAGCTGTTCCGCGATCACCGCCGCGCGATTGGCGCGCGGCCGATGCGGCAAGCCGGGCTCTGGTTCGATGCCGCGCGCGACGTCCTCAGCCAGGCTGCCGACGCCCGCCGCCGGCCTCCGGATCGCTTCGCCCCGACCCGTTTGAGGTATCCCATGTCCGCGTTCATCAGCGACGTCCGTCAGAGTTGCCGGCTGGTCCGGCGCTATCCGGCGCTGTCGATCGTAGCGATTGCGACGCTCGCGCTCGGGCTCGGCATCAACACCGCGATCTTTTCCGTCGTCGACGCCGTGTTGTGGCGCAGCCTGCCGTATCCCGACCCGCAAGCGCTGATGCTGGTCTGGGAGAAGCGGCCCACGGAAGGCGTCATGACCAACCCGGTGTCGGCCGCGGACTATCTCGACTGGCGCGCGCGCAACACCGTGTTCGAGCATACGGCCGCCTTCTTCAGTACCGAGGTCACGCTCACCGGCAATGGCGAGCCCGCGGAGATCGGCGCCGGCATCGTCTCCTGGGAGTTCTTCGCCGTCCTCGGCGTGCGGCCCGCGCACGGCCGGTCGTTCCAGCTTCGCGACGAGGAGTTCGGTCAGGGACGCGTCGTGATCCTCACGCACCGGATCTGGACGACGCGCTTCAACCGCGATCCGCAGATGATCGGGCGCACGATCTCCATCAACAGCACGCCGTGGACGGTCATTGGCGTCCTGCCGTCGGACTTCGTGTTCGTCGATCCGACGCTCGACTTCTGGGCGCCGCTGGGCCTGGTCGGTCCGGGCGCGGCGCCGAGCCGCGTCGCCCACAATTTCGAGGTCTACGCGCGACTGAAGCCGGGCGTGTCGTATGCGCAGGCGCTCGACGCCATGGATCGGCTCGGCCGCGATCTCGAAGCCGAGCATCCCGACGCGAACCGCGGTCACGGCGCGCACGTGACACCACTGCAGGAGCACTACGTGGAGCCGATCCGGGCCAGCCTGATTCTGCTCGCCGCCGGCGTCGGGCTCGTCCTGCTCATCGCCTGCGTCAACGTCGCCAGTCTCATGCTTGCCCGCGCGGCATCGCGTCATCGCGAGATGGCCGTGCGCTCGGCGCTCGGCGCGAGCCGCGGACGCCTCGCCGCGCAGACGCTGGTCGAAAGTCTGACGCTCGCCGGCGCGGGAGGCGTTGCCGGCATCGGCGTCGCCTTCGTCGCCCTGCGGGCGCTGCCGATCGTGATGCCGGAGCGGCTGTCGATCGTCGGCCTCGACGACCTGTCCATCGATCCGCGCATGCTGTTCTTCGCCGCCATCCTGACCGTCGCGACCGGGTTGCTCTTCGGCGTGATTCCGGCGCTGCACGCGTCACGCCCGGCGCTCGCGGGCGTGCTCAACGCCGGCGGCCGCGGACCGGCGGGCGTCCGGCGCCGCGTCCGGCAGGCGCTCGTCGTCGCCGAAGTGGCCGTGGCCAGCCTCGCGCTCGTCGGCGCCGGTCTCGTGCTGCGCAGCTTCGCGAACCTGACCTCGCGTCCGCTCGGATTCACGGCCGAGCAGCGCCTCACGGTGATGGTGTCGCCGCCGCGGGCGCGGTATCCGAGCGCGGCCGCGCAGCGCGATCTGTTGAATCGCGTCGAGGCACGGCTCGCGTCGGTGCCGGGCGTGTCGGCAGTCGGCTCGGTGAATTTGCTCCCGCTCACCGGGTTCGATTCGCGGACCGGCATCGGCATCGAGGGCCGCGAGCCCGTGCCCGACGAGCCGCCGGTGCGCATGCATCCGCGCGTGGTGACCCCGACCTACTTTCAGACGATGGAGATTCCGATCCTCAAGGGACGGCAGTTCGCCGACGCCGACGCGGCCGGCGCCGAGCCCGTCGTCATCATCAACGAGACCGCCGCGAAGCGGTTCCTGCCGGGGCAGGACCCGATCGGCCGGCGCGTCCGTTTCGGCGGCGACGAGACCTGGCGCACGATCGTCGGCGTCGCCGGCGACGTCCGGCACTGGGGCCTTCTGCGCCCGGTGAATCCCACCCTCTATTGGCCGCACGCGCAGGCTAACA
>DASTCC010000507.1:0-13517 GCA_035711465.1 Vicinamibacterales bacterium
GCGCCAACGCCGGCCATCTATCTTCGCTCCCGATCGCGCGCGCGTTCCTCGTCGCCGAGGGTAGCCTGCACGGCTCGGCCTTCGCTCAGGCGGACGGCCGGACGTTCATCTTTCGTGTCGCCGACCATCAGCCATGGCCCTGGCTCGACAGCCTCGGCTGCGAGCGCGCCCGCATCGCGACGTGGGGATCGGTCGCGACGACCGCCTTCTCCACCGCGATGGCGCTGGGGTGCAATCCGATCGTGTTCATCGGCGCCGATTTCGCGTTCACGGACGAACGGCCCTATTGCCGCGGCACGTCGTTCGAGCCGGTGTGGGCCAGCTGGATCGCCGGCGGCAAGTCGATCGCAGAGATCTGGAAGTTCCTGGTCGAACGATGGCCGCTCGAGCCAGCCATCGACGTCAACGGCAATCCCGTGCGCACTGCGCGGCATCTGGTGTCGTTCCGTGACTGGATCGTCGAACGGGCCGCCGAGCGCCCCGATCGGCGCATCGTCAATGCGACGGCGGCGGGAATCCTCGCCGGGCCGGCGATCGTCCAGGCGACAGCCGCGACGACGCTTGCGGTGCATCAACCTGTCGATCGCGACGCGATTCTCGCGGCGCTGAAGCGCGCGCATCGCGCCTCGCGCGGCGACGCGGCGCGGCTCTTCGAGGGCGTTGCCGCGATCCTGTCGGATCCCGCCGCAGCGGCCGTGGACGACTGGACGGCGTTTGCCGACGGCATCGATCGCCGCGCCATCGAGGCGGCGCTGCGATCTCCGGAATTTCAGGCCTGGACGCTCGGCGCCCGCGCCGGCGGATCGAAGGAGCGTTCGTGAATCCGTCTCTCGCCATCTGCATCGTCACCTGCGACATCGCCGGCCCGATCCGCAACGGCGGCATCGGCACCGCGTACTACAACCTGGCGCACGCGCTGGCGCGCGCCGGCCACAAGGTCACGGTGCTCTACGCGCTCGGCGACTACTGCGAGAACGAGACGATCGCGCACTGGCAGGCGGAGTACGCGAAGCATCACATCGAGTTCGTGCCGCTGCCGGCGCAGAACGTCCAGGGGCACAGCGCGGTGAAAATGTCGTACAGCGTCTATCAGTGGCTGAAGCCGCGCGGGTTCGACATCGTCCACTGTCACGAGTGGCGCGGGCTCGCGTTCTACACCGCGCTGGCCAAGCGGCAGGGACTGTGCCTGCCGGCGACGATCCTCTGCGTCGGCGCCCACAGCCCGGTGCTCTGGCATCTCGAGGGCATGAACGAGCTGGCCGACGCCGAGGCGCTGGAAGTCGATTTCATGGAGCGCGAGTCGGTCGCGCTCGCCGACATCCTGTGGAGTCCGAGCTCGCACATGATCGCGTGGATGCGCCGCGAGGGCTGGCGCCTGCCGCGGCGCATCGTCAAGAAGCCATACATCCTGCTCGATGTCGACGCCGGCACCGGACGACCGGCGGCGCCGCGGCCTGAGCTCGTGTTCTTCGGCCGCCTCGAGACGCGCAAGGGCCTCGACCTGTTCTGCGACGCGATCGATCGGCTGGTCTCGCGCAACATGATTCCGCCGCGAGTGACGTTCCTCGGCAAGACGGCCAGCGTCAACGGCCGGCCGAGCGAGGACTACCTGAAGGACCGCGCCCGAAGTTGGCCGTTTCCGTGGAAGATCGTCAGCAACCTCGATCGCAATCGCGCGATGGCGTACCTGAAGGCGCCCGACCGGGTCGCGGTGCTGCCGTCGCGGATCGACAACCTGCCGTACACGGTGCTCGAGTGCCTCGGCTCGGGCATCCCATGCGTCGCCGCCGCGACCGGCGGCATTCCCGAGATGCTGCGCGTGCGGGATCGCGATCGCATCCTCTTCGCGCCGACGGCGCCCGATCTCGCCAACCGGCTCGCCGCGGTGCTGCGCCGCGGCCTGGCGCCGGCGCCGATGCGGGAAGCGCCGTCGCGCACGCTCAACAGCTGGCTGCGATGGCACCTGCGCGCGGCGCAGCGCTACCGGCCCGCCCCGGCGCCCGTGAGCGAGACGCAGCCGCTCGTCAGCATCTGCGTGACGCATCGCAACCGCCCTCGCCTCCTCGCCGCGGCGCTCGACTCGATCCGGCGGCAGGACTATCCGCGCATCGAGGTGCTGCTCGTCGACGACGGCAGCGACCAGCCGGACGCCATCGCCGCGCTCGACGCGCTGGAAGCGGAGTTCGCCGACCGCCAGTGGCGCATCATCCGGCAGCCGAATCGCTATCTCGGCGCCGCCCGGAACGCCGCGATCGCCGCCGCGCGCGGCGAGTTCGTCATGTTCATGGACGACGACAACCTCGCGATGCCGTGCGAGGTGCGCACGTTCGTCGACGCCGCGCGCCGGAGCCCGGCAAGCATCTTCACCTGCTTCCTGAATGTGTTTCAGGGCACCAGGCCGGTCCCGGAACGCGATCCGATTCACGTCTGGCCCTTCCTCGGCGGCGCGCTGGCGCCCGGGCTCCTGCGCAACGTGTTCGGCGATGCGAACGCGTTCTTCCGCCGCGACGTCTTCGACCGCATCGGCGGCTTCACCGAGGACTTCGGCATCGGCTGCGAGGACTGGGAGCTCTTCGCGCGCGCCATGCTGCGCGGCCTGCGCCTCGAGGTCGTCCCCGAGCCGCTCGTGCTCTACCGCCAGAGCCCGCAGGGCATGCTGAACACGACGTCGCAGCACGCGAACCGCATGCGCGCGCTGCGCCCGTACTTCGGCCTGTTGCCTTCGCACCTGCGCCCGCTCGTGCACCTGGCACGGCCCGAGAAAGGCGCGGGAGCCGCGGCGCCGTCGTCGACGTCGATCTCGCGTCTCGATCACGTCCAGCGTGCGGTGGTGTTCGGTTCCGGCGAAGCCGGCAAGATGGCGCTCGGCCTGGCCGAGAAGTGCGGCTGGTCGGTACCGTGGATCGTCGACAACAACCCGACGATGTGGGACCGCACGGCCCACGGCTTACCGGTGCGGCATCCGGAATCGCTCAAGCTCGAACGCGTCGATCTGGTGATCATCGCGTCGCTCGCCGGCAAACCGGCGATCTCCGCCCAGCTGGAACAAATGGGCTTCTCGGCCGGCGCGAACTTCGTGCACTTCCTCGACCCGGTGCGGATCGGGTCGATGACGCTGCAGCTCTCGCTGCCGTAGCCGGCGCCGCCTAGAGCAGCAGGCTCCTCAGTCCGTCGATCACACGCGGCGCGTTGAAGTTGATCAGCAGGCCTTCTTTCAAGCCCGCCAGTCGCAGATAGGTGATCATCTGGGCGGTGTGAAGGCGCGTCAGCTGGTCGACGCTCTTGATCTCGAGCAGCAGCTGATCGCCAACCACAAAGTCCGCGCGATACCCGCACTCGAACCGCACACCCTTGTAGGTGACGGGGATACCGAGCTGCTGGATGAACGGATGGCCGTGCACGCTGAGCTCGTAGGCGAGGCATTGGTCGTAGACGGATTCGAGCAGGCCGGGGCCGAGCGTGCGATGGATGTCGATGGCCAGCCCGATGACGGCTTGCGCCAGAGGTGTCGTGTGAAGCGTCATGGCTGGGGATCAGTCAAAGTCCGGTCCAACTGATTCCCAGCGAAACGCTGCCTCGCCTCTAGTCAGGTGGCATTTTTTACAACGGCTGGGCACGACGGAGTTTTAGATCTTTTCACCATGCAGCACATGCAGCACATGCAGGAATGACGCGAGACTGAGCCCTTGGCGAAGGGCTTGAGGTCGCCGCAGGCGACCAGCATCAGACGAACAACGCGCGGACGAGAGAGTTGATTCAAGGGCCCCTTAGACTCTCTCGTCCGCGCGTTGTTCGTGCTGATGCTCGGCCCGGCGGAGCCGGGCCGTCAAGCCCTCATGGGCGGGCCTGCATGTGCCATGGGTGAGCTCACGCGGTCGATACGACGCGCGTGGCGACTGCAACTGCTGGGTCGCGCCTGCCCGCCTGCACGCGTTGGACGAGTCCGTGCCGTAGTCGTTCTGATGACCGGCCCGGCACACCTGGGCCGTCAAGCCCTCATTGGCACGCCTGCATGGGCTGCATGTGCTGCATGGTGAATCCGGAGACAGGGGCTCTCGACTGCCTGCGTTCCCTACCCCCGCACGAACGTCCGGATGCTCTGAATCACGTCGTGGCGCTGGCTGCCAGGACGCGTCTCGCGAAGAGCGCCAGCCATTCGGCTGACGCCAGTTGAGAGCTCCTGGCCGAGCGCTTCGAGCGTCTTGGCGGCCGCCTCCAGCGAGGCGGCGTCCGTCGCCGTCGCCGCGTCGCGCAGCGCTTGTTCGAGCCGATGCGCCATCGACTGTGGTGACTTGTGAGCGGTGACCACCGTCGTGCAGTAGTCGGTCCACGACGAGGCGACGCGGAGGCCGGCGCGGGCGTACATCCGGTCGATGGCCTCGCGGCCGAGGTAGTAGTACTGGCCGAGGGTGTTGTCGCCGCCGCGGTACCAGTCGTTGTGCGACTCGATGCGGTCCCACGCCGCGCGGGTGTCGCTGATCGCGTGATGGACGATCGCGACGCCACCTTCTTTCAGGACGCGCGCGATCTCCTGGACGTACGCGAAGGTGTCCTCGAGCGCGATGTGGACGAAGACGTCGTAGCTGAACACGACGTCCTGCGACGCGCTCGCAATCGGCTGGAGATCCTTGCCGTTGCCGAGCACGAACGACACGTTGCCGAGGCCGAGCGCGTCGACGCGGGCCTTGGTGCGCGCCAGCATCTGGTCGGCGACGTCGAACACCGTCAGCGCGCCGCAGCGCGGCGCCAACCGCACGCTCCACTTGCCGCCGCCCGGCCCGATCTCGAGGACGTTCGACGCCGCATTGATCCACGGCTCGACGCTGTGGGCGAACAGGCGCATCTCCCAGGCGCGCTCCGCGGTGCCGTCGTCGCACCACTCGTCGCCGAGGTGGGCGTAGCGGCTGCCATAGTGGCTGCTCCACTGCTCGCTGTAGCCGTTCCAGTCGCGCGCGTAGCGGTTGGTCGCGATCGTGCTCATGTCGGTCCTCTCAGGCGGCGGGCGACACGTTCGGCCGCCGTGAAGCCGCGCGGCGGTGGCGCACGGCGTCGTAGATCTGTCGATAGCCCCTGGTCATCGCGTCGAGCGTGAAGCGCTCGGCGTGCCGGCGCCGCGCACGAATCCGGATCGCCTCGCGGGCCGCGCCGGTCATCGCCCGCACCCGCGTCAGCGCGGCGGCGAGCGCGACGGCGTCGTCGGCGCGAAACGTCAGCCCGGTGACGCCGTCCTCGACCAGCTCGGTGAGCTCGGGGATATCGCTGACGGCGACGAGCGTCCCGTCGCGAAACGCTTCGAGCAGGGTCAGCGGCTGCCCTTCGCTCTTCGAGGGCAGCACGACGAGATCGGCCGCGGCGGCGATCGCGCGCGCCGATCTCGAGTAGCCATGGATGCGGGCGCTCAGCAGGCCAGCGGCGCGGATGCGGCGGCGCAGCGTCCGGGCGTCGCCGTCGCCGACGAAGACGCAGAACACCGCGGTCGCCGGATCGAGGCGGGCGAGCGCGTCGACCAGCAGCGTCTGATTCTTGCGGCCGCCGAACGTGCCGATGCAGGCGACGACCAGTTCGCCGTCGCGGCGCGCCCGCGCCATGCGCTCGAGCGTCTCGACATCATCCGCGTCGGCGGCCGGACGTGTCGTGCGCGTGCCGTACGGCACGACGGCGACGCGACCGCGATCCACACCCAGCGAGGCCAGCAGTTGCGCCGAATGCGAGGACGGCACCACGACCGCGTCGACGAGGTTCATCAGCTCGACGTCCACGACGGCCTGCGCGCGCGTCTTCGCCACGCCCCATCCGTGCATCGTCTGGACGATCGGAATCGGCGAGCTCCGGCCGCCCGCAAAGAGACGGCCGATGAGGCTGGGAATCGCGGCGTGGGCGTGCGCGACGTCCGGCTCGCGGCCGGGCGCGAACGTCTCGTTGAGGCGGCGCACCACGGCCAGGTTCTGGGCGTAGTCGCGATGGAAGAGCGAATCGACGCGCTCGATCCGGACGCCCGCCTGAGCGAGCTCCGACAGGTACGCCGGATAGTTGCCGTATCCGGCCGTCTCTGATTCGGAGGTCACGACCGTCACGTCGTCGCCGCCGGCCTGCTGCTGGAGCGCGAGGTCGACGATGACTCGCCCGGCGCCGCCCTGCAGGAAGGTCGTCAGATGCAGGATTCTCATGCGACCCGCTGCCTGCGGCGCACGTCGCCAGCCGGGCGCAGCGTCTGGCGCGCCACTGCCGCGGCCGCCTCGCTCGGCGCGAATCCGGCGACCGTCGAAGCCAGGACGTCGAGCGCGCCGGCATCGTCGGCGCGCGCGACGACCCGTCGCAGGCGTGCAATCGCCGGCATTACGGCGTCGGCGCCGGGGCCGGTGTCCCGGGCGACGAGGATGCGGCGATCGAGACTGCGCTCGAATCGCAGCTGCGCATCCTCGAGCGTCTCGTTGCGCTTCTCGCCGGGGCGAAGCCCGATCACCTCGATCGGCACGGCATCGTAGCCGGCGGCCCTTTCGATGTCGATCACCCGCGCGGCGAGATCACCCATCCGCACCGGCCGGCCCATCTCGAGCCAGCAGATCTCGGCGGCGCGTCCGAGCCGATCGGCGCGGAGCACCAGCGCGACGGCCTCGCCGGCGGTCATGAAGTATCGCGTCGCGTCGGGATCGGTGAGCGGAATGGGACGTCCGGCGCGGACGCAGGCGCGCATGATCTCGAGCACGCTGCCGCTCGATCCGAGGACGTTGCCGAAGCGGACGACCAGCGGACGGAAGCGAATGCCGCCGACGCAGCGGATCGCGAGCTCGGAGAGGCGTTTGGTCGCGCCCATCACGCTCGTCGGGTCGGCCGCCTTGTCGGACGAGATCAGCAGGAAGCGCGCGCCGGCGTCGGCGGTCGCCATCGCGGTCTCGACCGTGCCGAGGACGTTGACGTTCGCGGCGGCCGCGGGCGCACGCTCGGCCATCGTCACGTGCTTGTACGCAGCGGCGTGATAGACGGCGAACGGACGGACGCGTTCGCAGGCGCGGCGGATGGCGGCGCCGCGAGTGACGTCGACCAGGCCGATCTCGAGATCGAGGCGCGGCCAGCGGTCGCGGATCTCGCGCTCGATCACGAAGAGCGCGTGCTCCGAGTGATCGACCAGACCGAGCGTCGCCACGCCGCACGCGGCGAGCTCACGCGCCAGCGCGCCGCCAATCGATCCACCGGCGCCGGTCACGAGGACGCGACGGCCGGCGAGCGCCTCACGCTCCTCCGGACCGACGATCGCCCGCACCGGACGGCCGAGCAGCCGGCGCAGTTCCTGCGGCGAGAACGGCGTCACCGGGCGGCCTCCGGCTCCTCACGGCGGGCGCGGCCCGGATCGAGAATCACGATGTCGACGCGGCGATTGCGCGCGCGCGCCAGCGCCGTCTCGTTGGGCACGCGGGGATGAAACTCGGCATAGCCGGCCGCCGACAATCGCCACGGCGCGATGCCCTCGTCGATGAGCATCTGCACGACGCGCACGGCCCGGGCCGTGGACAGCTCCCAGTTCGACGCGTACGCCGTCGTGTGAATCGGCGCGTCGTCGGTGTGGCCTTCGACGCGAATCATGTAGGACTCGGCGCGGAGCTGGATCGCGATCTGACGCATCAGGTCGCGCGCCGCGCCCGAGACGTCGGCGCGCCCCGCCGGAAACGATCCGGCTTCGGGCAGCGAGATGACGATGCCGCGGCCGCTCGCGTTCAGATCGATGCCCGGCAGCGAGCCCGGTCTGCCGATGGCGTCGGCGAGCGAGCGATGGAGATCCGACATCTCGACCTGAGCCGTGTCGGGGAGATTGATGTCGGGCTGCGCTTCCGGCGCCGCCGCCGGCGTGAGCCGCGCGGCGTAGAGGCTGGCGAAGCACGCGAACAGCAGCGTGACGACGTCGGCGTAGCCGAACAGCCAGCGATCGTTAGAGGCGCGGACGGACAGGCCGCCGTGCCGTGACAGAGGCTTCACGCCACCTCCGATGCCGCGACGCGCTCCTGCTTCAGGCTCAGGTAGCCGGCGAGGCGCTCTTCGACGACGCCAGGCGACGCACCGTCGCGCAGCGCCAGCCCGCCCTCGATGATCAACTCGCGGCGCAGCGCGTCATGACGCGCGCGGCCGCGGATGCGCGTGGCGAGCGGCAGGAAGATCAGGTTCGCGGCGCCGACCCCGTAGATGGTCGCGACGAACGCCGCGGCAATGCCGAGCCCCATGCCGTCGGCCGCCGAGAACTGCTGCATCACCTTCATCAACCCGAGCACGGCGCCGACGATGCCGAGCGTCGGCGCATAGCCGGCGGCGGCCTCGAGCACCTGGACGCGCTCTTCGTCGCGCTCGGCACAGACGCGCGCGTCGATGTCGAGCGCCTCGCGCACGACCTGCGCGGACAAGCCGCTCACCGACAGGCTCAACGCGCGCTGCAGGAAGCCGTCGGGCGCCTTCTCGATCTCGTGCTCGACCGCCATGAGACCCTGACGGCGCGCCTTACGGGCGTAGTTGATGAACGCCGGCACCAGCGCCTCGAGCGCCATCGGCCGACGCCGCACGAGGTCGACGATCGCGGCAATCGATCCGCGAAGCGCGCGGCCCGGAAAGCTCACCAGCAGCGCCGCCAGCGTGCCGCCGAAGACCACGGCCACCGCCTCGGCCTGCGCGAACGTCCGCAGGTCGCCGCCCATCGAGACGTGCGCCCACCCGATTACCGACACCCCGAGCGCGAGCCCGGCGATCCCCAGAACGCTTCCACCCTTGTTCATCACGCCCCCTGACGCGACTGCGTGCGCGTCGCGGATTTCACGAGCAGCTCGTCGGCGACGCGGATGACCTCCGCGAGCGGCGGCATCGGCGACGATCCGGTTGCGGCGAGCACTGCGCGCACGAACGACAGATCCTCAGGCGTGTCGACCGTCAACCGCAGACCCGGCCGGCGCAGATGGCCGGGCGCCACGGCGCGGAGCGCTCTGAAGCGCACCATCCGCCGCACGAACGACGTCACGTGCTCGCGGTCGTACGGGTCGGCGACCAGCCGCTCCGATTCGATCAGCGCCCGCGTCGTCACGGCTTCGACCGCACAACCGATCGGCAGACCCGACTCCACTGTGTGGTCCGCGTTGACGCGGCGGCGCAGCTCGAGCACCCGCGGCGCCGCATCCGGATCGACGAGCGGGTTGTCCGCGGTCGCGCGAACGATCTCCTCGAGTCCGAAAGCGCGAGCGGCGCCAATGTAGCGGCCGAGCACATCGTTGGTCTGGCCGCGAAACACCTCGACACCCGCCTCGCGCGCGGCCGCCTCCACCGCGTCGTCCTCCCGACGCTCCGTGGTCGCGACGATGATCGGCAGGCCGCTCATGTCGAGACGCAGCAGGCAGTGCGCGAGCACGGTGCGATCGCCGAGCGGCGCCAGGACCTTGCCCGGCAGCCGCGCCGATCCCATTCGCGCCTGCAGCACGATCGCGGTGCGGCGGGTCACGCCACCTCCGGGATATGCGCCAGCGTCGTCCGCTCCGAGAAGCCGACGGCGGCCGCGGGCAGGAACATCGAGGCCTCGTAGCTGGTCATCCACAGGCCTTCCTTGAAACGGCCGATCGACGGCCGGACGGCGGCGCCGCGCGCGAGGTCGACGAGCATGCGCGGGAAGTCGGCGCCCGCGGCGATCGTCAGCGGTACGCCGCCGGAGAATCGCGGGTTGATCTCGAACACGACCGGCGTGCCGTCGACGATGCGGCACTGGATGTTGATGGCGCCGGCGAACCGCAACGCGCGTGCGCACGCGGCGGCGAGATCGGTCAGCCGGTGATCGCGGACGGTCCGGCCGCGGTCCATGACGCCGGCGCGAATGACGACGCGCTCGCGCGGCACGATCGACAGCGGCTCGCCGTCGAAGTTGCAGAAGACGTCAATGGTGAATTCGGGCCCGTGGAGGTACTGCTGGACGATCGGATGGGGCACGTAGCCCAGGAAGAACTCGAGCTCGCGCGGATCGCGCACCGCGAAGGCGCCGATGCCGCCGCGCCCGACGCGGGGCTTGATGAACAGCGGAAACACCGGATCGTCCGGCAGCGTGCCGGGCAGAAACGTCTCGGCGGCCGGGACGCCTTCGGCGGTCAGCCGGCGGCAGGTCTCCCACTTGTCGTTGCAGATCTCGGTGGTCTCGATCGGCGAGACCGCCACGCGCAGGCCGAGCCGCTCGAGCCGGCGCCGGCCGCGCGCGAAGATCGGCAGCTCGTCGTCGATGGTCGGCACGACCAGGCCGACCTGCTCGGTCTGACAGAGATCGGCGATGACATCGAGGTAGCCGGGATCGGTCGAGAGCGGCGCTCGGTAGGCGCGGCTGGCGATGTAGACGGCCGGCGAGAGCTCGTTGACGTCGGTGACGAAGACCTGTCCGCCGCCGGTCGCGGCGAGCGCGCGCTGGAACGCCTGCACCAGCGCCACTCGGCGGGAGCCGGCGGTAATCAGAACGTTAAGCGACACGATCGCGCTCCAGGGGCGCCTCGGCGCCGAGATGACGTGCGAGCAGAGGCTGTCCGGCGTCGATGGCCGCCGCGAGCGGCCGGCCGACGACGTCCGGCAGGGCCGCGGGCGGGAGGCCGCTTGCGGGTCGGATGACGACGAGATCCTGCGCAGCGAGGACGCAACCGGCGGTCAGATCGCGCGCGGCATGGAGCGACCGCCGGCTGGGCAGAAGGTTGGGCGCCTCGGCGGCGAGACACGCTTTGTCGCCGCTGCCGAGCGCCGTCCAGGCGCGGCGCGCCTGCTCGATCGCGTCCGCGAGCTCCTGCGGCGTGCTCGAGACCGCACGATCGACGGCGTCGTGATCGTCCGAGAGCACCAGGTGTCGCTCGTAGATCGACGCACCGAGCGCGACCGCGATTGGAAACGCGAACGCGTCGCCGCCATGGTCCGAGAGCCCGACCGGAACGCCGAGCTCGGCGAGCCTGCCGATCGCGGCGAGGTTCTCGCTGCCGCGCGGCACCGGATACGCCGAGACGCAGTGCAGCAGCGCGACGCGCTCGGCGCCATGACGCCTCGCGACATCGACGGCGTGCGCGGCCTCGGCGAGCGTCGCCAGGCCGGTCGAGATGATGAGCGGCCGCCCGGTGGACGCACATCGGGCGATCAGCGCGTCCCAGGTGAGATCGCCGCTCGCGATCTTGAAAGCGTCGACACCGACACGTTCGAGCAAATCGACGGCCGGTTCGGAGAGCGGCGTCGCGATCACGGCCAGGCCGAGATCGCGCGCGCGGCGGACGACCGCGTGATGGCCGGCCTCGTCGATCTCGAACTGCGCGAAGAAGTCGACGAGCGAGGCGGCGCCGACGTGAGCCGGCGCCGGGCACGCGGCGCTGACGAGCTCGGCGGCGATCAGCGTCTGCAGCTTCACCGCGTGCGCGCCCGAGCCGGCCGCCGCCCCCACCAGCGCGATGGCCTGATCGAGCGAGCCGCCATGGTTCAGTCCGATCTCGGCGACGACATAGGGCGGCACGTCGGCAGCGATGCGGCGGCCGGCGATCTCGATGAACGGACGCTCACGCGGCATGACGGGTCGAAGCCTCCTCGAGACAAACGCGGGCCAGCTGCGGCAGCGCGGCGAACCGCCGCAGCGTCCGATGAGCGGCGGTCGGTGCGGCCGATCGCGCGAAGGCGTCGCAGCGGATGGCGGTCATGCCGGCGCCGAGCGCGCCGACGACGTCACACGCCTCGTCGTTGCCGACGAACACCGTGTGTTGCGCGGCGACGCCGAGCATGGCGGCGAGCGCGTGGAACGGCGCCGACTCGGGCTTGCCGATGCCGGTGCCGTGTTCGGGCGCGAAGACAACGGCGTCGATGTCCTCGTCCAAGCCGAGCGCCGCGAGCTTCCGTTGCTGCGGCACGCGGGAGCCGTTGGTGAGAATGCCGAGACGCCAGCCCGAGCGCCGCAGCGCGTCGAGCGCGTCACGCACCTGACGCGTGAGACGCAGCGACGGCGCGTGATCGCGCAGCAGCTTCACGAGATCCGGCAGCCAGCCGGCCGGCAGATCGAACTGCGTCAGACAGGCCTGGATCTCTTCGCCTCTCGTCGGTCCCCGGCGCGCACGCACGAGCGAGCGGCGAAGCGTGCCGGCATCGAGGCCGGTTTCGCGCGACAGATGCTCGGCCACCGCGGCGAAGCCGCTGTCGAGAAACTGCCGGTGCGGATACAGGGTGTCGTCCAGATCGAACGCCACGGCGCGTCGCTCAGGCAGCATGGCGACGTCCCGTCTTCTCCGCGGCCTGCACGAGACGGATGAGCTGGGCTGCGACGCGCTCGGCCCCGTCGCCGTCGACGAGCCGGCTGGCCCGACGACCGAGACGGTAGGCGCAAGCGGGATCGTGCAGCAGCGCCGTGACGGACGCGACGGCTTTGCGAACGGTCTGCGCCGGCGTCGGCGCGGAGGCGTCGACCATCGCGCCCGCCGCGGCGGCGGCGCGGATCGTGCGACGCTGCGCCGGCACGACGGCGACGCCGACCGCCGGCGTCGCCAACAGGCACGATTCGTAGAGCGTCATCCCGCCGGCGACGACCGCGACCGTCGCGGTCGCGAGCGCGGCCGGCAGTCCGCTCGGCGACGCCAGCCAGCGGCAGCCTTCCGGCAATGCACGCGACGGCGGCGGCGCAAATCCCGGCGCCAGATCGACTTCGACGCCGGTCGCGCGACGCAGGCGGTCGGCGATCGCGACACCCATGCGGCGCACATGGACGCCGCCGCCGAGCGCGATCACGACCCGGCCACGGCGGCGGCGGGGCGCGCAGTCGCGCAGCGCCAGCAGCGACGGATCGAGGACGGCGTAGCGCGGCCCGCGCAGATCGGTCGCGCCGCTCGCGAGACTCCCGTCGATGGTCAGATCGGAATCGACCAGGGCGATCCCGAGGTCATGAATCGTCGCCACCGCAATCCCGAGCTGGCGCGCGCGCTCGACCCATGGCCGCGCGTGAGCTGCCGACGGGTCGTCGACGACGATCAGATCGAGGCGGTGCACGCCGAGCGTGCGCACGTTCGACCCCGTCAATGCCCATCCGAGCGAGCGCGCGCGGCGCGCCGTCGCCTCCGATCCGCGCAGCGACAGCAACGGCGCCACGCCGAGCTCGTCCGCCAGCACGCCGCAGCGCACCAGGTGGCCGAAGCCGAGGCGCGGTCCGGCGGCGACACGGAACAGGACGTTGACGGGCGTCCTCATCGCGACGAATCTCGATAGATGGCACGGACCGCGCGGATGACGGCGGCAATCTGCGCGTCGCTGTGCGCGGGCGAGAGCGGCAACGACAGCAGCGTGTCGGTGAGCCGCTCGGCGTGGGGAAACTGGCCGCGGCGATAGCCGAAGCGATCGGCGTAGTACCTGGTGAGGTGCAGCGGCGGAAAGTGCACGCTCGTCGAAATGCCGGCCTGCGACAACGCGTCGGCGACCGCGTCGCGCGCGGCACCCGGCGTACCGGTGGATGCTGGCGCCATCGCCGCCGGCCACGTGTCGATCAGCACCGTATAGAGATGCCGCGCGTG
>DASTCC010000508.1:0-5841 GCA_035711465.1 Vicinamibacterales bacterium
GCACCCTGGCCGTCGGCGCCAGGGTGGCTCTCAGCGTCGCAGATCGGCGAGCCAATCTTCAGAGCCCTTTGGCGCGGGCGATCTCGGCCGTCACCCGCATCGACCGCCCGCTGGAGCCGAGCGCCCTGCCAGTCATCGATGCGACGCCGCCGCGACCGGCTCCGGCGCCGCAGCCAGGGCCGCGCACCGTCGGCGAACGGAAGCCGATGCTGCGTCGCGTGCGGCATCCGGATCGCACCGCTCCGGCCTCGCCGAAGCTGATCCGGCGCATGCCGACCGACGGATCGTCCGATCCGCGGCGGCGGAATTCGCACTAGAATCAGCCCCACACGCTCGACAGCTGAAGCGAGTCCCGCGATGCCGCTTGGCCGAATGGGCAAGTTCGAGCTGGTCGACGAACTCGGTCGCGGCGGCATGGGTGTGGTGTACCGCGCTCGCGACACCAGGCTCGGCCGCTTCGTCGCGCTCAAGGTGATGCAGGGCCAGATCCTCGACGACGAGAGCCGGCGCCGATTCATGCGTGAGTGCCGGACGGTCGCCGCCCTGAACCATCCGAACATCGCCACCCTCTACGAAGCCGACGAGACGCCCGACGGCGAGCTCTACTTCGCCGCCGAGCTCATCGACGGCGAGACGCTGTCCGAGTGCCTGAAGCGCCAGCCCGACGAGATGCGCGCACGCGTGGTGCCGATCGGCCTTCAGCTCGCCGACGCGCTCGCGACCGCGCACGCGAAAGGCATCGTCCATCGCGACATCAAGCCGTCGAACATGATGATCACGTCGGGCGGCCAGTTGAAGGTGCTCGACTTCGGCCTCGCGCACCTGACGGCCGAACCCGAGTCACGACAGAGCGACGCGCCGACGGCGACGGCGACGGCGTCGGAGCTCTTCCACACCACCGCCGGCATCGCGCTCGGGACGCCGGCGTACATGGCGCCGGAGCAGATTCTCGGCGCGCCGATTGGCCCGCCCGCTGATGTCTTCGCCGCGGGCATCGTGCTCTACGAGCTCGCGACCGGCGCGCGCCCGTATCACGGCGTCAGCCTCGCGGATCGGCTCGACGACATCATGAAGCGCGATCCCGCGCCGGCCTCGACGGTGAACTCCGCGGTGCCGCCGGACGTGAGCGACGTCATCTCGCGCTGTCTGCACCGCGAGGCGCCGCGGCGCTTTCAGAACGGCGCCGAGCTGCACGCGGCGCTCGCCGCCTGCGCGCAGCCGGCCGCGCGGCGCGGATGGATCTGGGCCAGCGCGGCGGCGATCGCCGTCGCGATTGGCGCCGGCGGCCTGTACTGGAGTCAACGCAACGCGCTGGCATTCACCAGCCACGATCGCGTGTTGATCGCCGACGTCTCGAACCAGACGCAGGAGCCGGTCTTCACCGGTGCGCTCGGCACCGCGCTCGAGGCCGACCTGCGGCAGTCGCAGTACGCGCTCGTGGTCGGCCGGCGGGAGCTCGGCGAGGCGCTGCAGCTGACGCGGCGCAAGCCGGACACGAAGATCGACGCCAAGACGGCGCTCGATCTGGCCCGTTGGGTGGGCGCCAAGGCGGTGCTCGCCCCGGCGATCGTCCAGGCCGGCGGCACGTATCAGCTCGAGGCCACGCTCTACGCCACCGCCACCGCCAGCCCCGTGGACACCGTGCGCGTCACCGCCGACAGCACGGACGCGGTGCTGAAGACCGCCGTCGATGAGCTGAGCGCCGCGGTTCGCACCCGGCTCGGCGAGTCGCTGCAGCAGATCAGCCAGACCGATCGTCCGGCGATCGTGGTGACGACGTCGTCGTGGCCGGCGCTGGAGGCGATGCGCCTCGGCAGCGGCGCGCTCCGCGAAGGGCGCGCGCAGGAAGCGGCGTCGCATTTTCGCGAGGCGCTGCGGCTCGATCCCGAGTTTGCCGCCGCCAAGGGGCAGCTCGGACTGACGCTGATGCAGTTCCTGAGACAGCCGGAGGAGGGCCATCGGCTGCTGCGCGAAGCCGCCGAGTCCATCGATCGCCTGTCGCCGTACGAGCGCGCGGTGCTGAAGGGCCTGATCGCGCAGTTCGTCGATCGCGACCTCGACAAGGCCCTGGCCGAGTATCAGGCCGCGGCACGGCAGTTTCCGGAGCGCAACGAGCCGTACCAGAACCAGGGGATCGTCCTGCGCGATCTCGGCCGATACGCCGAGGCCGCCGTCGCCTTCAACGAATCGCACAAGCGCTTTCCGTCGACCATCGGGCCGCTCCTGCCGCTCTGGTTCCTTCAGACCGGGCCGCTGCACGATCCGGCCGGCGCCGAGGAGACGTCGCGAAAGCTGTTGCGGCTGCGCGCCGACGATCCCGAGTATCTGCACTTGCTGGCCTGGACCTTCGTCTGCCAGCAGAAGTACGACGAAGCGGCGAAGGAGATGGAGGCAATCCTCCAACGGTTTCCTGATTACGCGCGCGCACGCACCAATCTCGCGCACCTCGAGTTCAGGCGCGGCAACGCCGTTCGGGCGGCGACGCTGTTTCGAGAGACGTTGGCCAAATACCTGGAGAAGAACGCCCCGCGCGATCCGTTGCCGACGGCGCTGCGCGGCTTCGTCCTGAACGCGACGATCGCGGCCGGACAGGCGGACCAGGCCGCGCCGCTCGCGAAAGACGCCGACGCGGCGGCGTCTGCGGCGATCGAGCGCGCGACATCTCCGCAGCGGCGTGTCAGCGCTCAGGCGTTTCGCGCGCAGCTCCGCGCGATCGAAGGGAAGCGCGACGAGGCCATCGAGATGCTGCGCGCCCTGCCTCCGGCGTCAGAGCTCGGCGCCGACGCCGCGATGGAAGCGGCGAAGGCGTACGCGCTCGTCGGCCACGCGGACGAGGCGCTCGCGCGCCTGGAACGATCGTTCCGGCTGTCGCCGTGGGACTCGTACTACTGTCTGATCCTGCCCGAGTTCAAGTCGCTCTGGAACGACGACCGGTTCATTCGCCTCGTGACGGTGGGGCCGCAGAAATAGCCCGCCTCGCGCGGCTGCGCCTGCGCGCCAGCCACGCCAGGCCGCTGCCGAGCAGCAACAGCGTCGTCGGCTCGGGCACGCTGGCTTCGACCTGCGCCGGACCGTAGATCGCCTGGATGCCGGCGATGTCGTCGGCCGACAGCGTGCGCAGCGCGCCGCCGCGGATCGAATAGGTCGTCATCACCGAAAAGTTGTTGGTCGCGTGATCGAGCCCGAGCGCGTGGCCGATCTCGTGGAGCACGACAGTATAGAAGTCGTAAGCAATGTCGCCGGGCCCACCCAACAGGTCGGTCGGATCGTCGACCCAGTCGAGAAGCGAACTCTCGACGTTCAGGTGCATGTCACCTCCGATCGACCCGAAGGGCGGATCGAGGGCAGTGGTTCCAGGCTGAAAGGCGTGAGCAAGAATCAACGTTCCGCCGTTCTCGAACGAGTAAGCGCCGATGCGGATGTTCCCTTGTTCGACGCACCCGTTGAACAGCCCTCCACAGCCGACGACATCGCCTCCGTCGGCAACCTGGCCTAGGTTCGTGAAACCGGAGACCGACGCCCACTGGTTCAGGGCGCTGTTGATGGCCCAAATCTCGAAGGGGACCCCGCCGACGTCAGGGAGCCCGGTCATGCCGACGACGGAAACGCTCATCGCCGAAGGATCGTGCAAGATCTGATCTCCCAGCGAGATCAGGACGCCGGCCGGCATCAGGCTCCAGGTAGCGCCGCCGGGTGTACCTGGGGGCGCAAGCGGGTCGAACTGCGATGCCGTGCCTCCGGGCTCCCACTTGGTCCCGATGATGGTCGCGGCCGACGCAGGTACGGAGACGACGACGAGCAGCAGGGTGACGATGGCTCGAAGAACCATGGCACGGCTCCCAGGGAGCGGCCACTTGGGCTGTGGCCGGAGCAACTGTCGTGAATGAGATCCGGCCGTAAGGCTGCACGCCAGGTACCAATCCTGAAATCGCTCCCGCATCAGGTTTTTCGCGGGCGATTTGCGAAAGCCGCCGCACACGCCGACTCTTGTCTGCTTCCGGCTGTCTTGATGGCGTGACCGGTGAGGAGGCATCATGATCTGATGTCCGTTCACGGCCTCGGGCTGCGACTCCATCACGTTGGCATGGTCGTGGCGGACATCCCGGCGTCGGCCGAGAAGTACCAGCAGCGGTTTGGCTACGAGGCCCGAACGCCGGTCATCCACGACGCCGTCCAGACGGCTTACGTGCAGTTTCTGGCGCTCGCAGGGGAGTCGATGTTCCTCGAGCTCGTGGCCCCCGACGGGCCCGGGAGCAAGCTGGCCAACGCGCTCGCCAAAGGCGGCGGGTTGAACCACTTGTGCTATCGGGTGTCGGACATCGACGCGGCGTGCAAGGCGCTACGCGCGCGGGGCATGCTGTTGCTGCAGGCGCCGGTCGCCGCCGCCGCGTTCCCCGGCCGGCGCATCGCGTGGTTGATGGGCGACGACCGCACGCCCGTCGAGCTCGTCGAGGAGGGGCGTGAGGGTGACGTCTGACCATGTGCAGGAGACCATCGCCGCGGCTATCCGCAAGGTGTCGCCGTCGTCGGCCGGCGTCGGCGCCGAGACCGCGCTCCTCGGTCCCAATGCGTCGCTCGATTCGGTGGGCTTCGTGACGTTGCTGGTGACGCTCGAAGGGGATCTCGGCAACCGCGTCGATCTGTCCGAGGCGTTTCTGGCCGACGGCGGCGCCGGACCGGACAGCCCGTTCCGCACCGTCGGTACGCTCGCCGCGCACATCCGCGCGAAGCTGGCGGCGTCATGACCGCCGCCGCGCCCCGCCTGCTGCTGATCAGCGATTTCACGATTGCCGGGCTGGCGCCGTACCTCGCGTCGGGCGACGAACCGCGCATCGAGGCGTCAACCGCGCCGTTCGATCAGGTCGTGCCCGTGCTGCTCGACGCCGGCGCCGGATGCTGGTCGCCACGTCCGGACGCGGCGTTCGTGTGGACGCGGCCGCAGTCGATTCGCGCCTTCGCGCGTGCCGCAGGCAACGACCCGGTCGCCATCGACGATCTCCTGAGTGACGTCGACGCCTTTGCCGACGCCGTCATCGGCGCTGCCGGTCGGGCCGGTTCGATCTTCGTCGCCAGCTGGACGATGCCTGCCTACGAACGCGGGCTTGGCATGCTGAACTTCGATCCCAAAGTCGGGCTCGCCTATCTGATCGGGCGGATGAACCTGAGACTGGCGGAACGGTTCTCCGGCCATCGCACCATTCACCTGCTCGATGCCGCCCGGTGGCAGGCGCTTGCCGGATCGGCCGGCGTCAACCCCAAGCTCTGGCACCTCGGCAAGATCGCGTTCGGTCCGGAGGTGCTGCAGCATGCGGCGGCGGATCTCAAGGCTGGTCTTGCCGCCACCCGCGGCCGCACGCGCAAGCTCGTCGTCGTCGATCTCGACGAGACTCTGTGGGGCGGCGTCGTCGGCGACGTCGGCTGGCAGCAGCTGCGGCTCGGCGGACACGACGCGTTCGGCGAGGCGTACGTCGCCTTTCAGCGCGCGCTGAAGCGGCTGACGCGGCGTGGCATCGTGCTGGCCATCGTCAGCAAGAACACCGAGGCGATCGCGCTCGAGGCGATCGATCAGCATCCGGAGATGGTCCTCCGCCGCGACGATTTCGTCGGCTGGCGGATCAACTGGCAGGACAAGGCGGCGAACATCGCCGAGCTGGCGGCCGAGATCAATCTCGGTCTGGACAGCGTCGTCTTCATCGACGACAACCCCGCCGAGCGCGCCCGCGTGCGCGGCGCGTTGCCCGACGTGCTGGTCCCCGAATGGCCCGCCGACAAGCTGCTCTACGAGCAGGCGCTCGCCAGTCTGACGTGCTTCGACACGCTCACGGTGAGCGACGAGGACCG
>DASTCC010000509.1:0-9814 GCA_035711465.1 Vicinamibacterales bacterium
GGCAGCGGCATTCCGACAAGTGGAATCAAGTATCCCAGCCCCTCGAAACCGGCCTGTTTCGAGCGAAAGCTGACCCTGCTGCGGAGGCACACCCCTTGCAATCACTGATGTCACGGGAACATCAGGAGGAGTGTGTGATGACACGATCGACTATTTCAGGACTTGCGATGGCACTCGCGCTCAGCGCCGGCATCGCTGCGCAGTCACAGGGACAGGCTCAGGACACGCGGCGCGAAGCGCCGGTCGGATCGGTGACGATGACCGGCTGCGTCGAACGCTGGTCCGCGGGCGCCACCGGCTCGGGCACGCTCGGCAGCGCCGCGGCCAATCCGGCGACGACGCAGGGCGCGTACAAGCTGTCGAAGATTGAGATGAAGGCCGGCACGGCCGACGAGACCACCGACCGCAAGGAAGCCGGTTCGAAGGACGTGCGTCTGATGACGCATGACGACAAGATCGATCTCTCGAAGCATGTCGGCCACAAGGTCGAACTGACCGGCGGCTGGTCGAACTCGCAGGAAACGACGGGCACCGGCGTCAGCAGCACCGGCCAGGGCGGATCGGGCACCGGCGGCACGGCCACCGGCTCGAACCGCGGCAACGCCGGCCAGGGCGGCAGCGCGATCTCGAACCCCGCCAACGGCGAGCTCAACCGCGTGCTGATCGTGACGGCGCTGAAGATGGTCTCGGCGTCGTGCGACGGTAAGTAAGTAAGAGGCTTGAAGACTTGGGGCTTGAAGGCTTGGGATCGCTGAACGGCGCTCCGAGCCCAAGCCCCAAGCCCCAAGCCCCAAGCCCCAAGGCCCAAGGCTTTTAAGAAATCAGCCCCTTCCGCACCGCGTAGAGCACGATCTCCGCGGTGTTGTGCAGGTTGAGCTTCTGCATCAAATTGGCGCGGTGCGTTTCGACCGTCGAGACACCGAGGTTGAGCAGCGTCGCCACTTCCTTGTTGGAGTGTCCCTCGGCGAGCAGGTGCAGCACCTCACGCTCGCGATCGGTGAGCAGGTGATAGGTGTCGGTCAGGCCGCGCTTCTGCAGCGTGCGGACGTAGTCCTCGACGAGCACCGCGGTCACCGCGGGGCTGAAGTAGGGCCGGCCGCTCGCGACCGCCCGCACCGCCGGCAGCAGGTCCTCGTCTGTCGCATCCTTTAAGAGATAGGCGCGCGCGCCGGCGGCCAGCGCGCGGATGATGTACGACTCGTCGGCGTGCATGCTGAGGATGATCACGCGCGGCGCCGGGGTCATCTTCTGCGCCCGCGCCGCCACCTCGATGCCCGATAGCTTCGGCATCCGGATGTCGACGATGGCGAGGTCCGGCGCGTGCTCCTCGATCATCCGCGCCGCCTCGAGGCCGTCAGCCGCTTCGGCCACGACCGAGATGCCGGCGTCCTCGAGCAAGGTCCGCAGGCCGCGCCGGACGATGCCGTGGTCGTCAGCCAGCAACACGCGCACGCGCGCCCTCCGAGTCCGATGCCGGCAGCGGCACCGAGATCGAGAGCACCGTGCCGCGTCCGACGGCGGGGCTGATCGTCATCGTTCCGTCGAGCTCCTTGACGCGCTCCTCGATCCCGCGCAGCCCGAGGCCGTCGCGGCGCCGCGCCATGTCCAGTCCGACGCCGTCGTCGACGATCGACGCCTCGACGCGAGCGTCGCGGCCGACGACGCTGACGCAGATGCGGCTCGCGTTGGCGTGCCGGACGCAGTTGGTGAGCCCTTCCTGGATGGCTCGGTAGACGCAGGTGCGGTGCTGCTCGGGCAGCGCGTCGAAGTCGCCGCTCATCGAGAGCTCGATGTCGACGCCGAAGCGCCGCGACACGTCGCGGACGTGCCACTCGAGCGCCGGCTGCAGCCCGAAGTCGTCGAGCATGCTCGGCCGCAGACCGAGCGACAGATCGCGCACGGTCCGGAACAGCTGATCGACGAGCCGCCGCGCCTCGGCCAGCGCCGGCGCCAGCCGCGTGTCGCTCGGCGGCCGCGCTCGGTCGATGCGGCCCAGCTCCATCCGCAGCGCCGTCAGCACCTGCGCGACGTGGTCGTGCAGCTCGCGCGACAGATTCTTGCGCTCGCCCTCCTGCGCGGCGACGACGCTGTGCGACAGCTGGCGCATCTGATGCTCGGCCGCTTCGGCGGCGGCGCGCTGCTCCTCCGACCGCCGCTCGAGCGTCCGTAGCCGGTAGACGGCCACCAGCGCGACGACGACGCCGAGCAGTCCGGTCTGCCAGAGCAGACGGTTGAGCTCGGCGCGGAAACCTTCCTGGCGCCGCGTCACCTCGGCGCGCTGCGCGTCGAGGTTCTCGTTGTTGAGCTCTTCGATCTCCTGTGCGATGGCGAGCACGGCCTCGCGCCGCGGCACCACCTCCTGGCGCAGAAAGCTGGCGCTCCGATAGATCTTCTCCTGCGCGGTCCAGTCGAACAGCGGCTCGAACGTCCGCCAGTATTCGTCGAGCTGCGTTTCGAGCCGGGCGATGCGATCGCCGTGCTTGGGGTCGAGCGATCGAAGCTCGGCGACGGTCGCCAGGTTGGTGCGCCGGAACGCGGAGATCCGCTCGCGGTACTCCGGCGCATGCTCGCGGGCCACGTCCAGCAGGTAGTCGCGCACGAAGATCCCGGAGAGATTCACGTCCGAGCGGAGCCTTCGGAGCTTCACGTCGACGTTGTGATGATGGGTGTTGAGCTCGGCCAGCCCGGCGTAGATGTCCTGGGCCTTGCGCGACAGCGTCAGCATCGACACCACGACCAGGACCAGCAGGCTGCCCAATCCAAGTGCCGCTACAGGCCAGGTCTTGAAACGCACGTCGAATCTCCCGGGCCGCGTCCCGTCTTCAGGGGTGTCGGCCGGTTCTCACAGCCTACTCCGACGACGGGCCGGTCTGCATCCGGTCGAGGGGGGACCGCGCCTAACGCTCCCCCCAAATAGGGCAGTGGCCTCCGTTGTTTGCTGGATGGCCAGCCGCGGAGGGGATCGATGTACTGCGAACGGGTGTATCCAGGAGGCAGCCGATGCAGACGATTCAGGAACACGGCGCTGACGCGCGCTGGACCGCCGACACGCTTCGCGCCTGCACCGCCGCCTGCTTCGGCGAAGGCTCATTAATCGTCGTCGCCAACCGCGCGCCGGTGCGCTACGAGCATGGCGCCGACGGCCGGCTGATCGCGCGCCGCGCCTCGGGCGGACTGGTGACGGCGCTGCAGCCGATCGTCGCCGCGTCGCGCGGCGTCTGGGTCGCGCACGACGACGATCCG
This sequence comes from Vicinamibacterales bacterium, assembly GCA_035711465.1. Taxonomy (GTDB): domain Bacteria; phylum Acidobacteriota; class Vicinamibacteria; order Vicinamibacterales; family SCN-69-37; genus DASTCC01. The sequence continues at coordinate 3,244 of DASTCC010000509.1, forward strand.
GTCGCCCGCTGCCGCGCGGCCGAGGCGCCGCCGGGTGGGGACGACGCCTATCGGATCCGGCCCGTCCATCTCAGCGCGCAGCAGCAGCGCGGCTACTACCACGGCTTCGCCAACGAAGGCCTGTGGCCGCTCTGCCATCACGTTCACGTCCGTCCGATCTTCCGGTCGCAGGACTTCGCCGACTACCGTACCGCCAACGCGCGCTTCGCCGATGCCGCGTGCGAGGAGGCGGACGCGTCGACGGCGCTCATCCTGGTGCAGGACTATCACCTCGCGCTCGCGCCGAAGATGATCCGACACCGCCGACCGCTCGGCACCATCGTCAGCTTCTGGCACGTCCCGTTTCCGCCGGCGCGCCAGTTCGCCATCTGCCCGTGGGCGCGCCAACTAGTCGATGGGCTGCTCGGCAGCTCGATCGCCGGTTTCCAGACGCCAGAGGACTGCCGCAATTTCATCGAGACTGCCGAGGCGATGCTCGGTGCCGACATCAGCGAGCCCGGCGCCGTCAGCTACGGCGGCCGCCGCACGATCGTCCGCGCCTATCCCGCGTCGGTGGAATGGCCTGAGGCGGGCGAGATCGACGCGCCGTCAATCGCGGCGTGCCGTGCCGACGTGCAGCGCCGCTATGGATTGCCGGCGGATTTCCAGCTCATCGTCGGCGTCGATCGGCTCGACTACACCAAGGGTCTCGAAGAGAAGCTCCTGGTCTTCGAGCGGCTGCTGGACTGGCGCCGCGAGTTTCGCGGCCGCCTCGTCCTGCTGCAGGTGGCCTCGCCGAGCCGGACGACCCTGCCGGCCTATCGCGCGATGCGCGCGAAGCTCGTCCGCACCGCCGAACGGATCAACCAGCGATTCGGCGCGCCGGGCTACCGTCCGATCGTCCTGGTGGAGAAGGCGCTCGAGGCGCCGGAGGTCAATGGTCTCCTGAGGGCCGCCGACGTCTGCTACGTCGGCAGCCTGCACGACGGCATGAACCTCGTCGCCAAGGAGTTCGTCGTCGCGCGCGACGATCATCGCGGCGTGTTGGTGCTGAGCCAGTTCGCCGGCGCGATGCACGAGCTGCGGTCGGCGCTGATCATCAATCCGTACGACGTCGACACGTCGGCGCGCGTGCTGGCGCGGGCGCTGCGGATGCCCCCAGCGGAGCAGGCCCACGCGATGCGCCAGATGCGCGCGGTCGTCGCTCAGGCGAATGGGTACCGGTGGGCGGGCGAGATGGTCACTGACGCCGCGTTCCTGCGGCAGGAAAGCTATTCGCTGGGACTCGCCAGTTCGGGCTGAAGAAAACTTAAACTCAAGACTCAAGACTCAAGACTCAAGACTCCAGACTTAAGACTCCAGACTTAAGACTCCAGACTTAAGACTCAGGTGGCGCCTTCGGCGCATCTCTTTATCTGTATGAATAAAGAGTTGCGGCGAAGCCGCCACCTTAGTCTTGAGTCTTGAGTTTTAAATTTTAAGTTCTAAGTTCCGCAGAATGGGCCGACACTGTCCGCTGCGTCACGGGCGTCATACCACGGCCGTCGTCGCAGGTGTGCGCTTCCGCGATTCGAGGGCCGAGCCTGCCTCGAACAGTGTCGGCGTAGACCACTCTAGGATCGCCGGCGACGCCGGACCATCCTGTGATCGCCTGAAATCAGACGATCCGGTGGAGGAGAGGCGGCGAGGGCTCCGGGACGGGACGTCGGGCGATCTGTCGGAGCGCCTCGATCGCCGGCGCAAACGTGGGATCGATCGTCAGCGCCCGCCGGAAGGAGGCCTCGGCCTCGGCGATCCGGCCGAGCGCCACGAACGCCCGGCCGAGCAGATCGTGGGCCGGGACGTTCTCCGGTGATCGCCGGACCAGTTCGCGCGCGTGCCCGGCGGCGTCTTCGGCCCGGCCGAGCGAGAGCAGCGCGACCGCCAGCGATCGACGCGGGGCCGCACGGTCGGGGGCCAGCGTCGTCGCCCGCGCGAACGCGTCGACTGCGCCGGCCCGATCGTTCTGCGCGAACAGCGCCTGGCCGAGGGCGTCGTGCACCGCCGCGTCGTCAGGCCGGTGGCGGAGATAGCGGCGGTAGTACCCCGCCGCCTGCGCGTCCCAGCCGAGCTGGCGCGTGGAGTCGGCCAGCGCTTTGAGTCCGTCGACGTCGGCGGGATCGGCCGCGGCGTTCTTCTGTCGCAGCGGCACCTCGGGCCACTGTTCGACCCAGTACACGCGAATCGACGATCCGACGGTCGTCACCGGCGCCAGGTCGCGGAACGCGCGGTAGAACATCCGCCAGCGCCGCGGCAGATAGACGCCGCTCTGCACCGTCGAAGAGATGGCGACATAGCCGGGCAGGACCGGCCGCTGGAACGATCGGCCGTCGAGCACGACGGCGCCCGGCAGCCGCGTGCAGTCGATCCGGTAGTACTCGGGTGCGGCGCTGCCGAAGTAGGCCAGGTTGATGCGGGCCACGCGCCGGTCATCCATCCAGGCCTTGAGCAGCTTGAGATCCTGGCCCCAGTCGACGTTCGAGTCGGTGAGGTAGCGGCTGCCGTTGCCAGGACCGCCGACGAACACGTTGAAATAGCCGAGCGTGTGCGGATAGACGCTCGCATAGCGAACGCCCCACTGCAACGCGAGCAGGATCACGACCGTGCGTCCGATCCATCCCGGCCGCGCCAGCAGCCAGCGCACTGCCGCCGCGGCGACGAGGAGCACGAACGGATAGACGACGAGCACGTGCCGCAGGCCGAGATTGATCCGGGTGGTCATCGCCACCGCGAAGGCGATCGCGATGGGCGCCAGCATCCAGGCGACGCGCATCGCACCGAGGGCATGACGCTCGCGATAGACCACCGCGACACCGATCAGGCCAAGCACGAGCAACGCCAGCGGCGTCTTGATGAGGAACGCAAACGGGAAGTAGTACCACCAGCCGTGGCTGCTGATCTCGCCGGCCAGGAACGAGGGCAGCAGCCGCGCCGACGCGAAACTCCAGAGGAACCCGTGCGTATAGGCGTTGGGCAGCAGATGGTGCGCGTCGATCCAGCGGACGATCGGCAGCAGCGGGCCGAGGTCGGCCTGGACACTGGGCACGCGATCCATCGCGAACAGCCACGCCGGCGACGCACTCGGGGCATAACGGCCACCATAGGCCAGCCAGATCGCCAGGATTGACGCGGCGACGACGAAGCCTGCGAGCGCCGTCGCCCGCCGCCACGTCATCGACGGCTGGCGCCAGCACGCGACGCCGATGAGCGCGATCAGGATCGGCGCCAGCATCAGGCCCGAGAACTTGGTGGTCACCGCCAGGCCGATGCTGACGCCGAGCGCGGAAAGGTTCGCTGGCGTCGGCCGCTGGCAGACGCGCCACAACGCGTAGACTGCCGCGAACACGAACGTGGCGACGGCGAGATCGGTCGTCACCCACGAGGCGTGGGTGCCGGGAAGCATCGCGAAGAACGCCAGCGCGGCGATCGCCGGTCGGGTGCCGAACCACTCGCGTGTCCAGAAGAAGAGCAGCACGCCAGTGAGAATGCCGACGACGACGATCATGAACCTCGCGGCGTAGAGCAGGCGATCCGCGTCGTTCTGCTCGTACAGGAACCGGCTCGCTTCGCCGGTGGCACGCTCGAGCCAGCGCTCTGGCGCGAGCCGGTCGATCGCGGTCAGATCCGGCGCCGAAGGCGACATGAACAGCAGCGGCAGCGCCGCCCACATCCGGATCAGCGGCGGGTGGGTCGGATCGAAGCGGAAGTCGCCGGACACGATCGCGGCGAAGCCGGCGGCGAGGTGAATCGGCTCGTCGAAGGTGCCCGATTTCTGGGAGTAGCCGTTGACGCGGAGCGCCGCGAACACGATCGCAAAGGCGACCAGGACGAGCGCCGTCGCGCCGCGCGACGACGTCGTCCGGTCAACCTCGCTTGCGCGCGGCTGTTGCGGCTCGATCACAGCGCGGGGGGCTCGGCGATCTACCGTTCTGGGCATGGCTGGGGAGCAGCCGGGGAGCGAAAGGCACTGGCACCGTCCAGCGCAGTCGAGCATGACCGCGGGCCGCCCTCAGGTGCGACTCCTGCGGCGGCCGGGGAGGAGCGCCCCGACAGTGCCAGCCCAATAAATGTAGACAGCGGGCCGACGCCGATCCATCCGGCGTTTGCCGGACTTCCGCGGAAACTGGACGTGTGCGGGTTCGGGCGGTCTCGCTCGCCGGCTCAGCCGGCCTCGGTATAGCGCCGGCCGATCGCTTCGGCGACCGCGGCTCGGCTGGCGTCGGCAGGAGCGTCGGACGTCGCTTCGATGTCCGCGATTTCGTCTGCGAGCTCGAAATCTTTGATCGCTTCGCGGACCCAGGAGGAATAGTCGCCCCGGTTCAGGTGGTAGCGCCAGGTGTCGTCGTCGACGCCGTCGGCCAGCTGCAGGAACATGCCGAGGTTCTGCGCCCGCAGCCGCAGCTGGTTCCGCGGGCCGCGAAAGAAGAAACTCTTGTCCGGTCCGAGCGTGCCCTCCGCGTACTTGCGCAGATGGCGCCGCCGTTCCCCGCGCGGCGCGCCGGGGCGGAACGCGATCGGCTCGGCATGGTCGCCGGGCCACCACGCCAGCGCCTCTCCCGGGGACAGCGCCGGCACTTCCGGCGTCCCGGTGCGCAGCGCCGCGGCGATCCGCAGCATCACCTCGCCGGCGCGATCGCCGACGGTGACGATCGCGGTGACGGCGGCGAGGACGTCGGGCGGCAGCTGCTCGGGATGCGCCGTGATCAGCATCGTGCTGTCGAGCGCCGGTGGCAGCGATCGCGGCGCGTTGACGTGGTCGGAGAGCAGATGATGCGCCTCGTCGAGCACGATCCAGTGCGGCCGCCCGGTATCCGACTGCAGCGTCGCCAGCCGCGCCAGCAGACCGTTGAAGAACCCTGGCCGATCCTGCAGCGGCAAGCCGAGGAGCACCGCGACCGCACTCTGACCCGGCGTGTGGAGCACGTCGACGACGTCGTCGACCGACGGCGCATCGTCCGGATCGCCCAGCACCATCGCGTGTTCGAGGTTCGAGTAGTCGCCTTCGGGATCGATCAGGCAGCACTGGTACTTCTGCTCGAACAGCTGCTCGAGGATCGCGGTGGCCACGGTCGACTTGCCGCTGCCGGAGGCGCCGGCGACGAGCAGCGTCGTCGCGTGCGTGGGCATGACCATCGGCTCACCGGCCGCGGTCGCGCCGAGCTCGATCCGGTGGCGAAGCAGCGGCGCCGTCTGCCGCAGATTCGCCGCGGCCATGCGATCGACGAGCTCGATCACGCCGCGTCCGCTCGGCGCGGTCGTCACCCAGTCGGCGCGCTCCTTCAGCGTCGGCACGGCGTTGGCCGTCGCCACCGCGTACTCGCAGAGGTTGAGAAACGCGTGATCGTTTTCAGCGTCGCCGATGCCAACGGCATTGTGCGGCGAGAGCTGAAGGCTGGCGAGCGCATGGTCGAGCCCGGTGGCTTTGTTGGTGCCCGCCGGCAGCACCATCACCGCGCCCTTGTTGAAGATCACCTGGAGCTCGAGACCGAGATCGCGAATCGCGTCGAGCACCGCCGCCTGGTTCGGCTCCCAGGTGGCGACTATGACATGGCCGACGGAGAGAGGCTGCACGCCGCGGGCACGCAGCGCGCCGACGAACGCCGGCGGCGGCGGCTCGCCGAGCACGGCGAAGCTCCGATCGGCCGGCGTGTACATCACCGCGCCGTTCTCGCCGACGACGCGATCGAACAGATCGAGGCGCGCGAATATCGCGATCAGATCTTCGATCTCGCGACCGGTGACTAGCACGAGCTTGCAGCCGGTCTTCTTCAGCGTCTCCAGCGCGGCGACGGTGTCGTCGTGCACGACGCCGTGCGAGGCGATGGTGCCGTCGTAATCGACGGCGAGCACGGCGTATCGCATGCGACTCCTTCTGGCTGCCCGTAGTCCAACCAGAAGACAAGTAGCAAAGCTGGTGCCGCGCCAGCGATCGCGAGGGCCTTCAGAACTGCGCACGAGCTGGGGGCAGGCGGGTGAATCGGCGCAGGCGGGATCGGAGGTTCTGACCTCCCTCAGGACACAATCTTCGGCCGGATCACGCGACCGCGCGAACGCGGCCGCTGCCGATCAGCCAGGAGAGGTAGGCGCCGGCGGCCACGTCATATCCGAGACACCAGGCCGGCCACCACACCGGAACTCCGGGATTGGCCACGATCAGACCGTGCGCCAGATCGAAGACGCCGTGAGCGGCCAGCGCGATCGCCACGAGCCAGAGCGACGACCGGAAGCCAATGGTGGCCACGACGAGAAACAGTCCGCCAAGCAGGGATTCGATCACGATCACGTCCGTCGTGGCGCCGATGACCGCGAACAGCGCGTAGTACGAGGCGACGACGATCGCCACGGTGGTATAGAACGCGCGATCGCGATCCAGGCCGGACACGGTGCCGAAGACGCCGACGGCGAACGCGAGAAGCATCCCGATGAGCAGCGCCATTCGTGTGGCAGTCTACTCCCGGGACGCTCCGGGAGTTGAGCCGATCGGATCCTGACGGGCGTTGAGCCGTACAATGTGACCACGCGCCCGTAGCTCAGGTGGATAGAGCATCGGCCT
>DASTCC010000510.1:0-5110 GCA_035711465.1 Vicinamibacterales bacterium
GGCGACGACGCGTATGCCGTGCCGATTCGGGCGTTGATCGAGCGCGAAACGAGAGTGCACCTGTCGCGCGGCACGATCTACGTCACGCTCGAACGGCTCGAGCGCAAGGGGTATGTGACCTCGTGGTTCTCGGAGCCGCAGGCGGTGCGCGGCGGCAAAGCGCGACGCCTGTTCCGATTGAAGCCGCCAGGGTTCTCGGCTGTCAAAGCCGCAAAGCAGGGGATCGATCGCCTCGCGGCGGGCACGGCGCTCGATGCCGGATCGGGTCGGGTGCCGCCGCGGCAAACGAGTCCGGCTGATCGCTGAAGGGTGACGCCGATGATGCGACGATGGCGCGACCTGCTGTTGAAGGTGGTGCCGCCCGCGTGGCGGACGGCCGTCGGCGACGATGTCGCCGACAGCGGCTGGAGCGTCGCCGACTCGATCGACGTCGCGCGCGTCGGGGCGAGGCTTCGGCTCGCCATGCTCGCGGCCAGCCTCGCGACCTGCGTGACACAGGCGCTGCGCGGACTGTCGCGGGCGCCGGTGTTCGCGGCGACCGCGATCTTCACCATCTCGATCGGCATCGGCGTGAACGTGGCGATGCTGTCGATTCTGGACCGGCTCCTGTTGCGGCCCTTACCGTTCGCTGCGTCTGGCCAGCTCGTGCATCTCCACACCGCCGCGGCGTCGAACGTCGCCGAACCGTATTCGTTGATGCCGCAGCCCGTCGCGTCCATGCTCCGGGATCGCGCGGTGGCATTTGCGGACCTTGCCTACGTACTGACGGGCAGCACGACGTTCCTGGACGACTTTCCGGGCATGCCGTTCACGTTTGCGACCGGACCGGACACGCTGCTTCCGCTTCTCGGCGTCCGGCCCGTGCTCGGCAGCAGCTTCGCCTCGCCGTCCGATCAGGGGCGGGAGCGGCAGTTGCTGCTCAGCTGGCAGACCTGGCGTCAGCGCTTCGGCGCACGAGAGGCGATCGTCGGAACCATCCTGCCGAGTCGCAGCTTCCTCTATCGCGTCATCGGCGTGCTGCCGCCGGACTTCCTGCTGCCTACGAGCCATCTGGTCGAACGCTTCGACGGGCTGATCGTCGAACGCAACCAGATCGCGGCGCCGCCCGATCCGCGGCGAATGATGATGGGGGTCGTCGGCCGGCTCCAACCAGGCGTCAGCCTCGACGCGGCGCGCGCGGAAGCCGCCGCGGTCGTCGATCGGCTCCGCGTCGAAATGCCGGACGCACTTCTGATGGTCCGTGCCGATGTGGCCGTGCAGCCGCTACGGCAGGGCATGTTCTTTCTCTACGGCAGCTACATCTACCTGCTCGCGGCGGCGGTGTCGCTCGTCTGGCTGGTTGCGTCGGTGAACCTCGCGACGCTGATGCTGGCGCGCGGCCGCGCCCGCGACGTCCAGAGCGCCGTTCATGTCGCGCTTGGCGCCAGCCGCCGGCACCTCGCCGGCGTCGCAGTCGTCGAGGCCGTCGTGCTCTGTCTCGGCGGCGCGGTGTTGGCGGTCGCCGTCTGCGCCGTTTGCCAGACCGCGATTGTCGCGCTGGCGCCGCCAGCGTTTCGCGGCCACACCGTGCCGATCTTCGATCTCAGGCTGTTGTCGATCACGACGCTGCTCGCGCTCGTCGCCGCGATCATCGCCGGACTCGCGCCCGCCCGACGAGCGTGGCGGACCGATCTCATCGGAGTGCTCCGCGGCGCCGATCGCACCGGCCGGACGCAGACATCGTCCGGGCGCTGGCTGCTGACGATGGAGGCGACCGTTGGCGTGCTCATCGTCGCTGGCGCCGTCGCGACGGTCTCGAGCTACGTCCGCCAGCTGACTGCCGATCCAGGGTTCGATCCAGGCGACCTGTACGTCTTCGAAGCCGGCCACGGCACCGCTGCGGGAGAGACACCGACCGATCGCGAGCGCCGGGTGCGAATCGTCCTCGATACGCTCCGAACGATGCCGGGCGTTGCGAGCGTCGGCGCCAGCAGTCGCGCGATCCTCGGCGGCCTCGGCCGCGAGCGCACGTTCTGGCGCGATCAGGGCGCCGACGGCAACGTGTGGGCAATCACGGAGGACGTCTTTCCGGCGCTCGGCCTGCCGATTCGGATGGGCCGCGCATTCAATCGCGATGAGGTTCTCGGCGGCGCCCGGGTCGCCGTGGTCAGCGAGTCCGGCGTCCGCGTGCTCTGGCCGGACGTTCAAGTGTCGGACGCGATCGGGCGTGCGATTCTCACGACCTCCGGCGAGCGGACCGTGGTCGGCGTCGTCGCAGACCTTCGGCGACGGCCCGGCGAGGCGGTGTTGCCGTCGCTCTTCGTGCCGGCGGGCGCCGCTGATGCGAGTCCGTCGGGATCGTCGGCCAAGATCGTGCTGCGCATGCGGCCAGGCGTCCCGGTCGACAGCCGGGCATTGGCGCGTCGACTCAATGAGCGGTTCGGCGACGATCGGACGCTCACGGCCGAATCGGCCGCCGCGGTGTTTGCGCCATGGCTCGAACGTCCGCGCTTTCAGGCGATCCTGCTCGGCACGCTTGCCGTCGCGACGTTGATGGTGTCGGCGATCGGGCTCTACGCCATCGCCGCATTCGAAGTCGCGAGGCGGCAATACGAGATGGGCGTGCGCTCGTCGCTCGGGGCCACGGCCGGGCATCTGAGAGCATTGGTGCTGCGGCACGTCTTCGCGCCCGTCCTCACCGGCATCGCCGGTGGCGGCCTCTGCGCGTGGTGGAGCGCGACTGTCGTACAGGCGCTGATCTTCGAGGTCGACGCGCGCAGTCCCTGGCTGTTCAGCGCGGTGGCGACGATCCTGGCCTTGACCGCGCTTGCGGCCATCTGGGCGCCGGCGCGACGGGCGGCGCGCACGGATCCGGCCGTCGTCCTGCGTTGATCGACGCCAGGATCAAGCCCTGCCCCTATTTGCCAACATTCAAGATCTGACCCCATGCTACCGTCTTATTGAATGATCGTAGCAATCGTCGGCGCGTCTTCGAACCAGCGCAAGTTCGGGAACAAGGCGCTGCGCGCATTCCGGCACGCCGGCCACACCGTCATTCCGATCAACCCGCACGAGACGGCAATCGAGGGCGAGCGCGCCTACGCGAGCGTGCTCGATTACGATGGCGACATCGACGAAGCCACCGTCTACGTCCCGCCCCACATCGGCCTGAAGGTGATCGAGGAGATCGCGCAAAAGAAGATCAGGACGGTGTGGCTGAATCCCGGCGCCGATGGCGATGCGGTGGTGAAGCGAGCGAAAGAACTCGGTCTGAAAACCCGGGTGGCCTGTTCGATCATCGGCGTAGGGGAGAGCCCAGCCGCCTATTGAACCAGCCAGGCCCCGAGCCCCCATTTGGTGTATACTGTCTCTGTCTGTCCACAGTCGCGGCCGACCGTTCAGGAAGTGGCCGCTCCCGGTAACAACCCAACAACCTAACTTGTTCCGTTCCAACCCCTATGGCCAATCAATCCAAGCGCTCCTCGGGGCGGCAGCCTGCCGATCCGCCCGTCACTGAAGTCCCCCAGGACACCGGCGACGCCGCCGTCGCTACTCAGGAGGATGGCGCCCCCGCTCAGGACGCTCCACGTTCCGGCAAGCCCCAGACACTCAACATCAACGACCTGAAGGACATGAGCATCCAGAAGCTCACCCAGGTCGCCAAGGATCTGAACGTCGCCGGCGCGACGGGCATGCGCAAGCAGGATCTGATCTTCCAGATCCTCAAGGCGCAGACCGAGCTTTCCGGCTTCATGTTCTCCGAGGGCGTGCTCGAGGTGCTGCCGGATGGCTTCGGATTCCTTCGCGCGCCCGATTACAACTACCTGCCCGGCCCCGATGACATCTACGTCTCGCCGTCGCAGATCAGGAAATTCGATCTGCAGACCGGCGACACGGTGTCCGGCCAGGTGCGGCCGCCGAAGGACGGCGAGCGCTACTTCGCGCTGATCAAGGTCGAGGCGGTCAACTTCGAGTCTCCCGATCAGGCGCGCAACAAGCTCTTCTTCGAGAACCTGACGCCGCTTTATCCGCAGGAGCGTTTGAAGCTCGAGACCTCGCCGGAGAACCTGTCCGGCCGCGTCATGGATCTGATGACGCCGATCGGCAAGGGCCAGCGCGGCCTGATCGTCGCGCCGCCGCGCACCGGCAAGACCATGCTGCTGCAGGCGATCGCGCAGTCGATCACCGCCAATCACCCCGAGGTCTACCTCATCGTCCTGCTCATCGACGAGCGGCCCGAAGAAGTCACCGACATGCAGCGCTCGGTCCGCGGCGAAGTGATCTCGTCGACGTTCGACGAGCCGGCGCAGCGCCACGTCCAGGTCGCCGAGATGGTGATCGAAAAGGCCAAGCGCCTGGTCGAGCACAAGAAGGACGTCGTCATCCTGCTCGACTCGATCACCCGTCTGGCGCGCGCCTACAACACCGTCGCGCCGCCGTCGGGCAAGGTGCTCTCGGGCGGTCTCGACTCGAACGCGCTGCAGAAGCCGAAGCGGTTCTTCGGCGCGGCGCGCAACATCGAGGAGGGCGGCTCGATCACCATCATGTCGACCGCGCTCATCGACACCGGCTCGCGCATGGACGACGTCATCTTCGAAGAGTTCAAGGGCACCGGCAACATGGAAATCCACCTCGATCGCAAGCTGGTGGACAAGCGCGTGTTCCCGGCGATCGACATCATCAAGAGCGGCACCCGGAAGGAGGAGCTGCTCATTCCGAAGGAGGATCTCAACCGCATCTGGGTGCTGCGCAAGGTGCTCAACCCGCTGTCTCCGGTCGAAGCCATGGAACTGCTGCTCGACAAGATGGCGAAGACCAAGAACAACGCCGAGTTCCTCTCGGCCATGCAGAAGGGTTAGCGGATGTCAGTCACGATCAAGGTTCGCCAGAACGGATCGCTGCTCGTCGAAGGTGAAGACGTCAAGCTCGTCGACTGGAACGGGCAGGAGTACGTCGTGCCCAAGAAGCCGTTCGCGTTGTGCCGCTGCGGACAATCGAAGGAGCGCCCCTTCTGCGACAGCTCGCACAAACTGTGCGGCTTCCAGGCCGACGAAGCGGCGCCAGGACCGAAGAAGCCGCTCGAGCCGCCGCCGGCGGCGTAAGAACCGCGTCAGAAGTCGGTAGCTGCTTC
>DASTCC010000511.1:0-2750 GCA_035711465.1 Vicinamibacterales bacterium
CCGATTCGGGGACAGAGGTCGGAAAACTTGACCTCTGTCCCCGAATCGGCCATTTCTGTGGAAAAGGGCTCCGTCCCCCTCCGGCTCCCCCCTTATCCTTCAGCATGCGAGTTGCCGTTGTGACCGGGGCGTCGTCCGGAATCGGGAGGGCGGCGGCGATGCGGCTGGCGCGGGACGGCGCCGTCCTGGCGGTCGCCCGCCAGGACTCCGCCCTGGCCGAGGTCTGCGACGCGATCCGCTCGGCCGGCGGCACGGCCGAGCGGATCGCGTGCGACGTCACCGCCGCCGACGCGCCGTGCGCCATCGTCGCGCGGGCCCTCGAGGCGTTCGGCGGCATCGACGTCCTCGTCAATGCCGCCGGGATCATCGCGTCGGGCGCCGTGTCGGCGACGACCGACGACGGCTGGGACACGATGATGGACGTCAACGTCCGGGCGCCGTTCCGTCTGATTCGCGAGGCGGCCGACGCGCTCGTCGCGCGCCGCGGCGCCGTCGTCAACGTCTCGAGCGTCGCCGGCACGCGCGCCTTTCCCGGGCTGGCGTCGTACTGTGTGAGCAAGGCGGCGATCGACCAGTTGACGCGCGTCGCCGCGCTGGATTTCGCGCCGCACCAGGTCCGCGTCAACGCCGTCAACCCCGGCGTCGTCGTCACCAACCTGCATCGGCGCGGCGGCATGGACGAGCGCCGCTACGCCGAGTTCCTCGAGAAATCGCGCACCACGCACCCGCTCGGCCGTGCCGGGACGCCCGAAGAGATCGCGGATCTGATTGCGTTCCTCGCCTCACCGCAAGCCGGCTGGATCACCGGCGAGACGATCTCGATCGACGGCGGCCGGCACCTGACCTGTCTGCGCTGACGATCGCGCCCGGGGCGCCACGCGGTCTTGTTCACATCCGAACTCTTGACGCGCGCGGCCAAGATGTCGATCATCAATATCGAAGTTCGATATTACTCCGTCATTCCCGAGGTGATCTCATGCGCCGAGCCTGCGTCGTCTTCGTCGTCGCCACCCTTTTCGCGACCGCCGGTCGGATCTCCGCGGACCAGTCGGCGCCGCCGGCCCAGGCGCCGAAGCCCGCGCCCCCTGCCGGCACTGCCGCGCCGCCCGCACCGCCGACGACGATACGGATGGCGTCCAATCTGCAAGGACAGATCCGCAATATCACCCGGAATCTGCGTGCGGCGATGGACGCGATGCCCGAAGCGGATTACGGGTTCAAGCCGGTACCGGAGGTCCGTTCGTTCGCCGGCAGCGCCGCGCACACCGTCGCGAGCTACTACGGGTACTGCGCCAACCTGACCGGCAAGCCCGGCAACGTCGACAACAAGACGCTCGAAAGCACACTGACGACGAAGGCCGAGATTCTCAAGAGCTTCGACGAGGCGATCGCCTACTGCAACCAGTTCACGGCGACGCCGAGCAGCATTCTCGAGGTCTATCCCGCCACCTCGCGCGGGCCGGACGGCAGCACCGGCAAGATCGAAGTCGAGAAGGGCGGCCTGATGGGCAATTTCATCGGCCACAGCAACGAGATGTACGGCTATCTGGCGATGTATCTGCGCCTCAAGGGGATCGTGCCGCCGACCAGCAAGCCGCGGTAGCCGCACCCGGGTCGACGAGTCAACGTCGGAACACGCCGGCGGTGGCCGGCGTCCGATGCGGGAGGAGAGCTCGATGGGAAGCCGTCACACAGCCATGCTCAAAGGCACGCTCGATCTGCTGATTCTGCGGACGCTCGAGCTGCAGCCGCTGCACGGCATCGCCGTAGCGGATCGGATTAAACAGGTGACGAGCGGCACGTTCGCCGTCGGACCGGGATCGCTGTTCCCGGCGCTTCACCGGCTCGAGCAGCAGGGCTGGATTCGCGGCGCGTGGGGGTTGTCCGAACAGGGCCGCCGCGCGCGTCTCTACACGCTCACCAGCGCCGGACGGAAGCAGCTCACCGCCGAGCGCCGCCAGTGGGCGCGCATCGTCGCCGCCGTCGGACAGGTCCTCGATTCGGCCTAGCGAGGTCTCCATGCGCACGTTCGAGCGCCTCGGTCATCTGTTTCGCACGTGGTTCCGCCGCTCGCGGCTCGATCGCGATCTCGACGCCGAGTTGAGCGACTGGGTCGAGACGCTGGCCGAGCGTCATCGCGCCCGGGGGCTCGATCCCTCCGCGGCGCGCGCGGCGGCGCTGCAGGAGCTTGGCGGCGTCGATCGGCTGCGCGAGCACGCGCGGTCGCTTCGGGCAGGCGCCGGCGTCGGACCTGCGGTCTCGGACTTCAAGTACGGCTGGCGCGCGCTGCGTCACGCGCCGGGTTTCTCGACGGCCGTCATCTTCACGTTTGCGCTCGGCGTCGGTGCGTCGACGGCGATCTTCAGCGTGGTCAAGGCGGTGCTGATCGAGCCGCTGCCATATCGCGAGCCCGACCGGCTCGCCTTCGTCTGGGCCGATGCCACCGATCTCGGATACCCGCGCGCGCCGCTCGCGGGGCCCGAGCTCACCGATTTCGTCGCCCGCGCTACGCACTTCGAACATCTCGCCGGCATCTGGGCCACGACGAGCACGCTCACCGGCGACGGCGATCCCGAGCAGCTTCGGATCGCCACCGTGACGCGCGGCTTCTTCCAGCTGCTCGGCGTTCCACCCGCGCACGGCCGGCTGTTCGACGACGAGAAGGACTTCGGGCAGCCGGTGCGTCCGGTGATCCTGAGCGACGCGCTCTTTCAGCGCCGCTACGGCGGCGACGCGTCGATCGTCGGCCG
>DASTCC010000512.1:0-19338 GCA_035711465.1 Vicinamibacterales bacterium
CGCGACCACCGGCAGCAGCGGGACCACGAACCCGCGCTCGAGCTCGGGACGGCGAACGCGCATGATCCAAACCCCGGCGCACACCAGGATGAACGCGAACAGCGTCCCGATGCTGGTCATCTCCCCGACGATGTCGCCCGGCACGAACGCGCCGAACACGGCTGTGAAGATGAAGAACAGGATGTTCGACTTGTAGGGCGTGCGGTAGACCGGATGGACCTCGGAGAAGACCGGCGGCACCAGCCCGTCGCGGCTCATCGAGTAGAACACGCGCGACTGGCCGAGCAGCATGACCAGGATGACCGACGAGAAGCCGGCCAGAATCGCCACCGTGACGCTGCGCGACAGCCACTCGTAACCGGTCATGTACTTCGAGATCGCGAAAGCCACCGACGCCTCGCGGCCGGTCGAGCGGAAGTCCTCGACCGTCGCCACGCCGCTCAGCACGTAGGAGAACAGCACATAGAGCACCGTGCAGACGACGAGCGACCCGAGGATGCCGATCGGCATGTCGCGCTTCGGATTCTTCGCTTCCTGCGCGGCGGTCGAGACGGCGTCGAACCCGATGTAGGCGAAGAACACGACGCCGGCGGCGCCGAGGATGCCCATGATGCCGCCGTAGGCATGCTCGATGCCTTCCGGCGTCACGTAGGTCGTCGCCGCGGGAATCATCGGCGTGTGGTTGGCCGGATTGATGAAGCCCCAGCCGATCCCGATCACCATCAGGACGATCGACACCTTGATGACGACGATGATGTTGTTGACCAGCGCCGACTCCCGCGTGCCGCGCATCAGCAGCAGCGAGAGGATGCCGAGGATGAACACGGCCGGGATGTTCATGATGCCGGCGACCCCGGTCGCGGCATCGGTCTGGAACGGCGAGTGGACCCATTGGTATGGGATCTTCAGGCCGAACCATTCGAGCACCAGATTGGCGTACTCACTCCACGCGATCGCGACCGTCGCGGCGCCGACCGCGTACTCGAGGACCAGGTCCCAGCCGATGATCCACGCGACGAACTCGCCCATGGTCGCGTAGGAATACGTATACGCGCTCCCGGCGATGGGAATCATCGAGGCGAACTCGGCATAACAGAGTCCCGCGAACGCGCAGCCGATGCCGGCGACGATGAACGCGAGCGTCACCGACGGGCCGGCGCGATCCGCGATCGCTGCGGCGGTTCGCACGAACAGCCCGGCGCCGATGATCGCGCCGATGCCGAGCGCGACGAGCGACACCGGACCGAGCGTGCGCTTCAGCGCGTGCTCGCCGGTCACGTTCGCGTCCGCCATGAGGCGGTCGATCGACTTCGTCCGGAAAAGTGAGCCAGCCACTATGTTTTCCTCACAGTCCCCACAGGAGGCCTAGAACTTCGTCGGCACCAGCCTGAAAGCGACGCGATTATAAGCACACGTTCCGGAACCGGCCAAATGCCGCGGCGCCGCCGGACTCAGAAATCCAGATCAGTCGCGTGCCGCCAGGCGCGCGCGCGATCGATCAGCGGGTCGACGAGCAGATCGGAGATCACCGCGACCGACGCCGCGCCCGCAGCGAGCACGTCTGCCGCCCGGTCGATGGTGATGCCGCCGATCGCCACGACCGGCAGCTGCCCCGCCACCGCGGCCACCGCGGCTTCGACGCCGGCGAGGCCGACGGTCGGCCACGGGTTGTCCTTGCTCGAGGTCGAGAACACCGGACCGATCGCGAGGTAGTCGATCGGCTCGCGACAGGCGCGCGCCACCTGGTCGGGCGTATGCGTCGACAGGCCGATGATGGCGCCGGGACCGAGGATCTCGCGCACCGTGACTGGAGCCTCGTCGTCCTGCCCCACATGCGCGCCGTCGGCGCCCGACAGCTTCGCGACGTCGGCGCGGTCGTTGATGATCAGCGCGGCGCCGGCTTCGTGCGTGCGATCGACGAGCTCGTTGGCCAGATCGAGCATCGGCCCGAGCGTCAACGACTTGGCGCGGAGCTGGATGAACCGGATGCCGGCCTCGAGCCAGGCATCGACGAGGGCCGACGGACACTGCCGCCGGGCCTGGAGCTGGTCGAGATCGCAGATGGCGTAGAGGCGCGGAAGCGGCGCGGGAATCAAGCCGTGTCCGCGAGGCGGTCGTTCGCGGACTTCTTCGTCCCCGCCGCGTCCATGAATCGCTCCATGAAGCTGGTGCTCATCTTGCCGGCGAGGAAATCCTCGTCGGCGAGAATCTTCAGATGGAGCGGGATCGATGTCTTGATCCCCTCGACCACGGTCATCTCCAGCGTCCGGCGCATGCGGGCGATGGCCTCGCGGCGGTCGCGGCCATAGGTGATGATCTTGGCGATCAAGGAGTCGTAGTACGGCGAGACCATGCAGTCCGAATGCGCGAACGTGTCGACGCGCACGCCCGGCCCCCCGGGGACGCTGAACGCCTGAATGAGCCCGGGGCTCGGCGTGAACGTCTCGGGATCTTCGGCGTTGACGCGGCACTCGATCGCGTGACCGCGAATCTCGATGTCGCTCTGGCGCGCCGAGAGCCGCTGCCCTGCCGCGATCCGGATCTGCTCCTTGACGATGTCGACGCCGGTGACGAACTCGGTGACCGGATGCTCGACCTGCAGCCGGGTGTTGGCCTCGAGGAAGTAGAAGTGGCCCGACGGATCGAGCAGGAACTCGAACGTGCCGGCGTTCGTGTACTGGACGGCCTTGGCGGCGTCGACCACCGTGGCGCCGAGCCGGCGCCGCTGCTTCTCCGACATCACCGGCGACGGCGCTTCCTCGATCAGCTTCTGGTGGCGGCGCTGAATCGAGCACTCGCGCTCGCCGAGATGGATGACGTTGCCATGATGATCGCCGAGGACCTGAATCTCGATGTGGCGCGGCGAGTCGACGTACTTCTCGATGTAGACGTCGCCGACGCCGAAGGCCGCTTCGGCCTCGCGCATCGCGGTCTTGAACGCTTTCGGCAGCTCTTCCCCGGCGCGGATGACGCGCATGCCGCGCCCGCCGCCGCCGGCGACCGCCTTGATGATCACCGGGTAGCCGAGTTCCTTGGCGACGTTGAGCGCCTGCTCCTCGCTCTGCACGGGGCCTTCGCTTCCGGGCAGCACCGGCACCCCGGCCTTCTTCATCGCCCGGCGCGCCCGCGCCTTGTCGCCCATCAATCGGATGACGTTCGGAAACGGCCCGATGAACTTGATGTGGCAGGCCTCGCACACCTCGGCGAGGTAGGCGCTCTCCGACAGGAACCCGTAGCCCGGGTGGATGGCGTCCGCTCCGGTGATCTCGGCCGCCGAGATGATCGCCGGCACGTTGAGATAGCTGTTGAGGCTGCGCGCCGGCCCGATGCAGACGTCCTCGTCGGCGAACCGGACGTGGAGCGAGTGCTCGTCGGCCTCGGAGTAGACGGCCACCGTCTTGATGCCGAGCTCGCGGCAGGCGCAGATGACGCGGAGCGCGATCTCGCCGCGATTCGCGATCAGGATCTTGTTGAAGAGCGGCATGGCTATCTCACCCTCACCGCGAACAGGCGGTCGCCGAACTGCACCGGCTTGCCGTTCTCGACGTAGATGGCGGTGATCTCGCCGTCGCAGTCGCTTTCGATCTCGTTCATCAGCTTCATCGCCTCGATGATGCAGAGCACCTGGCCCTTCTTCACCGTGTCGCCGACCTCGACGAAGGCGCGGGCGCCGGGCTCCGGAGTGCGATAGAAGGTGCCGACGATCGGCGACTTGATCACCGCGAGCTCGACGCCGCCGACGGTCTCTTCGGGCGCGGCATTCGCAGGCCCGGCCTGCGGAGGCGGCGCCGCGACCGGCGCCGGCATCGGCGACGCCACCGGCATCGGCATCGGCATCGCCTGCATCGGCACCGCGGCGCTGGCCTTGCGCACGCGCAGCTTCAGCCCCTCACGCTCGAGCTCGAACTCGCTCAGGTCGTGCTCGCGGACGAGACTCAGAATCTGTTTGATGTCTTCGAGATCCATAGGGTCAGACCACCATCAGGTCCCGCGGCGCGTCGGTCAGCACCTCGCACCCGGTGGCAGTCACAACGACATCGTCCTCCAGCCGGACACCGCACAGCCCTTCGAGGTACGCACCAGGCTCCACGGTGAACACCATCCCCGGCACCAGCGGTTCCTGGTCGGCCGCGGCTCGGGCGATTCTCGGCGCCTCGTGGACGTCGAGACCGAGTCCGTGTCCAGTGGCATGCACGAACGCGGCACCGAATCCGCGATCGGTCAGCACCTGTCGCGCCGCTGCATCGACATCGGACGTCAGCCCGCCGGGTCGTACTGCTGCCAGTGCCGCCGTTTGCGCTGCTCGTACGGCCTCGAAGAGCGTGAGCAGCTGATCGCTGGCCTGTCCGACAACGGCCATTCGGCTCAGGTCGACGCAGTATCCGTCTAAGACGCCGCCAAAGTCCAGCAGCACGGCGTCGCCGTCGGCGAGCTCACGCGACGTCGGACGCGCGTGCGCGTGCGCCGAGTGCGGGCCCGACGCGACGATGGTCGGAAAGGCCGGCGCGCTGAAACCGGCGCGCTCGAGCGCCTGATCGATGCGCCGCGCGACGTCGCGTTCGCTGCCGCGCGCGGCGAGGATCTCGCGCAGTTCACGCGCGACACCGGCGAGCAGTGCCCCGGCCCGCCGCAGCGTCGCCAGCTCGATCTGGTCCTTGATCATGCGCATCCGCTCGACTTCACGGGCGAGCGCGATCCACTCGATCGCCGGACACTTCGCGCGCCAGCCGGCCATCTGCGCCACGGTGATGTCGTGGGGTTCGAAACCGACGCGCTCGAACTCGAGGCGCCCGAGCAGCGCCGCGAGCGCGTCGTCGTAGCCCTCGCTCACCGGCTCCACCTCGACCGGCGAGATCGCTCCCGATTCGAGGCCGGCGCGCGCGGCGGCTTCATAACGGCCGTCGACCACCAGCCAGGCGTGGCCGAGGCGCGCCGACACCACGAGCAGGCCGGCGGTGCCCGAGAACCCGGTGAGGTATTTGATGTTCAGCGGCGTCGAGACGACCACGCCGTCGAGACGGCGAATCGACGGCAACGCGCAGAAACGTTGAAGCCGCCCGGACAGAGCCGGGCGGGACGGCTGAGACATGCGTGGCGCCTAGGCCACCGATTCGGAGACGACCTGCCGGCGGGCCTGGACGCGTCGGAGGAGCTTCTCGAGGGACGCGACCGGCGACGGCGACCGGCGCGACGCCGTCGTTCGCCCCTTCTTCGGCTTGGGCGGTTCGATCGGCGTCACCGGCGTCTCGACCGATGGCACCGCCGTATCGTACACCGTCGCGCGGGCGGCGAGGGATTCGGAGGCGTCGCCGCCAACCTCCGTCACTTCCGGCGGCGTGAAGTCCGGCGCCGACTCGACGATCGCCGCGAACACGGGCGACGGCGGCGGAGGCGCTGGGACTGGGGCTTCCTGCACGGCCGGCGGCGTCCAGTCTTCAGCGCTGGCATCGGCGAAGGCGCTCGCCATCGTCTGCGCGGCGTGATCGCGATCGGACGTCTCGAACGACGCCGCCGCCTCGCGGGCCTGCGCGGCAGACGCGAGCACATCCGATTCGAAGGCGCTCGCATTCGGCACGTCGTGATCGAACGCGCTCGAGAGCTCGACCGGCGCGTCTTCGGCGTCGTGGCCGACTAGGTGCGTGAGCGGCTCGATCAGCCGGCCGCCCGACGACAAATCCTGCATCGCCGCGAACGCGTCCGCCGCGTGCGGTTCCGGCGCGGCGTCGTCAGCGATCGCATCGGCGTGGACCCCGGCGACCAGATCCGCGGCGAGTTTCTCCGCGCCGGCGATGGCCAGCTCGGCGTCGGCCGGCACCAGATCGATCGCCGGCCCGTCGTCAGTCGAGTGGTCGTACTGCACGTCGATGGCGCGCGTGATCTGGGGCTCGACGTCGGCTGGCTCGATCGCCGCGGCGAACGCCGCGACCTCCTCGGCGAGGTCGACCGACGCCTCGCGGGCCTGTACGAAATCATCGAGCCCCTGCGTCGCAAAGGGCGGCGGCTCGGCGGCGTCGACGCGCATCACGTCGACATCACGGACCGGGTCGGGTTCCATTTCGATCGGCGTGCCGGCAACCGCAGTGTGCTCGTGGACCGAGGCGGCGTGGCTGGCCGCGTGCGCTTCGGCTTCGGCAAACGCCGCGATGCTCTCGTCGGCGACGCGGTCGGCGTGCTGCGCGGCGGCCGTCTCGGCGGCCGAGAGCTCGACGGGTTCCGGAGCGACGAGGGCCTCGACGACCGGCGCCGCGTCCGCCGCGATCGTCTTCAGTGCTTCTTCTGCCTCGAGTGCTTCGAGCGCAGCGGCTGCGTCCTCGGCGGCACGGTTGGCGACCGCCATCGACGCCGCGGCCGGCGTCTCGATTTCGACGGGAATGATCGCAGCGGCCTCGACGATGGCTGCGGCCGGCTCGGACATCGCCGTCGCGAATTCGGCGAGCGGGTCTGCCGGCGCCTCCTCGATTAGGTGGGCGGTCGCCGCCGCCGCGACGACGGGCTCGGGCGGATCGGCCTCGGTCGTACGCGCCGCGACCAGCGCTTCGGCCTGCGCGTCGAGGTCGGCAATCGCCGCCTCGAGGCTGGCCTCGGCGTCGGCCGCCGGTTCGACGCTCGCATTCGCCGCGGCCGCGATCGCGGCGAAGGTCTCCGACGGCGCGATCGCCTGCTCGTAGGCCTCGAGCGTCTCGGCTGGAAGCTCCGGCGGCGCGTCGACGGCCGCGGTGTCTTCTTCGATTGCGGCGCCCTCCGGCGGCCAGGGCCCCGGCGCTTCGACGTCGAGCAGCATCGTGCTCTCGGCGCGATCGTGGAGCTCGGCCAGGCCGCGAATCGCGGCGAGGTTGTCCGGCGCCTTGCGCAGGACGAGCTCGAGCTCGGTCCTGGCTTCGTCGTAGCGCCCCAGGTCGAGGAGCGCCCATCCGAGCGTGACGCGTCCGGAGAGATGATCCGGAAACTGCGCCAACCCTTCCTTGCAGAGCTGCACGGCGCGCTCGAGGTCGCCGCCGCGCCGGAACCGCTCGGCAATCGGGGCGAATCCCGAGGTCCTGTCCGCGCCCTGTCGGCCTCTCACCGCCGGTCCCGTACCCATGTCACAACGTCCGATCCGCGCTTCGTGCGTTGGTCAGTCACCGCCGGCCGCCGGAGCTATTCATGCTCCGGCGCGGCGGTGATGGTGACGCTCTTGGTGACCGTGCCGACCTTGCCGGCGCTGTCGGTGACCTTGAGCACGACGTTGTAGGTACCCGGGTTGCCGAAGATGTGCGCGATGGTCACGCCCGATCCGGTGGCGCCGTCGCCGAAGTCCCATTCCCAGGCGACGATCTCGCGGCCGTTCAGCGCCGTCGAGAGCGAACCGTTGAAGAAGACGTTCTGTCCCGCCTTCACCGTCGACGGCGAGAAGCTGAAGTTGGCCGTCGGCACCGCGCCGACGCCGACCGCAATTTCCACCGGCGCGGTCGAGTTCGACAGGCCGCGATCGTCGGTGACCGTCAGCACGACGTTGTAGGCGCCAGCCAGGTCGTAGCTGTGATTGACCTGCTTGCCGGACGCGGT
Source organism: Vicinamibacterales bacterium (assembly GCA_035711465.1). Classification (GTDB taxonomy): domain Bacteria; phylum Acidobacteriota; class Vicinamibacteria; order Vicinamibacterales; family SCN-69-37; genus DASTCC01. The sequence continues at coordinate 7,546 of DASTCC010000512.1, forward strand.
CCGGCCGTCGCCGAAGCTCCACGAGTAGGAGACGATCGTGCCGTCGTCGGTCGACTGCGATCCGTCGAAGACGATGTTCTCGCCTTCCTTCGGCGCGGTCGGCGAGAAGAAGAGCTTCGCCACCGGCGCGCCGTTCGGCCCGACGACCGTGGACGGCGGCGTCAGACGAATCGAGGCGAAGGTCGGCCGCGAGTTGTTGAAGTCCGAGCCGACCGGTGTCACGACGATGTCGACGATGGTGTCGGCGTCGACGTTGGCGGGCGGCTCGGGCGGCGCGGTGTAGCTCACGGTGGCGCGCCCGTCGCTGCCGGTCGAAACCGAACGCGACGACAGCGTGCCGAAGTCGACCAGCGTCCCGTTGACCGCGGTTTCGACGCGCAGCGTCAGGCCGGAGATCGGCTGGCTGTTCGCGTCACGCGCGGTGATGGTGATCACCGACCGCGACCGCCCGTCCTGCGGGACCATGTCGGGCGACACGGCGGTATTGATCGAGACGCCGAACTCGGACGGGCCGGTCAGCGCCGGCGCGTTCTGCTTGTCGAGCCCGCAGGCGGCGACGACGGCCATTGCCAGGAACACGAGGATTCGTTTGGTTACCACGTCAGCACCCCACTGACATCCGAAGCCCGTACCGAGCCTCCGGAAAACTGTTGCAGTTGTCTGCAGCCCTTAGCTCGGATCGCCCCAATCGGCGAAGTTGACACTGATGCGCCCGACCACCGAGACTTCCCGGCCGGCCTGGTCCTGCCCGTAGAACGTGACTTCGGCAATCGTCGAGATCGCCTGCGCCCCGCCGTTGTTGCGCAGCGCCCGCAGCGGCGCTTCTTCCTTGGCCTGGATGCGCACGAGCGTGAGGTTCGCCGTGGCGCCGCTGCCGCCCACGGTGACGGTGACGGCGCCGTCGAAGCCGAAGGGCACGTCGACGCCGGGCGTGTTGCGGCCGTCGGCGCGGATGAAGACCACGCGATAGCGGTTGACGGTGATGAAGTTGCTGGTCGACGGCTGCGACGGCGAGTTCGCGCTGCCCGGGTCCTTGAGGCCGAGCGAGAACGTCACCTGCGCGAGGTCCGAGAACACCGTCGCCGACTTGGCGCCCACGCCGGTGTCGACGAAGGTGATGACGTCGGACGCGAGCGTGCCGCCGAACTCATCGGGCTGGGCTCCCGACGCGGCCGCGAGCGAATCGATGATCAGATACGACGGCGACACGCCGTCGGTCTGCGTGCTCGTGCAGCCGGCCTGGAAGGCGACGCCCGCGGCGAGCGCCAGCGCCGTGACACCGGCGCGAGAACGATGAGAGAACTGGGACCAACGGAGTCGGATGCTCATGGCTAGCCCTTGATGATGCGAGGAGTGATGAAGATGAGAAGTTCCTGACTCTCGTTGCGCGTCTCGTCGCGGCGGAAGAGCCAGCCGAGCAGCGGAATGCGGCTGATGCCCGGGGTCCGGTCGTTGGCCGTGGTCGACTGCGTCTGCAGGATGCCGCCGATGACCGTGGTGACGCCGTCGGGCACCTGCACCTCGGTGTTGGCGCGCTGGGTGTTGATCGACGGGTTGCCGTTGACGGCGCGGCTGAAGTCGGGGATGCCGTTCTCCAGCAGGATGTTCATGATCACCGTGTTGGCCCCGGTGATCTGCGGCGTCACCTTGAGCACGAGCGCGGCGTCCTTGAACTGCACCGTGACGGTGTTGTTGGCGACGATCTGAATCGGGATCTGGAAGCCCTGCGTGACCTCCGCGGCCTTGTTGTTCGCGGTGGTGACGCGCGGCATCGACAGGATCTCGAGCTTGCCTTCGTGCTCGAGCGCCGTCAGCGCGACGTCGACGTTGAACGCGCCGTTGATGGCGCCGAGCGAGAGCCCGACCGCCGACGAGGCGCCGGTCACCGGCAGGTTGATCGCCGTGCCGGTCTGCTCGAGCGGCGTCGCCCGCGGGTCGTTCGGCCCCTGGGTGACGTTGCCCTGCGAGACGGTACGGCCGCCGAGCGTGCCGCGGTTCGGGAACGCCAGGCCGGTGGTGTTGCCGAGCTCCGGCGAGACGCGGCCGTTGAAGCCCCACTGCACGCCGAGGGCGCGCGCGGTGTCGCGGTTGGTCTGGATGATCTTCGCTTCGATCTCGACCTGCGGCTCGGGCTTGTCGAGCTCGACCAGCAGCGCCTGGATCTCGTCGATATTGCGCTGCGTGTCCTTGACGATCAGCATGTTGGTGCGCGCCTCGAAGTCGACGCTGCCGCGCTCGGAGACCAGGAACGCCTGCTCGAGCAGCCGCTTGACGTCCTCCGAGTTCGCGTAGTTCAGCTTCCGGCGCATCGTCACCAGATCCGGCGCCGCTTCGGACGCCTTCTTCTGGAGCGCCTGGTCCTGCAGTTCCTTGGTCCGGGCCTCACGGGTGAGCACGCGGAGCACCGGTCCCTGCAGGTCGTAGGTCAGCCCGCTCGTGCGCAGCACGACGTCCATGACCTGGTCCCAGGGCACCTGATTGAGCTTCAGATCGACCGTGGCGGCGGTCGGCACGCTGGGGTCGATCACCAGGTTGATGCCGCCGATTTCCGAGAGCTGACGCAGCACCGTGCGGAGGTTCGCACTCTGGTAGTCCACATCGATCGGGCTGCCGCTGAACTGGCGCAGCTGCCCCTGCGACTCCTGGCCCGGCGCCGCCGGGCTCGGCCCGCCAAACGGCGAGTGTTTAGCGTCGGTGCCCGCGATCCCCACTCCGAGGACCAGGGTCAGCGACGCAATCCACAGACGATTCTTCTTCATCGGATGACCTCCGCTGCCGCGCGCAGCGTCTTGCGGACCTCCTGCGGCCGTCCGTCCAGCGTCTGGACGAAGACGACGCCCTGCGAGTCGATGCCCTTCACTGTTGCGTCGAACAACTGATCCTTCACGTGCAGCACGAACGACTGCTTGTCGGGGCCCTGAAGGATCGCCAGCATGCCCTTGCCGGTCTTGGTCAGCCCGGTCACCGCGACGTCGGCGAGCGCGAGCGAGGACAGACCGGTGCGAGGACGGGCGGCGGCGCCGACCGGCGCCCCGGTGACGGCGCGCTTCGGCGCGATCAGCGTCACGAACGGATCGCGGCGGCCGGCGCTGTCGTAGCCCGAGGCCGGAACGTCGCCGACCCGCGTGCCGACAGGAATCTGTTGGGCGAAGGCCGACGAGGCGGCCAGCACCAGCGCTCCGGTGAACAGTACGACTTTCATGGCCGTCCTCCCGTGCCCTTCGTCTCCACCGGCGCCGACGCCGGCGTGGCGGTCGGCGCGGTGAGCGCGTCCTTCTTGAACACGAACGTGGTCGCGGTGCAGGCCGCCGAGATGCTGCCCCGGCCGCCGAGGCGCTGGCGGACGCTGATCTTCAGGTCCGATACCGACATCAGCCGCGACATGCCCGCGATCCGATCGAAGAAGACGCCGAGGTCGTGATACCCGCCCTCGAAGCCGAGCTCGATCGGCCACTCCGAGTACTGCGCCTTGCTGACAATCGGCTTCGGCGACCAGGAGGCCAGGTTGAGCAGCGACTGGCTGGCCAGCTCGTGCAGGTGACGGAGCACGTCCTGCGGGTCCTTCTCGTCGGGGATCACCGCGGTGGTCTGCTGCAACGCGACTTCGAGGTCGCGCACTTCGCGCTGCGCCACCGGCAGCCGCGAGGCGATGGCCTGCGCGGAGGCGACGTCGGTCTGAACCTTCGCGAGGTGCGTCTGGCGCCCGGCCAGATCGACCGTCATCGGGCTCAGCAGCATCTGCCAGCCGCCGGCCACGGTCATGATCGACAGCAGCACGAAGACGATCGACTGCGCGCGCGGTGAAAGATCGTGGAAGCTCTTGGCCATGACTAGACTCCCGGCTGCCCGGCCGGCGCCGTCGCGTTGACCGTGGTCGTGGTGGTGGTCGGCGGCACGGCTTCGGCGCGCACCGAGAACCGCACCACGCCGGTCTCCTCGACGACCTCGGTGGTGGTGGTGAGGATTTCGACGGGCTTCTTGAACAGCCCGGACGTCTGCATGCGCTCGGCGAAATCGGTGACCGCGGTGAGCGACATCGCGCGGCCGTCGATCTGCACGCTGGCGCCGCTCTGCTTCAGCTCGAGCAGCCACATGCCCTCAGGCATGCTGGAGCTGACCGTCTCGAGCAGCGTCACCGGCGCGCGCTTCGCCGACCGGAGCCGCTCGATCAGATTGAGCCGCTCGGTGAGCTCGGCCTTGCGCGCGTTGGCCTTGGCGACCAGGTCGGCAGCCTGCTTGAGCCGCACGAGCTCGTCTTCGCCCTCGGTGATCTGGCGCTCGACGCTGGCGCGCTCGCTGCTGAGGTACCACCAGTAGCCGCCGACGCCGAGACCGGAGGCGACGAGGAGCGCGAGGCCCATCGCCGCCGACCGCTGTTCCTTGGGGAACCACTGACGGGCGGGCGCGGCCGCCGGGCCGGACGCCGCCGCCAGCAGGTTGACGCGAATCATCGATCACCCTCCTGCCGCATCGCGAGGCCGACCGCGACCGCATAGGCCGGACCGGCGACATCGCTCCCGACCGACCGCGCGGTGCGCGCGATTTTCCGGAACGGGTCGAACACATCCACGGGCGCGCCGAACTCGCTGGCGAGCAGATCGACCAGCCCGACCGCCTGCCAGGCGCCCCCCGACAGCACGATCCGGCTGAGCCGCTCGATCGGCGCGGTCGCCCGGAAGAAGTCGATCGTCTTGCGCACCTCGAGGACGAGCTGGCCGCTGGCCTCGCGCAGCACGCTCGCCACCTGCTCGGGGCTGACGTCGGTGTGCGGCTGGCCGTGCAGGATCTTGCGCGCCGCCATGTCGTCGACGCCGAGCGCGCCGAAGTCGCGGATGAGCGCGTCGACGTGCATCTGGCCGCCGATCGAGATGTCGCGCGTGAACACCGGCTCGCCTTTTTCGAGCAGGCAGACGATGGTCACGCTGCGACCGATGTGGATGAGCGCAGAGAGGGGATCGGTACGCTCGGGATAGTTCATCTGGTAGGCGTTGGCGAGCGCGAACGCCTCGATGTCCAGCACCGCCGGCTTGCGGCCGGCCTGGGCGATGACGCCGGCGCGATCGTCGATGCGATCCTTCTTGGCGGCGACGAGGAGCACGTCGAGCGTCGACTTGGGCGGCGCCTTGGGATCGGTGTCGCCGACGACCTGGTAATCGAGCTGCACTTCGCTCAGGTCGAACGGGATGTACTGTTCGGCCTCCCAGGGAATCGCTTCCGCGAGCTCCGCCTTGCTCATCGACGGAAGTGAAAGCCGCTTGACGATCACGGCGTGCCCCGATAGCGCCGCCGCGACCCGCGCGCGGCGCAGCCGCATCGAGTCGAGCAGCTGGCTCACGGCGCCGCTGACCAGGGCCGGCTCGGCGGCCGAGCCCTCGTGGACGCTGCCGTCTGGCAGCGGCGCTTCGCCGGCGGCGACGAGCGACCAGCCGGCGCGCGCTTTGCGAAGGACGACGGCCTTGACACCGCTCGATCCGATGTCGAGTCCGACTGTAGGCGGTTTGAACGCAGCACCCAGGTTCATAGCGGAGGCTTAGAAGGCAAGCCTGATGCCAGAACCGAATGCGCAGGTTCAAAACCGCATCACGGGCGTTTCCTTCGAATGGTTGAGGAAACTGCGCCGTCGCGAGACCCAACAAACACGACTGGTGTTACAGAAGTGTGGCCCTTCGTACAATCCGATTGGCCTGCCGGCCGCTGCGGCAAACCTGCGGATTCATGAGGAAAGATTGACTTTTCTGCAACCGAGACCTATGATTTCGGTTTGCCGTTCTTTGGATTCGGCTGAAAGGGAAGCATGGGTACGGGTAAGTCGGGAGGCGCGGCGAACGACCGGAAGTGGCACGTCATCGACGCGGGCGGCCAGGTTCTGGGACGTGTCGCGACGCGAGCCGCCCGGCTCCTCCAGGGCAAACACAAGCCGACCTGGACGCCCTACCTCGACGGCGGCGATCACGTGATCATCGTCAACGCCGCGACCGTCAAGCTGACCGGCCGCAAGGAAGACCAGAAATTGTACCGGTACCACAGCGGCTACGAAGGCGGCCTGCGCGAGGAGCGCGCCAAGATCGTCCGCCAGAAGCGCCCGGTGCGGATGGTCGAAGAAGCCGTCCGCGGCATGCTGCCGAAGACCAAGCTCGGCAACGCGATGTACCGCAAGCTGAAGGTCTATGCCTCGGGCGATCATCCGCACGCGGCGCAACAACCCAACAAGATCGAGGTTTCGTAACTTGGCGACGACGCAGTACTACGGCACGGGCCGGCGCAAGACCTCTACGGCCCGTGTGTTCCTCCGGCCCGGGTCGGGCACCATCACCATCAACCGCAAGCCACTCGAAGCCAGCTTCCCCACCGAGACCCTCCGGCTCGTGATCCGGCAGCCGCTGGTCGTCTCGGAAACGGCCGAGCGCTTCGACGTGCTGGCGACGACGAGCGGCGGCGGCGTGGCCGGACAGGCCGGCGCCCTCCGGCTGGGCATCGCCCGGGCGCTGGTCGATTACAACGGCGAATTGAAGAGCGCGCTCCGCAAGGCGGGCCTGCTCACCCGCGACCCACGAGCCAAGGAACGTAAGAAGTACGGTCTGGCCGGCGCGCGTAAACGGTTCCAGTTCAGCAAGCGTTAATCCCCGTCATCGGGCGAGCAGGAGAAGGACGAGCTTGAGTGCGATCGAGATGAAGGACCTGTTGGAGGCCGGCGTGCACTTCGGCCACCAGACCAAGCGGTGGAACCCGAAGATGAAGCCTTACATCTTCGGCGAGCGCAACGGCATCTACATCATCGACCTCGGTCGGACGGCGAAGCTCTACCGGGAGGCGGCGGAGTTCGTCAGCCAGGTGGCCGCGCAGGGCGGCACCATCCTGTTCGTCGGTACCAAGCGCCAGGCCCAGGACGCGATTGCCGAAGAGGCGCAGCGCTGCGGCATGTTCTTCGTCAACCAGCGTTGGCTCGGCGGTCTGCTGACCAACTTCACCACCATCCAGCGCTCGCTCGCGCGCCTGCGCGAGCTCGAGGCGATGACCACCGACGGCCGTTACGAGACGCTGTCGAAGAAGGAAATCGCCCGGCTCGAAAAGGAGCGCCGCAAGCTCTCGAAGAACCTCGACGGCATCCGCGCCATGTCGCGACTGCCCGACGCGGTCTTCGTGGTCGACACCAAGCACGAGCAGATCGCCGTCGACGAGGCGCGCAAGCTCAAGATCCCGGTGATCGGCGTGGTCGACACCAACTGCGATCCGGACGAGGTCGACTACGTGATTCCGGGCAACGACGACGCGTTGCGCTCGATCCGGCTGTTCACCGCCGGCATCGCCGGCGCGGTCATGGGCGGCCGCGGCATCGCCGACGCGGCCCAGATGGACGCCGCGCACGCCGCCGACAAGACGCGCGCCGAGAAAACCCCGGCCACGACGACCGCCTGACCCGAGCCGGTCGCACGTCGGCCGGCCTTCTGGCCCACCAGCCTACGCGTAGAGGCCGGGCGTTCTGGACGCCCGGCGAGGAGTTCCCATGTCAGTTGAAATCCCGGCAGAACTGGTCAAGAAGCTGCGCGACCTCACCGGCGCCGGCATGATGGAGTGCAAGGCCGCGCTCAGGGAAGCCAACGGCAACATCGACGAAGCCACGACCATCCTGCGCAAGCGCGGGCTCGCCCAGGCGGCCAAGAAGACCGGCCGCTCGACCAGCGAGGGCCTGATCGGCTCGTACATCCATCTCGGCGGCAAGATTGGCGTGCTCGTCGAGCTCAACTGCGAGTCCGACTTCGTCGCGCGCACTGACGACTTCCAGAATCTGCTGAAGGAGATCGCCCTGCAGGTGGCGGCCGCCAATCCGCAGTACGTCCGTCGCGAGGACGTGCCGGCCGACATCCTCGAGCGCGAGCGCAGCATCTACCGCGCGCAGATGGAGAACTCCGGCAAGCCGGCGCAGGTGATCGAGAAGATCATCGAGGGCAAGCTCGGCAGCTTCTACGAGCAGACGGTGCTGATCGACCAGCCCTCGATTCGCGACCCGAAGGTGACCGTCAACCAGATGCTGCAGGCGGCGATTGCCAAGCTCGGCGAGAACATCGGCATCGCCCGCTTCGTGCGCTTCAAGGTGGGCGAGAGATAGCGAATGGGTGCTGGGTACTAGGCGCGGCGTGCTAGGTGCACCCGGCACCGAGCACTTAGCACCCAGCACCCAGCACGTACCGTGACTTATAATCGTCCGCGCGTGTCGAAACCGGCCTTTTCCCGCGTCCTGCTGAAGCTTTCCGGCGAAGCGCTGATGGGCGATCAGCAATTCGGGATCGACCCCGGCGTCGCCACACAGATCGCCCGCGAAATCGGCGAAATCCAGGCCCTCGGCGTCCAGACCAGCGTCGTCATCGGCGGCGGCAACATCTTCCGCGGCCTGGCCGCGAGCGCGCGCGGCATGGATCGATCGACGGCCGACTCGATGGGCATGCTGGCGACGGTCATCAACGCCCTCGCCCTGCAGGACGCGCTCGAGCAGATCGGTGTCAGCACGCGGGTCGCGACCGCGATCGAAATGCGGGCGGTGGCCGAGCCGTTCATCCGGCGCCGCGCCATCCGCCATCTCGAGAAGGGCCGTGTCGTCGTCTTCGCGGCCGGCACGGGCAATCCGTACTTCACGACCGACACGGCCGCGGCGTTGCGGGCGATGGAAATGCGTGCCGAGGTCATCCTCAAGGGCACGAAGGTCGACGGCATCTACTCCGCCGATCCGATGCTCGACCCGACGGCGAGCCGCTACGACGCGATTTCCTATCTCGAAGTGCTCGAGCGCCGCCTCAAGGTCATGGACGCGACGGCGATCTCGCTCTGCATGGACAACAGGCTGCCGATCATCGTCTTCAACCTGCGTCAGCATGGCAACGTCCGCCGCGTGGTGATGGGCGAGCCGGTCGGCACGCGCGTCTCCGGCGAGCGGATGTCCGACCTGCAACCGCAATCGAAGAGCTGACACGAGGACCGACGGACTCGGACCGAGGACCCAGGACCCCACCAATGGATGTGAACGATCTGAAGGGCCTGAACGGCGAAGTGAAACGGCGCATGGACAGCGCCATCGAACACGTCCGCAAGGAACTTTCCGGGCTGCGCAGCGGCCGCGCATCGGTCTCGCTCCTCGATCCGGTGCAGGTCGAGGCCTACGGCACGACGATGCCCCTCAACCAGGTCGCGTCGCTGTCGGTGCCGGAGCCGGCGCTGATCGTGGCCACGCCCTTCGATCCGACGCTGATGGGCGCGATCGAGCGGGCGATTCAGAAAGCCAACCTCGGACTGAATCCCGCGTCGGACGGCAAGGTCGTGCGCATCCCGATTCCGCCGCTCACCGAGGAACGCCGCAAAGAGATGTCGCGGCTCGTGCACAAGTACGCGGAAGACGGCCGTAACGCGGTCCGGCAGGTGCGCCGCGACGCCAACGATCGGCTCAAGAAGCTGCTGAAGGATCACAAGATCTCGGAGGACGAAGAACGCCGCGCGCTCGAGGAGGTGCAGAAGATCACCGACCAGCACGTCGCCGGCATCGACGAACTCCAGAAGAAGAAGGATCAGGAACTGCTCGGCAGGTAGCCGGCGCCCCTCAATGCCCTCGTATTTCTCGCATCTCGAATGCTCGGTGCCGTGCGGCGCCGGGCCGTTCGATCCCCGGAACGTCCATCACCTCTGTCCGTGCGGCGCGCCCCTGCTGGCGCGCTACGACCTGACCGCGGCGCGCAAGTGGTCGCGCGAGTCGCTGGCCGGCCGCGAGCCGAACATGTGGCGCTACCGCGAGCTGATGCCGCTGCTCGAGACGCCCAAGGGCACCGAACGGCCCGTCACGCTCGGCGAGGGGTGGACGCCGCTGCTCCGTGCCCGCCGGCTCGGCAAGGAGCTCGGCCTGCAGCGGCTCTATATAAAGGACGAGTCGCCGAATCCGACCAACTCCTTCAAGGCCCGGGGTCTGTCGGCCGCGGTGACCCGCGCGCTCCATCTCGGGGCGAAGGTGCTCTCGATTCCGACGGCCGGCAACGCCGGCAACGCGATGGCCGCCTACGCCGCGCGCGCCGGTCTCGAGGCCAAGGTGTTCATGCCGCGCGACGTGAAGCGGCCGTTCATCCGCGAATGCGAGCTCTACAACGCGGACGTGACGCTCGTCGACGGCTTGATCACCGACGCCGGCCGCATCGCCGCCGAACAGGGCGCGACGCGCGGGTGGTACGACGTCTCGACGCTGAAAGAGCCGTATCGCATCGAAGGCAAGAAGACGATGGGCTACGAGCTGGCCGAGCAGTTCGACTGGACGCTGCCCGACTGGATCATCTATCCCACCGGCGGCGGGACCGGCATGGTCGGGATGTGGAAGGCGTTCGCCGAGATGGCGGCGATGGGCTGGATCGATCCGGCGCGGCGGCCGCATATGGTCACCGTGCAGGCGGCCGGGTGCGCGCCGATCGTCCGGGCCTTCGGCGCCGGCGCGGAGAAGGCGACGCCGTGGGAGAACGCTCACACGATCGCCGACGGCCTGCGGGTGCCAAGAGCGATCGGCGACTTCCTGGTCCTGCGCGCGGTCCGCGATTCGAACGGCGCCGCGGTCGCGGTCGGCGACTCGGAAATGATCAAAGGGATGCGCGACCTCGGCCGCTTCGAAGGCATCAGCGCCGCCCCCGAAGGCGGCGCCGCGCTCCACGCGCTGCGCGTCCTGCAGAACGAGGGCCGCATCAAAGCGACCGACACCGTCGTCGTGTTCAACACGGGCGGCGCGCTGAAGTACCTCGACGTCCTGGCGCCGGCGCAGGGCTGATCGCCGGTTCATGATCGGCGTCCTGTTCACCGGCGGCACCATCTCGATGCGGCTGGACCCGGCGACGGGCGCCGCCGTGCCAGCGATGGGCGCGGCCGACATCCTCGCGTCGGTGCCGGAGCTCGGATCGGTCGCCGACCTCGACGTCGAAGATTTCTCGCGCTTGCCCGGCCCGCACGTCACACCCGAACAGATGTGGCGCCTCGCCCGCCGGGCCGCGGCGTGGCTGGAGCGGCCGGACATCGACGGGCTGGTGATCACGCACGGCACCGACACGATCGAAGAGACGTCGTGGCTGCTCGACCTGGTGCTGACGTCGGCCAAGCCGGCGGTGCTGGTCTGCGCCATGCGCACGGTGTCCGACGCGAGCTGGGACGGTCCGGCGAATCTGCTGGCCGCGGTCCGCGTCGCCGCCTCCCCTGCCGCGCGCGACCACGGCGTGCTCGTCGTCATGAACGAGCAGATCTTCGCGGCGCGCGAAGTCCGCAAAATCCACACGGAGGCGCCGTCGTCGTTCGCCTCGACGGAATTCGGACCGCTCGGCGTCGTCGACGGCGCTCGCGTCCTGATGAAACGCGCGCCGCTGGTCCGGCCGTCGTGGCCCGACGCCGGCGCCGAGCCCGGGCTGCGCGTCAACCGCATCGACACGCGCGTCGAACTGCTGCAGGCGTACACGGGCATGGACGACGCGACCGTGCGGGCGACGATCGCGCGCGGCGCCAAGGGTCTGGCGGTGATCGGGTTCGGGCGCGGCAACGTGCCGCCGGCGATCGTGCCGGCGATCGCCGACGGGTGCGCCGGCGGCATGCTGGTGACGGTGTCGTCGAGATCGTCGGCGGGCCGCGTCAGCCCGCGGTACGGGTACGACGGCGGCGGCCTCGATCTGATGCGCGCCGGCGCGATCCTGGCCGGCGGCCTGTCCGGCGCCAAGTCACGCCTGCTGCTGATGGCGGCGCTGGGCGCGGCCACGGATCCCAAAGCCGAGCGTGCACTTGTGGAAAAGACGC
>DASTCC010000513.1:0-5070 GCA_035711465.1 Vicinamibacterales bacterium
CGGGAATCGGGTAATCGGGTAATCGGGAGCCACGCGTTAAGGCGCGGAACCACGGTCGTCCGATTGCCCGATCGCCGATTGGCCGATCGGCGATTCCCCGACCATCAGTTACCCGATTCTCGATGCCGCCCGTGGGACCCCGCGGAAGCCGCCGAGCCGCGGCTCGCATCGGCGCGGTGCGGCCTGTCGCCGGCGTCTCGCTCAACGACCCTGGGGAGTCGTTTCGGTGTCACGAGTCGGGGAATCACCAATCGGGAATCGGGAATCGGGTAATCGGGTAATCGGGTAATCGGGTAATCGGGAGCCACGCGTCGAGGCGCGGAACCACGGTCGTCCGATTGCCCGATCGCCGATTGGCCGATCGGCGATTCCCCGACTATCGGTTACCCGATTCTCGATGCCGCCCGTGGGACCCCGCGGAAGCCGCCGAGCCGCGACTCGCGTCGGCGCGGTAATCGGGTAATCGGGTAATCGGATAATCGGGAGCCAGGCGTCGAGGCGCGGAACCACGGTCGTCCGATTTCCGATCGCCGATTGGCCGATCGGCGATGCCCCGACTATCAGTTACCCGATTCTCGATGGCACCTCGGAGGACCCGCAGATACGCTTCCTGCGCCGCGTCCTCGGCGAGCGCCGGATCGCGGAGCACGCCGCGAGCGACGCCGATCGCCAGGCGCTGCGTCGCCCGCACCAGCCGGCCGTAGGACTCGAGGTCTCTGGTCTGGGCGCGGCGGGACGACGATCATGAATGAGCGGCTTGTGCGCGGCCGCCCGTCCGATGTCCGACCCCGATGCGGCGGCCGCGGCGCATCGGGGACACCGCGAGCGCTAGCTGAAGCTCTTGTCGTCGGCCGACGGCCCGTAAAGCGCCGGGACGGTCGCGCCCATCAGGCGGAGGTAGACCGTCATCTGGCCGCGATGGTGGGCGAGATGGTTGAACGAGTCCTGAATCATCTCGTGCCGCGGGCCTTCGGCGACGACGTTGCCGCCGACGAGGAGCTGCCAGTTCCTGTTCAGGTGGTCGTCGTTGGTGCCGTCGAGAGCGGCCCTTGCCTTGGCCGTCGCGTTCTCGAGGCCGCGGATGTAGTCGGCGCGCGTGGTCATCGGCTCGACGGTGAACTTCGGCCCGTCCTTCGGCGCGATGTCGAGGCCGTCCTGCGCGACCTGCGCCGCGACCCAGCTCGGAATCGTCGCCACCAGCAGCGCCAGGTAGCCGAACGGCATCGACTTGTCGTGCGGCTTCCACTGCGCTTTGTCGTCCGGCATCTGCTCGAGCGCCTTCTTCGAACGCGCGGACTCACGGTCGAGTTGCGCGAGAAACATCTCCCTCAGCGTCATGTCGGTCTCTCCCTGTCGAAAAGTGGCAGCTGTCCGGTCCGAGCCGGCCGATCGAACACGGTGCGGCCGCCGAGGCCCGGCGAGATCGCCCGTTCGTGCGCGACGACGGCGTCGAAGTCGGCTTCCGGCGCCTGCGTCCTCTCGACCGCCCGTACGAAGCGATCCAGCCGGCGGAGCCCGTCCTCGCGTGCCGGCGGATCGGTCTTCGCGCGTTCGATGCTGCGCCGCAGCACGGCGAGCGATTCGTCGTAGGTGCAAAGTGGCACGGGAAAGGGATGCCCGTCCTTGCCGCCGAGCGCGAACGAGAAGCGCGCCGGATCGTCGAAGCGGGCCGGTGTTCCGTGGATGACCTCGGCGATGAGCGCGAGCGCCTGCAGCGTGCGCGGGCCAAGCGACTCGACGAGCAGCAGCGAGGCGAAGTCGCGCAGCTGACGTTCGTGCGCGACCGCGAGCACGGCGCCGAGCCGCTTCAGATCGACGTCCGGCGCGCGCACGTCGTGGCGGCGAGGCGCCACCCACGATCGCGCGTCGCGCAGCATCGCGCCCGGCGGCTGCTGCGTGATCTCGATCATCGCGCGCTGCGCGGGACCGGCCTCGGCATCCACCAGATTCAGGATCACCCCGCCGCGCTCGCCGACGATGCCGGTGTGCGGCGCGGAGACGAAGTCACGGACGCTCGGCGAGTGCCAGTGATAGCGACGCGCGGTGCGCGTCTGCCCGTTCAAGCCCTGCTGCACGACCGCCCATTCGCCCGAGGCGGTGAGCACGAACGTGTGCAGGTAGATCTGGAAGCCGTCGGCGATGGCGTTGTTGTCGACGCGAGCGGTGAGCCGGCTGGTCCGCACCAGCGACTCGCCGTCGAGGCCGGTGCGATCGGCGAGCGCGCGCAGCTCGTCTGGTGTCCGCCGCGAGTGGCGGCCGCGGCCGCCGCAGATGTAGATGCCGAGATCGGCGGCGCGCGGATTGAGGCCGCGTTTGAGCGCGCCCATCACCGACGTGGTGATCCCGGAGGAGTGCCAGTCCATGCCCATCACCGACCCCAGGGCCTGGAACCAGAACGGGTCGCTCAGTCTGCTGAGGAACTCGGAAGGTCCGTAGTCGATGACAATCGCTTCGGCGATCGCAGTGCCCAGCGACGTCATGCGCTCGGCCAGCCAGACCGGCACACGCCCGCCGTGGAGAGGCAGGTCGGCAGTGCCGGATCGCTTCATCTGCTAACGCTACCGCCGCCGCGAGCTGCCGTCCACCGTTGCCGTGTGTGACGAGTGTTGGATTGGGGAATCGGAAGGGGTTGTGTCCGGACACGGCCGCCGTGGAAGGCCATCGGCCGTGCCGGATGTTTCGCGAACGCTACTGCAGCGACGCCACCGTCCACTGCGCTTCGGCGCTCGCCTTGTTCGCTTCGACGGCCGCGTTCAGATCGGGCTTGAGCTCCTGAATCGCCGCCTTGAGGCTCATGCGCTTCTCGAGCACGCGGTGCTTCAGCACGACGAACGGGATGCCGGTGTTGTGCGCCGCGTGCGCGACCGCGGCGAACTGCTCGCCGCTCGTGAAACCGTCAGCCGCCAGATTCAGATCGGCCCCCTGATTGAGCAGCGGACGAATCCGGACCTGCAGATCGGCGTCCGTCGGCTTGACGTTACGCAGCACGACGCGCGTCGGCGATCGCTCCGGACGTGGAGCCGCCGCAGGCGCAATCTCTCGAGCCGCGGGCACCGTCGACGCCGATGGCGCCGACGCCGACACCGACGAGTTGTCGCCCACCGACGTGCCTACCCACACGCCAAGTGCCAGGGCGCCAACAAAGCCGGCCGCCAACGCGGTTGCTTTGCCCCAGGTCATCTCACACCTCCCACGCCAAACGGCTACTGCAAGATCCGTGACGAAATCGATACACGCGTAAGTGTTTGACAGTCTGGTAGTTGTCCGACTGGCTCGGAGAAGCGCGTGGGGTAGGAGTTCTGCCGGAGTGTCAGAAATACACGGACGCCAGGGACGAACGCCAGAAGTCGAGTTTGCTGTCGTGCGTGGCTTGTGCGCTCAACGCGCCCCCGCCGTACCCGAGCCGCGAGCCCCAAGCCCCGTCCCCCGAGCCCCGAGCCAGCCCCAATCGACCGCGCCGCCGACCAGTGATATATTGTTACCATGTTACCAACAAGCGACAGAGCGTTCCTGTCGGCCTTCGAAGGGCTCGAGCTCGCCGGCGCGGATTTCAGTCATCGCAGTCACATCAGGTATGCGTGGCTGGTGCGGCGGGTCGCCGGCGCCGACGCCGCCAGGGATCGCATCGAGCGCGGCATCCGCGCGTTTGCCGAAGCGCAGGGCGCGGCCGCGAAGTACCACGTCACCATCACCGAAGCGTGGGTGCGGCTCGTCGAGGCGGCGATCGCCAGCGACCCGCCGGACGAGCGCGAGACGTTCGACGCGTGGGTCGCGCGCCACGCGCCGCTGCTCGACTCGTCGCGGCTGGCGCAGCATTTCAGTCTGGACCGTCTGCGATCCGAGCCGGCGCGGATCGGCTGGGTGGAGCCCGACCTGGCGTCGCTACCGCCGCGACCGGCGCGGTGACGCGGCGCGTTCCCTCAGCCGGTGGCTGTCGGCCGCGGTCAGATCGAGACCGTAGATGTCACGGAGCTTCGCGATCGTCGCCAACGTCTTCGGGCTGAACGGCGCCTTGCCCTCGAAGACGTGCAGCATCACGCCCTCGACCAGATCGCCGAGCGACAGGTCCAGCGACTCGGCCAGTCCCTTGAGCACTTTGAGAATCCGGCTCTCGAGCCGGAAACCGGTTTGAACGCGGGTCACGCTGCGGGTGGCGGCCATGGGGGAAATGGCATCACCTTACCACCGCCGCGCGGGCGCGCTCGATCACCGGTCGCGCCGGGCGCATCACCATCGGGCCGCCGCGGCGGAAGTACAGCATCGGCTCGAGATCGTTCGTGATCGTCACGGCGTACTCGGGCGCGTTCGGCTGGTTGAGCTCCGCGAGCGGCACCGGCGTCGTCCACGACATGCCCCGCGCGAAGGTGATGTAGAGGTCGACGCTCGTCTGCCAGTCGGCCGCGCGATCCCATCGCGTGAAAATCAGATAGCTGCCGTCGGGCGCGACCCAGGGATCGCCTTCGCCCGCATCCGTCGCGGCCACCGCGACCGGGGTCGGCGCCGAGGCGCGGTCGCCGTCGAGTCGAGTCACGTAGATGTCCCAGTCCTCGCCGCCCGGTTTGCCGCCGACTTCCTGCACGTAGAAGATGCGGCCGTCCGACGCGATCGCCGCGTAGGACTCTTCGGTCTCGGGCCGGTTGATCCCCGCGAGCGAGACGGGATCGCTCCAGCCGCCGGCGCGGCGGCGAGACAGCCACAGGTTGTTGCGGCCGTCACGATTCGGTGGGCCGGACGGCAGCGGCCGCCACGAGTTGAAGATCATGAACTGGCCGTCGGGCGAGAGCGTCGGCTCGTAGTCTTTGTCGCGGCCGGAGAACGGCAGCAGCGCGGGCTCGCCCCACGTGCCATCCGTGCCGCGCCGGCTTTCGAAGATGCCGAGCTCCGGCGCGCCAGGTGCGAGCGTCTGCCCGCGATGGCGAGCGACGCGACCGAGGAACGAGGCGTGAAAGAGCGACGTGCCGTCGGGAGAGAAGGCGACGGCATTCACGAACGCGTAGTTCGCGTGCGTGTACGGCCGGAACGGCGTTTCGTCCGAAACCTGACCGAAGAGGGCCACGACCACGAGCGCGC
>DASTCC010000514.1:0-8212 GCA_035711465.1 Vicinamibacterales bacterium
CGACAGCGCGAACACGCCGATGCGTGGCACGCGTGAGGGTGCCGGCGCGCCAGATCGAGGCGACGAGTGGTTCGTCGTTCACCGCGCGATGGCCGCCGGTACGCCGGCGCTGGCGTACGTCGTCCGGCTCCGTGCCCCATCCGCGTTTGCCGAGGTCGCGGCGATCGCACGCGCTGCATTCCCGGGAAGCGTCGTCAGAGTGGAGACAATGGCCGCGCGGTATGCCGAGTCGTACGGCGACATGCGCATGGCCGCTGGTGCCGCGACCGGCTTCGGCGTCGTCGCCGGAGTGGTGACGCTCGCCGGACTCTATGCCGTCGTCGCACACCTGGTGGCGACACGAACGCGCGAGATCGGGATCAGGATGGCGCTCGGCGCCGGGCGCCGCGACATTCGACGGCTGGTCTTCGCCCCTGCTGCGCGAGGCATCGCCGCGGGACTTGTCGCCGGTTCGGGAATGGCGGTGGCGGGTGCGCGCCTCATCGAAAGCCGTCTGCACGGCGTGTCGTGGACGGCGCCGTCGCTCTACGCCGTCGTCGCCGCCGGCATTGCCGTGACGGCGTTCCTCGCGACTCGTCCGCCGGTCCGTCAGGCGCTTCGCATCGATCCTGCCGACACGTTGCGGAGCGAGTGAAGGCCGCTGGCCGTCGCTGCTCGCTATCCGCCGGCGTAGCCTTTTCGCGCGCGAATCTCGGGCTTGCCCCTCTTCACGTCCACCGTGATCTCGTGCCAGCCGCCGCGTTTCACACCCCTCGGCGTATAGGCGAGCACGTAGCCGGTACGGAACTCGTCAACGAGCGCGCGGAACGCCTCGCCGATCGACTGGTTGAGGTCGATTGCGAGGATGCGGCCGCCGGTTGCGTCGACGATCGACTGGAGCGCGGCGCGCCCGCGCAGGAGGTTGGCGACGCTGGGAGGCATCGAGCCGGGATTGCCGACGATCACCGCGCCTCGTCCGACCATCGCCACGCCCGGCCGCCGCGGCGGCGGCGGTGTCGAGGCGATGGCCACGCCGACCGCGACGTGAACCACGGCATCGGCGCGCTGCGCCAGCTTCTCCGCGGTAGCCGCGTCGAAGAAGCTCATCGTGTCGCGGCCGTCGGTGAACGCGATGATCAGGTGGCGCCGCTCGGGCGCGCGCGGCTTGATCATCGCTGCGATCATCCCGTCGTAGAGCGACGTCGCGCCGTAGCCGCGGTGGCCGCCGACCGAAAGGGCCGCGCCGGCGTTCTGGAACTCGAACACCTGGTTGAGTTGATCGGAGAGCTGAATCAACCGGATGCGATCGTCGGGATCGAGCGCCCCCGCGGTCTCCTGCACGGCCGATTCGAGGCGCTTCAGCAGCATGCCGTCGACGCTGCCGCTGACGTCGAGCAGCATGGTGACGTCGAGCGGCAGTCGCGCCCCGGTGCGCGGCTCGCCCTGGCGCCCGCCGGCCCCCGCCTGCAGGATCTCCACCTGCTGCACGACGCCGTTGTCACGGACGATGAAGTCCGCCGCGGTGAGACCTGTCAGCGGCTGCCGGCCGACCTGCACGAACACGTCGACGGTCACGACGTCTGTCGTCGCCCGGAACACCTGGGCAAACGCGACGAGGGCGACGACGATCGCAACGCGAGTCACTGCAGGTCGCTCCGCATCCGCTCGATGATCTGCGACGAGAGCCGGCCGTCGCCGAGCCAGTAGAGCCACCACGGGTCGTAGACGCGGCGGGGCCGGGTGAGCAGGCGATCGGTTCGCGCGTCGGCGTCGGCGGCATCCCGCTGGACGAAGCGCACCGAGGCGAGCCCGAGATTGGCCGACTGCGCATCCGGTGCGATTTCGAGCGCGGCGCGGAACGCGGCCTCGGCGTCGTCCCAGCGCTCCATGCTGAAGTACTCGCGCCCGCGGACGAGATGCGCGACGTAGCGCAGGTTTACGTCGTCGAGCCGCGGCTCGGCCTGCGCGAGCCGCTGCAGTCCCTGTTCCTGGCGTCCGGCGCGGAGCTCCATGAACGCAAGGCGCAGCCCGGCCTCGCCGCGAACCTCGTCATGCTCCATCGCGGCGAGGTACCTCTTCGTCGCGTCGTTGAGCACCGACCCGGGGACGCCGGGCGCCGCGTTGGTCAGCGGCGACGTCGTCATGTCTGCTGCGAAGGCGCGGGCGAGCAGGAACCGCGGACGGAGCTGGAACCGGCTGATCGCCCCGCGGACGTACCCGGCCGCGAGCGCGTCGCGGTCACGGCGATCGAGATCGTCGAGATACTCGAGCGCCTGGTCGGCGGTCTTCTTGACCACCTCGGGCGACTGCAGCATCTCCGCGGTGGCGATCACCGCGTGATACCAGTGCTCGTAGAACGGGCTCGCCGGCGAGGTCGGCTGGAGGCTCTTCCGGCCGATCTCGATGATGGCGGCGAAGTC
Source organism: Vicinamibacterales bacterium (assembly GCA_035711465.1). Lineage (GTDB taxonomy): Bacteria > Acidobacteriota > Vicinamibacteria > Vicinamibacterales > SCN-69-37 > DASTCC01. Next base: position 2,400 of record DASTCC010000514.1, read on the forward strand.
CGCAGGACGTGAGATCACCGAGGTGCCGGGACTGGCGGTGATGTAGACCGCCTCGATCGCGAAGGCGGCGACCTTCCAGCCGGCGCGCTCGCGGGTCCGCAGCCGCGCGTCGCGCAGGTCACGGTCGGGGCCCTTGTAGAGCGTCGCCACTTCGTCGAGCCAGGCGTTGGCGACGGCGTCGAGCTCAGCCGCGATCTGCCGCGCCCCCAGGCGCAGCAGCGACGGCTCGAGGTTGTAGGCGCCCTTGACGTAGCGGCGGAAGACCTCACGCACCGTCGGCGGCTTGACGAACTGCGGCACGATCGCGGCCGGGTCCGCGGCCGCGGCGACGAGGACCAGCGTGACGAGGAGCGGCCGACGGAGGGACACGGGCACCCGCACGTTCTGACAGGAGGCGCGGCGAGTGTAGCACGCGATATGATCTGGCGGCTTGCACCTCGCGTTTCTCGGCTGCGGCTTCATCACCGACGTCCACAGCCGCCACCTCCGCCGGCTCGGATCCGAAGTCGTCCGCAGTTACGCGAGCCGCGACGAGGCGAAGGCGTCGGCGTACCGGTCCCGCTACGGCGGCAGGAAGCACTACGGCAGCTACGGCGCGGCGATCGCCGATCCCGGCGTCGACGCGGTGGTCATCGCGGTGCCGCCGAAGTTCCATCTCGACCTGACGCTCGAGGCGCTGACCGCCGGCAAGCACGTCGTGGTCGAGAAGCCGGCGTTTCCCGTGATGGCGGACTACGAGACGGCGGTGCGCGCCCGCGACCTCGCCGGGCGCGTCGTCCTCGTCGGCGAGAACGATCACTACAAGCCGCTCGCAACCTGCCTGCGCCGCCTGATCGCCGGCGGCGCGATTGGCGAGATGGTCTTCGCGCAGTTCACGACGATCGCGAAGCGCCTCAAATCCGCCGACGACTGGCGCAACGACGAAACGATGGCCGGCGGCGACGCGTTCTTCGAGGAAGGCATTCACTGGCTGCACATCGCCGGCAGCCTCGGGCCGAAGATCGTCTCGGCGCAGGGGTATCGGCCGGCGCCGTCGCGCACCGGGCCTGATCGCCGCGCCAAGAGCATGCTGGTCGCGTTCCGCTACGACAACCAGGCGGTCGGCGCGCTGTACTATTCGCGCGAGATCCCGTCGCTGTTCCGCGGCCTGCGGCTCTCGAAGCTGTTCGGGCGCGGCGGCGTGATCTCGTTCGAGTCGAACGGGCTGGTCGTCGTCGTCCGCGGATCGGGGCTGCCGCGCGTGATCGTCCCCGGCTTCCGCGACATCCGTGGCTATCAGGCGATGTATCGTGATTTCATCGGATCGATTCGAGCCGGCCGTCAGCCGGAGATGAGCCTTGAACGGGCAATCGAAGATCAGAGACTGATGGACCAGATCTACGCCACTGTGGATCGCACCGCACAGTGACCACCGAGTTCGACATCCTCATCATCGGCAGTGGCGCCGGCGGCGGCACGATGGCCCACGCCCTCTCCACGACGGGCGCGAGGATTCTCGTCGTCGAGCGCGGCGAACGCGTGCCGCAGGAAGTCGAGAACTGGAGCCCGGAAGCGGTCTGGAAGCACCTCCGCTACCGCACCCGCGAACGGTGGCTCGACGGTCACGGCCGCGAGTTCCTGCCGTACACGCACTACTGCGTCGGCGGCAACACGAAATTCTGGGGGAGCGTGCTTTACCGGCTGCGCCGCGAGGACTTCACCGAGGTCCAGCACGCCGACGGCGTCTCGCCGGCCTGGCCGATCGACTACGACACGCTGGCGCCGTACTACGACCGCGCCGAGCGTCTCTATCACGTCCACGGCGACGCCGGCGTCGATCCGACCGAGCCGCCGCGCGGGCCCTATCCTTATCCGCCGATCGCGCACGCGCCCGCGGTCGCCGAGATCGTCGGCCGCCTGCGCGCCCAGGGCCTGCACCCGTCGCCGCTGCCGCTGGGGCTGATCCGTCCGGGCGAAAACGGCGGCTGCCAATTGTGCAGCACGTGCAATTCCTTTCCCTGCCGCATTCACGCGAAGAGCGACGCCGAAGTCTGCTGCGTCGATCCGGCGCTCGCCCGACCGAACGTGACGCTCTGGACCGGCGCACGCGCCGAGCGGCTGATCACGGATGCCTCAGGCCGGCGCGTCGAGTCGGTCGAGATCGATCGCCATGGCCGGCGCGAGCAGGTTCGTGCGTCGCTCGTCATCCTGGCGTGCGGCGCGGTGAACTCCCCCGCGCTGCTGCTGCGCTCGGCCACCGACAAACATCCGCGCGGCCTCGCCAACTCCTCCGGCCTCGTCGGCCGCCGCTACATGGCGCATCTGGCGACGATGATGGAAGGATTCCATCCGTTCAGGAAGAACACGACGGTGTTTCAGAAGACCGTGGCGCTCAACGACTTCTATCGTCGCGGTCCCGGCGCTGACTACCCGCTCGGCCAGATTCAATCGCAGGGGCGGACGCACGGGGTGATGGCGCAGACGGTCGAGCCGCGGATTCCACTATGGGCGTACAGCGCCTGGGTCGCGCGCGGGGTCGACTGGCTGGCGATGTCCGAAGATCTGCCGAGGCCGGAGAACCGCGTGACGGTGACGCCCGACGGCCGCATCCAGCTGCACTACACGCCGAACAACGTCGCCGCGCATCGGCAGCTGGTGCAGACGATGACAAAGATTCTGAAATCGCTCGGCTTCTGGAAGGTGATGACCTTCTCGCACGGCAATACCAACACCACGCATCAGTGCGGGACGCTCGTGTCCGGCGCCGATCCGAAGACCTCGGTGCTCGATCCGTTCTGCCGCACGCACGACGTCGACAATCTGTTCGTCGTCGATGCGTCGTTCTTCCCGTCGTCGGCCGCGGTCAATCCGGGCTTGACCATCGTCGCGCAGGCGCTGCGCGTGGCGGATCACATCGCCGGGGCGACGCTCGGCTAGCGTCCGGCAGGAGCAGACATGAGGGCGCGATCATTCAGCCACGTCGGCATCACGGTCTCCGATTTCAACAAGGCCGTGCAGTTCTACTGGGAGGTGTTCGGCTGCCCCCTCGTCGGCGTCGCCGACACGCCGCCGGATCGCGTCCGATCGTTTTTCAAGGTCGACGGTCCGGCGCCGTCGTGCAAGATCGGCTGGATTCGGGTGCCGGGCGGCGCGACGCTCGAGATCTTCGAGTTCCAGCCGCAGCTGCCGCTCGAGGCCGGCCCCTGGAACCGCGTCGGCCTCACCCACTTCAGCTTCAACGTGCGCAACACGCAGCGCTGGTACGACTACCTGGTGTCAAAGGGCGTGGACGTCGTCAGCAAGCCCGAGAAATCGCCGCGGGGGCACACGTTCTTCTTCGTTCGTGATTTCGACGGCAATCTGATCGAGATGATCGACCTGGGCCACATGTACTACGTGCTCGGCTGGCTCGGGCCGCTGGGCGGATGGCTGTTCCGGCGCGGGATGTACAAACAGTACTACGGCCCTGCAGGACTCTGACGCGCCGCTGACCAGTTGCAGGCGCTCAAACTCTATTTCGACATCGGAGATCGGGTACACCGTGCTCGAACCATCGACGGGCGCCGCAATGGGGAGGGTCTGGAATCGTGTCAGGAGATGTGTTGGTGGCCACAGCAGGCGTCGGTACCGTCCGACGCGATTACTTGATCGCGTTGGCCCACGCAGAGAGACCGCCGACCACGGGCACCCGGATGGTCGTGCCGGCGAGGTCGACGGTGAGCTCGGTGCCGGGCGCCGGCCAGAGCGTGAAGTCGCGATCGCTCGACATGATCATCAAGCCGATGCGCTTGCCGGCCGGGATGATCTGATCGTCGGGTTGCAGATCGAACGTCAGCGAGTAGAAGGTGCCCGGCACGAGTGGCGTGCCCTTGGCGAAGGCGTGATAGTCGCCGCCGCCGGTGAGCGAGGCGTGATTCTGCGGATCGGCCCAGCCGCGCGTGATCAGATTGGCGGTGCCGATCGGGCCTTCGGTCCACGGTAGCTGCACCAGCCACACGGACAGGTTCGCCGCCGGCTTGCTCGACGCGAGCTTGATGGTGACGCGCGCCGAGCCGGAGATGTGGACGGGCGCGGTGAGCTCGCTGGTCGCGTAGAGCAGGCGATTCGGCGATTGCGCCGCCATGGCCAGCGCCGGCCCGGACTGATTGACGTCGTCGGTCAGGATCTCGCGCGCGGCGGCGCCAACGCTCGATCCGTTCGCCACATCAAGGCCGCCGATCGCGTTGCCGCCAGGGCGGAGACCGAGCGTGACCGGCGCCGCTTCGGGATTCGGATAATCCGCGTACGGCGTCGGCGGCGGCGTCGCGCCACGCCCGCGTCCGCGGCCGCGGCCGGGGGCCGCGTTCGGATCGGCAGGGGGCGGCAGCGGTGCCGGCGTCGTCTCGCGGACGATCCACGCCTTGGGATCGTTCTCGACGCCGTTCTGCACGCCGTAGAGATAGCGCGTGAACCAGCGGTTCATGCGCTCGAGCGGCGGCGCGCCGCCGTGACCGCCCTGGTGGTAGTACGCCTGCAGCGGCACCTGGCCCTTCAGCGCTTCGTAGATGCGCACGCTGTGCTCGGGGACGACGTTCCAGTCGTTGAACGCGTGCGCCATCAACACCGCGGCCTTGACGTTCTTGACGAGCGGCAGCAGATCGCGTGACTGCCAGAACTCGTTGTAGTCGCCGGTCACGCGATCGCGGCCCTCGGCGAGCTCGCCGTCGCGAAACGCGTGATTGCAGTAGGGACGGCGCTGCGGCTCACCGCTGTTGACGTAGTCGTAGAGGAAGTCGATGTCCTCGCCGAGCCAGCCGCCGGGATGGCGGATGAGGCCGTTCGATCGGTAGTAGTGGTAGTACGACGTGTTCGGCGCGATCGGAATGATCGCCTCGAGGCCGTCGACGCCGGTGACCGCGGCGGCGAGCGGAATGGTGCCGTTGTACGACGTGCCGGTCATCCCGACCTTGCCGGTCGACCAGCTGGCGACTACAGGCTCGCTGCCGGTCGCGGTGGTGAAGCCCTTCGCGCGGCCGGTCAGCCATTCGATGACGGCCTTCGGCGCCAGCCGCTCGGGCGATCCGCCGACCGTCGGACAGCCCTGCGACAACCCGGTGCCCGGCGCTTCAGAGTGAACGACCGCGAACCCGCGCGGCACCCACGTGGCGGCCTGTGACGTCGAGATGCTGACGCGATCGGCGCGGAACGGAATCTCCGGCTGCGAGATTCGCTTCGGCGGCTGCGCGCCGATTTCCTGCTTGACGTCCCACAGGAACTCGCGCGGCCCCGACGTCCCGGCGAAGTACGGCGACGACTCGTAGATCACCGGGACTTTCAGTCCTTCGGTGTCCGTCTGCTGTGGCCGCGTGACGTCGACGTGCATGCGGTCGTTCTTGCCGTCGCGATCCGAGTCGAATTCGGTCTCGACCCAGAGGTGATGGCGGATCCAGAGCGTCTCGTCCTGGAACGCGGGCACGATCTGCGCCTGTCCGTCCACGAAAACCGGGCCGACCTTCGGCGGCGGCGCCTGCGCCGACATGAACGTCGTGAAAGCCGCGCCGATGGCGAGAGCCGCCGCTGCGGGAACCCGGCCGAATCGCGAAGAAGACGTGAGCATGGGGGGAGATTATCGCAGCGTCCCGGCCCTGTTCACGAGCGGTGTGAACTGCCCCGGGGGCTCGCGCGTATTAAGGTGACAATGTATTCTTTCTCGGACCTCCGTCATGGGTAAGGAAAGCCTCGGCGAATTCGAGCTGCTGGTCCTTCTCGCCTGCATCCGCCTGGGCGAGTCAGCCGCCTACGCGGTGTCGATCGTCGACGAGATCCGCGACCGCACCGGACGCGACATCCATCGC
>DASTCC010000515.1:0-2376 GCA_035711465.1 Vicinamibacterales bacterium
GCGAACGTCGTAGGCACGGACGTCGCCGGGATCGCCTTCCACCTTGGTGGCGGAATCCTGGTCCACCATTCGCGAGCCCATGACGATGACATCGCGCGCGATGAGCGGGGCCGAGTTCCAGGTGTAGCCGGGATTGAGCGGGCCGACGTCGGTGTTCAGATCGACGACGCCGTTCACGCCGAAGGTGGTGATGGGCTCGCCGGTCTTCGGGTGCAGCGCGTACAGGGAACGATTGCGGTGCGTGATGAGGCGAGCCTCGTCGCCCTGGCCCCAATAGGCGACACCGCGATTCGACGTGCCGCGGAGGCCGTCGGCATCGGGCTGCTGCACCCACAGCGTCTTGCCCGTGCCCGGATCGAACGCCTCGACCAATCCCACGCCGTTCGACGCGTAGAGCACGCCGCCCACCATGATCGGCGTCGAGCGGAAGTTGTTCGGCAGCTTCGACGTGGCGGCGCCCATCAGGCTGGCGTCGACCTGCGGGCGGCGCCAGGCCAGGCGCAGCGAGGCCACGTTCGCGGCGGTCACCTGATCGAGCGGCGAGTACTTGGTGGACGCGTTGTCGCCAGAGTGGACCCGCCACTCACCCGGCCAGCGCGGATCGGTGGCTGCGCCAGGGAGCGTGGCGGCGGCCACGAGGACGGGCGCTGCCCATTTGAGTCGGATCATCGCGCCGATGATAATGCAGCCCATGACCGCACGCGTGCCCGTCGGAATCCTCATCCTCCTCGGCCTCGCCGGCGCCGGGCCGGCGCAGGCGCAGATCAGCGCCGACATCATTCAGCGGCACGAGGCCGCGCTGCAGCGGCAAACGACGGACCCTGATCAGAGGCGCGACGGCGGCACGCAGCCGCGCGACTGGGAATATCAGCTTCCCGACGGCGTCCGCACGCGGCAGGTGACGTTCTACGTGGACGGCGGCACGCCGCTCTACGGCAAGGTGTTCCTGCCGAAGGGGTTCGTGACCACGCGGCCGCACGCCGCTGTCGTGGTCGGCCACGGCATCAACGCACTGTCGATCGGCATCGAGAAGTTCGCCGCCCGTTTCGCCGAACGCGGACTGGTGGCGATGGCCATCGACTATCAGAGCTACGGGTTCAGCGGCAGCGGCTCGGACGATCTGCGGCTGCTGGACGAGGACACCAGCACCGATGCGCACGCGGTGGTCGAGCGGGAAGCGCGCGTGCGGGTGAAGCGGACGAACCTCAACAACGTGCACGAGATCGCCGACTTCCGTGCCGCCATCTCGTTCCTGCAGGGCGAGCCCGGCATCGATCCGGATCGCATCGGCATCTGGGGATCGAGCAACGGCGGCACGGTAGTGATGGCGGTGGCCGCGGCGGACGCGCGCGTCAAGGCAGCCGTCGCACAGGTGTCGTCGCCCAGGCCGGTGGCGCGCGGGCCGGTGCCGATCGCCGCAAATCTGCTGACGGACGCGATCGTCCGCGTGCGCGAAGGCCAGGGTGCCGAGGTCGATGGCGGCTTTTCGTTCCGGAGCAAGGTCGATCAGTGGTCGACGCAGCGCAACCGCGACGTGCGCCCGGGATCGACGCTCGATCAGATCCGGCCCAGCACCGCCGTGCTGCTGATACCGGCCGAGAAGGATGAACTGACGCAGGGACCGTCCGGCGCCGTCGAGGCGGCCACGTTCCTGCAAGGCCGCGGCGTTCCGGCGCAGGCGATCGCCCTGCCGGGTCTCACGCATTTCCAGGCGTACTCGTACGCGGGCTTCGAGGTCGGCTCCAACCTGGCCGCAGACTGGTTCCTGAAATACCTGGCCGATCCGGTCCGGCTGAAGCCGGACATCGCGGCAGCGCCCGCGATGTCGCGCACGGTACCGGCGAGCCTGAAGACCCAGAACCCTCAGCTGTCCACGCGCGATGTCAGCTACTTCAGCGAAGCCGTGCGATCGCGGGCGCGCCTGTACCTGCCCGCCGGATTCAGCGCCGCCGGCAACACGGCGGCGGTGGTCCTGGCACCCGATCGCGGGCAGACGGCGGACAGCCTTGCGGACACCGCCGCCGCCTTCGCGCACGCCGGCCTCGTCGCGATGACGATCGACTACCGCGGCTGGGGCAAGAGTGGCGCCTTCATCTATCTCGCCGATCAGGTCCGCTGCGACGATCGCCTGCGATTCTCACAGCACACGCCGAAGGTACGGCTCCGCCGCAAGCGCCTGCTGCCCGAAGCGCAGGTCATCGACATCCGCAACGCGATCACCTTCTTACAGGGCGAAGCCGGCGTGGACGGCTCGCGAATCGGGGTCTGGGGCGCGGGACTGGCCGGCGCGCACGTCGTGACTGTAGCCGCGACGGACGCGCGCGTGAAAGCCGGAGTGGCGCTCGAGGCGCTCGACGCCGGACGCGGAGCCGAGCG
>DASTCC010000516.1:0-4375 GCA_035711465.1 Vicinamibacterales bacterium
AGCGCGGCGAGCAGGACACCGGTCATGCCGAACGCCGCCAGCAGCGTCGTCACCAGACGCACCGGCGCGACGAACTGCGCGGCCTCGTCTTCGACCGTGCGAATCCTTTCGACCATGAGCGCCGGATCCGCCCGCAGAACCGCCGTCTGCAGATCGCGCGACGCTGCCGCGGTGGTCGAACGGCCGCGGACCACGGGCGTCAGGCTGCGGTTCGTATGCTGGGCGAAAGGCACGTAGGCGCGCGCCAGCAAGGTGTCGTGCATCGCGCTCCTTCGCATCGAGCTGACGACACCGACGACGGTGACGATCGGCGCGTTGTCGGCGGGCGCGCCAAGCCGCAGCTGCTGTCCGACGGGGCTGCGACCGGGCCAGAAACGCGTCGCCAGTTCTTCGTTGACGATCGCGACAGGCGCCGCGCCGACGGTATCGGCGGCGGTGAAGGCGCGCCCGGCGCGCATCGGCGCGCCAATCGCGTCGAAGTAGCCCGGCGTCACCGCTTCGACGGCCTGGCCGCCGGACGAGGGGGATCGATCGCCCTCGGCGGGCAGCGTGAAGACGCGCACCGCGCCGGGCGCTGTCGGCAGCGCCCAGGTGATCGCGCCCGCGGCGGCGACGCCAGGCTGACCTGCGAGATTGTCGAAGATGGCGTCGACCGTCGAGCGAACGACGTCGGGATCGCCGTAGCGGCTGCCGCTGAGCGCGAGATTGGCGAGGACGGCGTTCCGCGGATCGAAGCCGAGACTCACCCGGGCGCGATTCGCGAGCGTCTGCAGCATCAGCATGCCGCCGGTCGCGAGCACGACCGCCGCGCCGATCTGGAGCACGACCAGCGACGTGCGCAGGCGTCCGCGTGTCTGCGCCGACCCGCCGCGGCCCGCCTGCGCGCGGAGCACCGACTCCGGGGCGACGCGCGACGTCTGCAGCGCCGGCACGATGCTGCAGAGCACGCCCGTCAGCATCGAGAGCAACGCGGTGAATCCGAGGACGGCGGCGTTCAGCGCCGGCTCGTTGGTGCCGGGCACGACGCCGGCCGCGCGAGCGACGCGAATGCCCCACATCGCGAGCAGCAGGCCGATCGCGCCGCCGGCAATGGCGATCAGCACGCCTTCGGTCAGCAGTTGACCGACGAGCCGCGCCCGGCCGGCGCCGAGCGAGACGCGCAGCGCCATCTCGTGACGGCGCCGCGTGCCTCGCGCCAGCAGGATGTTCGCGATGTTCGCGCACGCAATCAACAGCACGCACGCGACCACGGCCTGGAGCAGCAGGAACGTGCTCTGCGAATCGCGGCCGTGCATGCGCGTCACCGGGGTCGGATACATCGACCAGTCGCGATTGGTCGCCGGTTGCGCGCCAGCGAGCCGCGCGCTGACGTCGGCGGTCTCACGCGCGGCCTCATCGAGCGTCGCGCCCGGGACCAGCCGCGCGAACAGCGTGAACTGGCGATCGTCGCGCGCGAAGGCCGTCGTCGATCCCAGCGGCGTCCAGAAATCGGCATCGGCGTCGAAGCGCGGCGGCATCACGCCGATCACGGTGACGACGCCGCCATCGAGGCGCACGCTGCGGCCGACGACGGACGGATCGGCGTTGAACTGGCGCCGCCAGAGATCGTCGCCGAGCACGATGGCACCAGGTTGATCGGCCGCCACCAGGACGCGGCCCAGCGCGGCCGGCACCTGCGTCGCGTCGAAGAACGATGCCTCGACACGACGGCCGCCGACGCGGGTCCGCGCCTCGGCATCGCCGATGACCGAGGACTGATCTGCTGTCACGCCCGCGTGCTCGAGCGTGCGTGCCGCGGCGACCAGGTCGCGCGCGTCGGGCGCCGAGACCGGCATGCCCTCCAGACCCCGCGCATTGCGGGACTCGAAGAAGACGAGCCGCGACGCGTCCGGGTAGATCAGCGCCGGGAACATCACCGCCTGGATGAGGCTGAAGATGGTCGCGTTGGCCGCGAGGCCGATCGCGAGCGATCCGACCGCGACGACGGTGACGCCGCGCTCGCGGCGGAGCGTCCGCCACGCCTGGCGGAGGTTGGAGCGGAGGTCGGCCAGCATGAGTGGTCGATCTTAGAGCAATGCTCGGGCGACGGGGGGCCCGGCAGATCAACTGCCGGAGTGGGCGATTCCTGACGGCGTCTATACTGACCTCTATGTCCGCGGATTCCGCGCCGGCCGCCGCGCGGTCCTGGTGGCCCCTCGCGACCGCCGTCGTGCTGTTCGTTCTGGTCTCGTTCCCACAGCTCGCGCAACCGGACCTGGCCTCGCTCTATCGCGATCCGCTGGTGCTTGGAACCACCATCGCCGCCGCGATCGCCGCGATCGGCCTGGTCGCGGCGTACCGTTTCGCGTCGATCGCCGCGGAGACGATGGAAACGCTGTGGCTGTCGTTCGCGGTCGGAATCGCCTTCTGGCTGTCCGCGATCGAGACCGCCGTGCCGTTTGACGCCGATCGACCGGTGCTCGGCTTCTCCGCCGTCGGGCCGTGGATCATCGTCGTCTGCCTGGTCGTGCGCGCGCGAACGTCGAAGACGATGATCGCCGCACTCGCGGCCGCGTCGATGTGGCCGCTGGCCTACGCGATCAACACGCTGCGGCTGCCCCTGCCGCCGGCGCCGTGGAGCCGCCTGATCGTCTGGCCGGCGCTCAATTACGCGATGGCGGCACTCGCCTGTCTGATGCGGCGCTCGATCGGCGAAGGGGCGAGCCGCGATATCAACGACGGACTTGGCAGCTATCGCCTGCTGGCGCCAATCGGCGCTGGCGGCATGGGCGAGGTCTGGAGCGCGACCCACCAGATGCTGGCACGGCAGGCGGCGATCAAGCTCGTCCGTCCGCGGCAGACGGCGTCATCGTCACGACAGCAGAACGAGTGGGTGCAGCGCTTCCAGCGCGAGGCCAACACGATCGCCGGGCTGCAGTCACCGCACACGATCTATCTGTACGACTTCGGCGTCGCCCGCGACGGGCAGTTCTACTACGTCATGGAGCTGCTCGACGGCATCAGCCTCGAGACGCTGGTGAAGACGTTCGGCCCGCAGCCGCCGTCGCGCGTCCGCCACATCCTGCGCCAGGTCTGCGAATCGCTCGAGGAGGCGCACCAGCGCAATCTCGTGCATCGCGACCTGAAGCCGTCGAACGTCATGCTGTGCAAGCTGGCGCTGCGGCACGATTTCGTAAAGGTGCTCGACTTCGGATTGGCAAAGTGCGCCGCGTGCGAGGACGTTCAGCAGATCACCGTGGAGAACGTCGCCGCCGGCACCCCGGGTTACATCTCGCCGGAGGTCGCGCTCGGCGAAGACAAGGTCGATGGCCGCGCCGATCTCTACGCCCTCGGCTGCGTGGCGTATTACCTGCTCACCGGTGCGCTGGTGTTCGAGGATGCCAACGCGATGAGCATGGTCGTCAAGCACGTGCAGGCCGAACCGGTGCCGCCCTCGCGCCGGACCGATCGGCCGATCCCCGACGATCTCGAGCGAATCATCCTGAAATGCCTGGAGAAGAAGCCCGCCGCGCGCCCCCAGAGCGCCCGCCAGGTGGCCGCGATGCTCGACGCCTGCGAACTGCCGGTCTGGACGGAACACGACGCCGCGATGTGGTGGGAGCAACACCTGCCCGACACGTCGGCCCTGCGAGTCACGATGCCGCCCGAAACGCGAAGCGATCAGACGACGCGAACGGCCGTTGTCGTCGAAGGAGTGATCGGACGATGAGCGCGATCAGGCCGCCGCGAGGGCGGCGAGGAGGTCGGGCATCGACGCGCGATCGTGGAAGTTCTTCAGCCGGTTGACGAAGCTCACGTTGCCGCGCCGGTCGACGACGAAGTCACCGCCGAGCTGGACGGGCCCGCGCGACATCTTGAATAATCGATCGCGCCGCAGCACCGCCTTCACCATCGCCGCGTACATTCCCGGCGAGAACCACTCGCGAAGCCCCGCCTCGCCGAGCCCCCACCGCCGGTAGCTCTCCCGAGCCGGATCGATCAGCAGCGTGTAGGGCAGCTCGAGATCGCTGAGCATCTTCGCCATCAGCTCCTGCGGATCGCTGTAGGCCACGAAAATCACGTCGGCGCCGAGCTGCTGGAACTCGTCGCGGTGCTGAATCGCGCGAATGATGTGCGAACGGCAGAAGTTGCAATGCGCCGGGCCGAGAAACGAGATCATCACCGGCCGCCCGCGCAGATCGGCCAGCGACCGCCGCCCCCCGCCGACGATTGGGAGCTCGAGTGACGGCGCGGGGGATCCGAGCATGGGGCTGTTGCCGGATAGAGCCATTCTTCGATCTTAACGCGGGCTCGGTCGGTGCGGCCGGGTGCGGACGGGGGTCGGAGGGGTCGGAGCAGGGTCGGAGCAGGGTCGGAGCAGGGTCAGAGGGTGCAC
>DASTCC010000517.1:0-4860 GCA_035711465.1 Vicinamibacterales bacterium
GGGGTCGGAGTGGGGTCGGAGTAGGGTCGGAGTAGGGTCGGAGTAGGGTCGGAGCACCGTCGGGCCCGAGGCGAACTTCACCAATTTCATGGGCGATTCGGCCGGGAGCGATGCGAGTGGGGTCTGACCCCGCTCTGACCCTACTCTGACCCTGCTCCGACCCTGCTCCGACCCTCCTCCGACCCCACTCCGACCCCCCAGCGCCCAACGCCGCGAGTGTCAGCGCCACAAACACGCTTGTCGCCGGCACGCCCATTGCGTATTTCGCCGGATACCAGACCGCCGCCGCGAACAACGTCAGCGGCAACAGCACGTTGCCGACGTTCATCGCGATCGACGCGGCGCGGCGCGCGCCCGACGCCAGCGACGACATCTCGAGCTCGCGAGCAAGCAGGATGTTGATGCCGCCGAGACCGATGAACGCGATGTGTCCGAGCCGCGCCAGGCGTCTGGGGGTGTCGCCGTAAGCGCCGAGCCACGCCGGTACCGGCAGCGGGCCGTCGAAAGACCACAGACCCATCACGAGCCCGACCGCCACGCCAACCGCGAGACTGGCCCAGCCGATGCGTCGGTTCATGCTGCTACGTTACGGAGCGCGGCGCGGCGAGTCCTGAGTGAAGGCTGAATTGTTCTGAAGAACCGATGACGACCGCCGGTCCGCGGCGATGTCGTGGTGTTGCCGCTAGATGTGGCCGCGTACCGCGTGCGGCACGTACGGCGATTCCAGCTGCTCGACTTCGTCCGGCCGCAGCCGCAGCTCCGTCGCCTTGATCGCCGTCTCCAGATGCGACAGCTTCGTTGCACCGACGATAGGCGCCGTCACGCCCGGCCGCGACAGCACCCACGCGAGCGCAATCTCCGCCATCGGCACGCCGCGATTCGCCGCGACGAGCTCGACAGCGTCGACGACCTCCCAGTCGGCGGGCGTGTCATAGAGCTTTTCGGAGTAGTCATCGGAGGCCGCGCGCGCGGTGCCGCCGGCGCGCACGTTCGCGTCGGCCGGCTTCGGCCGCGTCAGCAGCCCGCGCGCCAGCGGACTCCACGGGATGAGGCCGATGCCCATCTCGCGGCAGAGAGGAATCATCTCGCGCTCCTCTTCGCGGTAGATCAAGTTGTAGTGATTCTGCATCGACACGAAGCGCGCCCAGCCGCGCGCTTCCGACGTCGACAGCGCCCGCGCCATTCGCCACGCCGGTCCCGAGCTCGCGCCGATGTAACGGACCTTGCCGGCGCGCACGAGGTCGTTCAGCGCTTCGAGCGTCTCGTCGATCGGCACGACTGGATCGAAGCGATGGATCTGATAGAGGTCGATCGCGTCCTCGCCGAGCCGCTTCAGGCTGGCCTCGCAGGCCTGGACGACGTGCTTGCGCGACAGCCCGCTCATGTTCGGGCCCGGGCCCATCGCGTAGTTCACCTTGGTCGCGATCACGATCTCGCCGCGGTTGGCGAATTCGCGCAGCAGCTTCCCGGTGACGACTTCGCTGACGCCCATCGAGTACATGTCCGCGGTGTCGAAGAAGTTGATGCCGGCTTCGACCGCGCGCTTGAAGAATGGCCGCGCGGCGTCTTCATCGAGCACCCACGGCCGCCATTTCGGATTGCCATAACTCATGCAACCCAGAGCGATACGCGACACCATCAGTCCACTACGACCGAGCCTCGTCAGTTCCATTCGATGAGTCCCTCGCGCGCGCGGAGCGCCGCTGTCTGATTCTGGCCGATTACGACTTCGGTGCGTCGCAGACAAATGCGAAAGTGTGCAATCGACCCCGCTCCACTCCCACCCGGCTGCCAACGACAGAACCGATGATTCCTGACAGAAAGCGCAGTTGGAACCTGCGCCGATGGTCCGCCACCTCCGGAACGTCGTGGCATGGATGCTGCACTGAGCCTGCCTGGTATTCGTATGCGGCGGAACTGGAGTGCGGTCAGATCCAGACTGGCAAGGGAGCAGGGACTGCTGGCGCTCCTGGTAATCGCCTATGTCGTCACCGGCTGGATCGGGCTGCAATTCGCCTTCGAGCATCGCGCCGCCAGCATGATCTGGCCGCCGTCGGGCCTCGCGCTCGGGGCGTTGCTCGTGCTCGGATATCGAGTCTGGCCGGCCATTCTTGGCGGCGGCGTCATTCTCTACGCGACCGTCGTCGGCCCGCACCCGGCGGTGCTGGCGATGGCCGCCGGCAACGCGCTCGAAGGCGTCGTCGCCGCGTACATGATCAATAGATATGCCGGCGGCCGCAGCGCGCTGCAGAGTCCCGGCAACGCGTTCAGGTTCGCCGGGCTCGTGCTGCTCGCCGGCACGACCATCAGCCCGACGATCGGCGCCGTCTCGCTCGCGCTCACGGGCCTGGCCGGTTGGTCGGAGTACGGCGCGATCTGGAGCAACTGGAGTCTTGGCACCGTCACCGGCGGACTGATTGTCGCGCCGGCGGTGATGCTCGGCACCCGCGGCGTGTCGCTGCGCTGGAAGCCGCGCACCTTCTTCGAAGGCTCCGCGGTATTCGGCAGCGTCGCACTGATCGGCGTCGTCGCGTTCCTCGATCTTCCGGCGGCGCTTCGCGCCTACCCAACGGAGTTTCTGTCCTTCCCGGTGCTCCTCTGGGCTGCGGTGCGGCTGGGACGACGGCCCGCGGTGGCGGCGGTGCTGCTGCTCAACGTGATCGTGCTCGTGGGCACGCTCAGCAATCATGGGCCGTTCATCCGTCACTCGCCGTCGGCGTCGATCGCGATGGTGCAGTTCTTCATCGGCATCACCGCGGTGATGACGCTGGCGCTCGCGGCGCTGTCGTCGGAGTACACGGTCGCCGAAGCGCAGCTGCGCGAGCTCGTGGTCACCGATCCGCTGACCGGCCTGCCCAACTATCGCCGCCTCATCGATGTGCTGACCGCGGAGATCGCGCGTTCCAACCGTACTGAAGAGCCTTTTGCGGTACTCTTCTTCGACATGGATGGCCTCAAGCGGATCAATGACGAGATGGGCCATCTCATCGGCAGCCGCGCCGTCTGCCGCTTTGCCGAGACGCTGCGCGCGTCGTGCCGCACCACCGACACCGCCGCACGCTACGGCGGCGACGAGTTCGTCGCGGTGCTGCCGGACACCGATGACGAGGGCGCGCGCGTGGTGATGCGGCGTGTCACCGAGCGGCTCGCCGAAGATCCGGACAAACCCCAGTTGTCCGCCAGTGCCGGCGTCGCGGTCTACCCGCGCGACGGCGGCACGCCAACGACGCTCCTGAGTGCGGCCGACCGCGCGTTGTATGCGAGCAAAGCCGACAAGGCCGATGCACGCCGCCGCGGTGTGGTGCCGATTCGCGAGTGGAGCAACGTGAGCTAGGAGACTGGCGTCCATGTACCCGCGCCTTGCGCGCCATCCGGTCGTCCTGGTCACCGTGTTCGGGGTGTATGTCGCCCTGGGCAAGCTGGGCCTTGCCCTCGCGGCGCTCAACGCGAGCTCGAGCGCGGTATGGCCGCCGAGCGGATTCGCGCTTGCCGCATTGCTGCTGATCGGCACGCGGCTCTGGCCCGCGGTCTGGCTCGGCGCCGTCTTCGTGCACTTCACGGCGACGACCGATCTGGTGCTCTCGCTGGTCATCGGGTCGGGTCATGCGATCGAAGCGCTCATCGGCACGGTGCTCGTCGATCGCTTCGTCGCCGGCATTCGCGCGTTCCAGACTCCCGATAGGGTGTTCACTTTCACTGCGATCTCGGCGCTGATCAGCACGCCGTTGAGCGCGACGATCACGACGACGGCGCTGGCGATGTCCAGCGCGTTTGCCGCCCGCAGCGGCGTCCCGAGCCCGGACATCCAGCCGGATTACGCCTACGTGTGGATGACGCTCTGGCTCGGCAATCTCACCGGAATCCTCGTCGTCACACCGCTCGTGCTGCTCTGGGCGGTGACGCCGCTCGAGCGTCCGACGCGCCTGCAGCTTTTCGAAGGCACGGCGCTCGCGGTGCTCAGCGTCCTCGTCGGACTGCTGGTATTCGGCGGGCTGTTCCCATCGGATATCAAGAACTATCCGCTCGAGTTCCTGTGCGTGCCGCTGTTCCTCTGGGTCGCGTTCCGCTTCGGACGCCGCGAGGCTGCGACCGCGCTCGCCGTGCTCTCCGGAATTGCGGTCTGGGGCACGTTCCGCGGCTTCGGCCCGTTCGTCCGCGAGACGCAGAACGAGTCGCTGGTGCTGCTGCAGGCCTATACGAGCGTGATGGCGCTGATGGCGGTGGTGCTCTCGGCCGTCGTCGCCGAACAGAAGCGCGCCGAAGCGCAGCTGCACGAGCTCGCCAGCACCGATCCGCTCACCGGGCTCGCGAATTACCGTCGGTTGATCGAGACACTCAAAGCCGAGATCGCGCGATCGACGCGGACCGGCCGGCCGTTCGCGGTGCTGTTCCTGGATCTCGACGGCCTCAAGAAGATCAACGATCGCTACGGCCATCTCGTCGGCAGCCGCGCCATCTCACGCGTCGGCGACGTGCTTCGCAGGACATGCCGCACGATCGACACGCCCTCTCGCTACGGCGGCGACGAGTTCGCGGTCGTTCTGCCCGAGACCACGGACGAAGGCGGCACGGCGGTCCTTCGGCGCGTTGCCGAACGTCTAGCGTCGGACACCGACAAGCCGACGCTGTCGGTCAGCGGCGGGGTCGCCGTCTACCCACGCGACGGCGACTCGCCGACGATGCTGCTCCGGGCCGCGGACGAGACGCTGTACGAAGCGAAGCGGCGGCTCGGTACCGCGCGGCTGGCTGGGTAGGGGGGTCGGAGTAGGGTCGGAGCGGGGTCAGAGCAGGGTCGGAGCGGGGTCAGAGTAGGGTCGGAGCGGGGTCTGACCCTACTCCGACCCTACTCCGACCCTCCTC
>DASTCC010000518.1:0-2841 GCA_035711465.1 Vicinamibacterales bacterium
ACTCCGACCCTGCTCCGACCCTGCTCCGACCCCGCTCCGACCCCACTCCGACCCTACTCCGACCCTACTTCAGCTCCCGCACGACATCCACGCGCATCGCGTTCCGCACCGGCACCGCGCACGCGATCGCGATAATGGCCGCGAGCGTCGCCGTCGCGACCGTCATCGACGCCGGATCGAGCGCATCGAGGCCGGTCAGGCGGCTGGAAGCCAGGCGTGACAGCGCGTAGCCGCCGGCCAGGCCGGCGATCGCGCCGGCGACGCCAATCGCAAGCGCCTCCCGTGTGACCAGCCGAACGATGAGCGATGGACCGGCTCCGAGCGCGGCGCGAATGCCGAACTCACGATGCCGTTCCGCCACGTTGCGGCTGAGCACGCCGTAGAGGCCGACCGCGGCCAGCAGCGCCGCCAGCGCGGCGAAGGCCATCGTCAGGCGGGCGGCGAGCCGCTCTTCGGCGAAATAGCGATCGATGGCCGCGCTCAGCATCTCGACGTCGTAGATCGGCAGCGCCGGATCGACGTCACGCATGAGCTGGCGGAGCTGCGGCATCATCGCGCGCGACGGCACGTTGAGCCGGACCAGGAACGTGCTCGTGCCGGGGATGAAGCTCTGGCCGAACGGTTCGTACAAGACGGGCCCGGCCGGTTTGGCGGTGACGCTTCGCGTCCGCATGTCGGCGACGACGCCGACGACCGTGCGCGTCCGCGGCGCGGGAAACGACGTCTCGATCTCGCGGCCGACGACGTCGATGGCGCCGAAGAGCATGCGGGCGAGCATTTCGTTGACGATGACGACGCCGCCGCCCTGTTCGTCGGTGCGCAACAGCTCGGCGTCGGTGAAGTCGCGTCCCTGGAGCATCGGCGCCTTCAGCGTCGCGAAGAATCCGGGCGACACCATGTTGGTGTCGACTGCGCGCTCCTTCGCCTCGTCCGCGCCCGCCGGCTTGACGCCGGCGCTGCCGCCGACCAGCCGGAATGGCTGCACCCAGGCGACAGCGGCGGCGGAGACGTACGGTTGTGCGCGCAGCCGGGCCAGCAAGTCGGGATAGAGGCGGCGGTGCGCGTCTTCCACGTATCCCTGTGTCCCCGGGTCGATCGAGAACGCGAGCACGTCTGTGGCGTCGAAGCCGAGCGGCACCTGATACCGCGCGGCCAGACCGCGCACGAGCAGCAGCCCGACGGAGAGCAGCGCCACCGACACGGCGACCTGGACGGCGGCGAGCGTGCGGCGCAGCCGGCGTCCCGGCGGCGCCTGCGTGCGGCCCGCCTGCTGCAGCGCGAGCTGCAGGTCGACGCGTCCCGCGGCGACGGCCGGCAGCAGCCCACACCCGGCGCAGGTGATCGCCGACACCGCCATCGCGAACGCGAACACGCGCCAGTCGAGCGCGATCGCCGACAGCGCTGGCAGGTTCTGGGCGACGACGAAGCCATCCATGAACTGTCCAAGCGCGCCCGCGGCAGCAAGGGCCAGGACGCCACCGGCGGCCGTCAGCATGGTCGCTTCGGTGAGCAACTCGAGCACGATGCGGCCGCGGCTCGCGCCGAGCGCCTGCCGCGTCGCGATCTCGACGCGCCGTTCGTGCGAACGCGCGACCATCAGGTTGGCGACGTTCGCGCACGTCAAGACGAGCAGCAGCGCCACCGTGATGCCGAGCAACATCAGCGTCTGACGCAGCCCGTCGCGCTGCCACGCCGGCACCGCGAGACCCGAGCCGACCTGGAAGCGCGCGCGCGAGAACTTGTTCGGGGTCTTTTCGGCGAGGTACCGCTGTCTGAGCAACTCGACCTGCGCGTTGGCCTCGTCAATCGACGCGGCCGGCGACAGCCGCGCCAGGAGCGTCAGGAACAACCCGACGCGCGCGTTGGTCATCAGGTCCTTTGGAAACGAAGGCATCGAAGCTGCGTGCGAGGCCAGCGGCACCCACAAGTCGGAGTCTCCCGCGCGATCGGTGCCGCGAAAGCCGGTCGCCGCGACGCCGATGACCCCGAACGGATGACCGTTGATCCGGATCGTGCCGCCGATCGCCCGGTCTTCGCCGAACACACGATGCCGCAGCCGATCGCTGATCACGACGACGTTCGCCTGGGCGGGATGCTGCTCGGCCGGCCCGAAGCCGCGCCCGTCGCTCAAGCGTTGACCGAGCACGTCGAAGTACGACGGCGACACCACCTCGCCCTCGAGCCGCGCCGGCTCGCTGCCGTCGACGCTGACGTGAAACGACCTCGGCGCCGATCCCGCGAGTGCTTGAAAGGCCGGCACCGCAGCGAGGTCATTCGATTCGGGAACGGTCATCGGAAACATCGCGCCGACGCGTTCGGCCTCGAGCCGCACGGTGACGAGCCGGTCCTGCCCTGCGACACCAGGGATGGGTCGCAGCAGCAGCCAGTTGGCGAGACTGAAGATCGCCGTGTTGGCGCCGATGCCGAGCGTCAGCGTGACGACGATGAGCGCGGCGGCGGCCGGCCGGCGCAGGATCGATCGCGCGGCGTGAACGATCGCGGCGCCAACCGACGCCTGCGACGGGAGCGAGATACGCATCGTGGAGTCCTTTCGAGAGGATTCGAGCCGCAGCCGGAGCGCGGATACGGCGGCGGCGCGCAGTGCCCACCAGGCGCCGGCGGATCGACGCGCACGCCGGCGGCGGCGCCGTTCTTCCTCGAGATCGCCGGCGAGCGCGTCGCGCCAGTCCGCCGGCGCGACGACCGCGATCAGCCAGGCCGCGGCACGCGGCAGGCGCGTTCGATCGCTCACCGCGGCACCCGCGCCGTTTTCGGACGCCGCAGCCGATCGAGAATCCGCTCGGCCGTTGCCAGCGCCCGTCGTCCGACCGGAGTCAGCTC
>DASTCC010000519.1:0-3798 GCA_035711465.1 Vicinamibacterales bacterium
CCGAGCACGAGCGGCGGAAAGAAGCCGCCTAGGCCGCCCATCGCCCCGACCAGACCCGTGACCGTGCCCGTGTCCCGCGGAAAGTGATCGGGCACGAGCTTGAACACCGCGCCGTTGCCGAGTCCCATCAGGACCGCGCACGACAACGCCCCGACCGTGAACGGCACCATCGCCGACCACGACAGCAACAGCGAGAAGATCGCGATCCCGCCGAAGACCCACGACAGCACCTGCGCGCCGCCGATGCGATCCGCCAGCGATCCGCCGACGGGCCGCATCAGCGTCGCCAGCACGACGAACCCGGCCGCACGAAAGCCGGCGTCGGCCGGACTCAGCCCGAACTGCGTGCGCAGGAGCGTCGGCAGGTAGATCGAGAACGCGACGAAGCCGCCGAAGGTCAGGAAGTAGAACGCGCCGAGCAGCCATGCGACCGGCGATCGGCGCAGCACCGCGACCATCGCGCCGAACCCGGGCGGCCTCGCGGCGTGCACCGGGTTGCGTGCGAACGCCGCGAACACCGTCGCCCAGACGATGAGCAGCACGGCCGTGCCGCGAAAGACCATTTCCCAGCCGAACGCGGCGGCGACGACCGGACCGGCGAAGACGGCGATCGACTGACCGATCGTGCCGAGACCGTAGACGCCAAGCGCCGTCCCTTGCCGGTCCGCCGCCGTCCACCGCGATACGAAGGCGGCGCCGATGGCGAACGACGATCCCGCCATGCCGAGGAAGAACGCGCACGCGAGCAGCGCCTGATAGCTGCCGGCCAGCGGCAGCGCCGCTGCCGCGCCCGCGCTGAAGAGCAGCAGCGCCGTGAACACGCCGCGTCCGCCGAAGCGATCGGTGAGCATGCCCATCGGCAGGCGCGCGATCGATCCGAGCAGCACCGGAATCGCGACGAGCAACGCCGTCTGCGACGCATTCAGTTGATAGAGATTGGCGAAGACCGGTGCGAGTCCGCCCACGAGTCCCCACGCCGCGAAGGACAGCGCGAAAGAAACCGTCGCGAGAGGCAGAGCCCGGCCGCGCCGTGGAGTCCCGGGAGTCATCGAGTGCCGACGCCGATAGTGTGCTCCGTGGGCGCCGCCAGCTCAAGCGCCGAACGAACGGGCCAGCGCCGCGACGCGCGGAAACAGCACGTGGTTCTCGAGGTGCACGTGCACGTGCATCTCGCGCTCGAGCTCGGCGAGACCGTAATAGAGGCCCCGGAACGTATTGCAGGCGCCTTCCGGCGGCGCGTAGCCGTTGGTGAGCGCACGCATCCGCGCGAGCGCCTCGCCGGCCTCGGCGTGCTCGGACTCCATCCGGTCGATGGGCTGGTCGATGTTGAGCCACAACCGATCGACACGCGCGCCGCTCGATGCCGCGGCGAGCGCGACAAAGGCCGGAAACAGCACCGCGTCTTCCTTTTCCATGTGCGCGCGCAAGTCGCGTGAGAAGCGATCGAACACGTCGCCGAGCGGAATCAACGTCTCAGGATAGCGGTCGCCGTGACGGCTGACGACCTTCTGCATCATCCCCGAGAGCCTGCCCAGCTCGGCGCGCAGCGGCTCGTGATACCGCTTCTGGATATGGCGTACGAGATCGGCGATCGGCGCCTCGAGCCAGCCGATCGACTCGTCCGCCTTTCGGTCCGCGCCCTCGAGCTCGGTCAGGATCGCGTCGACGTCGAGATGACGCCGCGCGCAGGCGTCGTCGAGCGTGGCGCGGCCCTCGCAGCAGAAATCGATCTGGTGCTGTTGAAAGATCTTGATCGTGGCGGGCGTGCCGGCGGCGATGTCCGAGACGCGGGACTGGGCAGTGAAGGTCATGTCGAGCTCCCCGGATCGCCAGACAATCGCGATCCTGTTGCGACTCTAGCGCCGGCCGCGGCACGGGATCTTTGTCCCAGCGCAAACCACGCCAGTCCGAACGGCCCCGGTAGAATGCCGCCATGAATGACGACGAGAGCCTCGGCCGATCGCGCATCTTCGACGGGTTGACCGAGGCCGAGCGCCGCGAGTGTCTCGAGGCGGGCGCCCCAATCGAGGTGCGGCGAGGTCAGACGCTGGCACGCCAGGGCGAGCCGGCCGGCGCCTTCTATCTCGTCGGCTCCGGCCTGCTGAAGCTCGTGCAGGTCACCGCGGAAGGCGACGAGCTGATCGTGCGATTCGTCGGCGACGGCGAGCCCTTCGGCGGCGTCGTCGCCCTGGCCTCGACCGAGTATCCGGTGACGGCGCTCGCGGTCGAAACCACACGGCTGCGCCAGTGGCCGCGCGAGACGCTGGCGGCGCTGCTCGCACGCCACCCGCAGCTCGGCGTCAACATCATGCGCGAGATGGCCGCGCACATGACCGACGCGCTGACCCGCGTGCGCGAGCTCGCGACCGAACGCGTCGGCCAACGACTGGCCCATACGCTTCTACGCCTCGCACGGCAGTGCGGTCGTCAGACCGACGAGGGCGTGCTGATCGCGCATCCGCTGACGCGTCAGGAGCTGGCGCAGCTCACCGGCGCAACGCTTCATACCGTGAGCCGGACGCTCGCGGCGTGGCAGGCCGACGGCGTCCTGAGATCCGACCGCCGGCGCCTGCTCGTCCGATCGACCCGGCGGCTCGAAGCGCTCGCGCACGCCGACACCGACTGACGGGCCGTCAGGCGGACATGGCGACCATCCGCGCCAGCGCCGTCGCTCGCGGGAACAGGACCTGGTTCTCGAGATGGACGTGGACGTGCAAGTCGCGCTCGAGCCTGGCGAGATCCTGATAGAGCGCCCGGAACTCCGCGCAGGCGTCGTCGGGAAGCGCCCAGCCACGGGTGAGCAGGCGCATGTGCGAGAGCGACTCGGCGGCGCTGGCGTGATCGGCTTCGAGGAGCTCGATCGGCCGCGCGATTTCCGTCCAGGGCCGCGTCCGCTGGTGGGCGAACGCCGCTTCGATCGCGACGATGGCTGGAAACAGCACGGCGTCCTCGCTCCGTACGTGAATCAGCAGCCCGCGCGAGAAACGGTCGAAGAGATGCCTGAGGGGCGTCAACGTCGCTGCGTGGCGGCGGTGCCGGATTTCCACCCGCGCGAGCGCCGCCAGGAGTGCCGGCAACTCGAGACGCAGCGGCTCGTGATAGCGCCGCTGAATATGACCCACGAGATCGGTGAGCGACGCGTCGAGCCAACCGATCGAGTCGTCGAATCGCCGATCCTGGAGATGGCACTGAGCCGGGCTGTACATGTGCATTCCTTCGCGTCGCCACGCCGATGGCGGCCTTGGAGGGGAATGTATACGGGATCGCGGCGCACGTCGTTGCGGCAGAGCAATGGTGCGATTCCGGCCAGGCCGCTGGCGGTGCGAGCTTCGCCGCGTCGGAAGTGCGTTCGATCAGAGAGCAGGTCGTAGACAATGGCAGCAAACGCTACGGAGGATCGCCCATGGCCCGCTACGTGATGGCCAACCGCCGCGCCGGAAAGTTTCTCGACGCCGAGAAACGCGCATCGCGCGATGCGATCGAGAGCGGCTTCGAACGACTGTTCGCGCGGGGCGTCGATCTCATCGGCGATCTGGCGCCAGCCGACGAGCTGGCGCGGCGCGTGCTCGTGTTCGACGCCGATCCGATCGAGGTCTCCGCGAAGGCGGGCACGCTGTCACGCGACGTGATCGTCGAGCCCGAGATCCTGCACTTCCCGATCGCGAAGACGCGCAGGCGCGCGGCGGCGCGGACCTCGCAGCGATCGCGGCCGCGGCGACGCGCAGGCGTCGCAGGGCGCCGGTCGGACGACGCCGTGCGCCGATCGGGCGACGTCGGACGCTACTGTCCGGTGAATCC
>DASTCC010000520.1:0-2164 GCA_035711465.1 Vicinamibacterales bacterium
CGACGCCGGGCCGCCAGGCTTGGTGATGAGAATCCGCCGCCCGCCGCCCGCCGCCCGCCGCCGGCAGCCGGCAGCCGGCAGCCGGCAGGCTGGTAGGATCAGTGCGTGCGAACGTCCCGACGGACATTCCTGGCTTCGTTCGGCGCCGCCGCCGGCGTAACCCTCGCGGGGCCGGCGTTCGCGCAGCAGCCGGCGCCGGCGCGGCAGGCGACGACGCGCGGGCCGCGGCCGTTCGAGTTCGTGTTCGCGCGGCTGCGGTATGACTCGGGCGACTGGGACTACAACCCCAAGGTCGCCGCGAACGTGCTCGACGCGGTGATTCAGTACACCGACATCGCGGTGTATCCGCAGGAGGTCGTCGTCCCGCCCGATTCGGCCGAGCTCGCGGCGTTTCCGTTCCTGTTCATGACCGGCCACAAGCTGGTGCGCTTCAACGACAAGGAGCGCGCGAACCTGATCCGCTTCGCCGACGCCGGCGGGCTGCTGTTCTCCGATGACTGCAACCACGACGTCGATGGCCTCTACGCGAAGTCATTCGAAGCCGAGATGCGCCAGATGTTTCCGGGGCCGACGACGCTCGCGAAGATCCCGAACTCGCATCAGCTCTATCGATCGTTCTTCCGCTTCCCCGAGGGCCCGCCGCAGACCAGCCACGAGCTCAACGGCTGGGGCGACGACATGGTCCACGACTACCTGCGCGGCGTCGAGCGCCGAAACCGGCTGGGCGTGATCTATTCGAACAAGGACTACGGCTGCGAGTGGGACTACGACTGGCGGAACAAGCGATTCAGGCGCGAGGACAACACGCGGTTCGCCGTCAATCTCGTTGTTTATTCGATGACGTAAACGGTTGTGCTGGGTGCCAAGTGCGTATTCGATTGGACCGAACTGATTCCGATTAGTTGACGATCGTCAGTTCGTTCCTGGAGCACCCAGCACCCAGCACGACCGGGCAATCAGCACTCACCGGTCCGCCCAGCGTGCCACAAGGACCGCAACCGGTACCAAGACGATCCAACCCACGATCGTCGCGGCAATGAGGCGGCCGATGAAGCCGAGCTCGATCGAGCGGACCGTCGCCGCGAGATTGGCGGGGATCTCCGGCGTCAGGCCCGAGAGCGCGTGCCACCAGCTCGCCAGCCAGGGCGTGCCGATGCCCCAGTATGCGAGTGCGAGGCCGGCGAGGCACGAGCCGAGGATGCCGACGGCGTACAGCGTCGGCTGCGCCGCGCGCACCGTCGCCTGTTCGCGGGCCTTGAGCTGCGCACGATGCCAGACGACCGAAGCGTCGGGAAGCGAATCAGGCGGCGTCGCGTCGCGCAGCTCGATGACCGCGGATGCGGCGCTCGCGACATCGGCGCACGTCCGGCACGTCGCGACGTGGCTGCGGAGCTCGTCGTCGGCGCGGAGCGGCCAGCGGCCGACCGCGACGGCGTCGAGGACGTCGGCTTCGCGTTTACAGCAGCGCGTCGCCTTCACGACCGGCCTCCGTCGCCGCCGAGGAGCGATGCCAATCGACGTCGCGCGCGGAAGAGCATCGTCTTCACGCTCGGCGCGCCGACGCCGATGACCTCGGCAATCTCGTGATGGCTCGCGCCCTGCGCGTAGGCGAGCCAGAGCATCGCCCGGTCGCGCGGACGCAGCCGGTCGAGCGCGCGTGAGAGATCGATCCGCCGGTGCACGTCGGCTGGCGTCTGGCCGGGCGCCGCGGTCACGTCGAGCGCATCCGCCGAGGGATGGATCGCCGGTCTCGTCAGGCTGCGGCGGCGGGCATCGTGCGCGAGGTTCGTGGCGATGCGAAACAGATAGCGCCGTCGATGGGTGTCGTTCTCGAGCGGCACCGCGGCGCGCAGCAGCCGGAAGTAGGACTCCTGCAGCAGATCGTCGGCCAGCTGCCGATCGCCGGTCAGCCGATCGAGGTAGCCGCGCAGCAGGCGCGCGGTCCGGTCGTAGAAGCCGCGGAACGCTTCTTCGTCGAGCAACAGCGGCACGTCGGCGGCCGTCTGTGCCGCGCGGGACCGCCCGTCGATAGTGGTGGCGTGTCTCGTGGTCATGACGTGAAGTCCGCCGCGCTACGCGCCGGGCGAATCGCTTCGCATCGCCATGCTGGTGGTCTTCTGCTGGAAGAGACCCATGCGATTCGACAGGATATACGTGGCAATCG
>DASTCC010000521.1:0-4176 GCA_035711465.1 Vicinamibacterales bacterium
GACGACCTGCGGCCGCACGTGCGGCAGCAGGCGGCGCAGGAATCTGGCGGACTGCTTGAGGTCGTACGACACGACGCCGGCGTTGAACACCTCGGGGCGTTGACCGAGGCCGTGCGCGCGCAACTGGCGGCCCAGCGCGGCGCAGTAGGTCTGGTCGTCGTTGACGCCCCATCCGAACGTGGTCGAATCGCCAATCGCAAGGACGCGCAGGGCGCCGGCATCGCGCATCGCGGCCGGTTCCGGTCCACGCAGGAACATGCCGTTGATCGACGCCAGGCCGTCGTCGAGATAGCCGGTCTGGTTGGGGACGTGGACGAAGCCGAGCTCGGGATCGGTCTGATACAGCAACGCCGGCTGCCGGGCGCGCGCCGGCGGCGGGGGGAAGACGGCCCGCGCCAGCAGCTCGCAGAGGCCGGCAGCGACGACGGCGGCGGCCATCGCCATCAGCAGCTTGGTGCCGAGCCGGACGGGCCGGCCGTGGATCCGCGTGTCGGTCATGGGCTGTGGTCGCGTCGCCGCCGGTTACGACTGCCGGAAGTATTCGCGCGCGTTCGATGCGCGAGGCTTTGGCGTCCAGTACGACGTCACCTGCTGCCGCTTCAGTCCCAGCGTGTCGCGTCCGCTGAGCTTGAAGACGGCGCCGATCGGCGTGACGACGAGGAAATAGACGAAGGCCAGGACGAGACGCGAGACCGTCCAGCCGATCGGAAACGCGGCGATCATCCAGCCGGTGT
Source organism: Vicinamibacterales bacterium (assembly GCA_035711465.1). Classification (GTDB taxonomy): domain Bacteria; phylum Acidobacteriota; class Vicinamibacteria; order Vicinamibacterales; family SCN-69-37; genus DASTCC01. The sequence goes on from DASTCC010000521.1 coordinate 735, forward strand.
AGATCGGCCGGATCGCCGAGGGCACCGCCAGGCCGAGCCCACCAATGACGACGGCGATGGCGGCCAGCACGCGCGTCGCCGTCCCGTGGTCGCCGCTGAACCAGCGCCAGGCGGCAAGGCCGAGAAAGATGATCAGAAACAGGCCCGCGAACTGGCGCAGCTGCTTCTTTGGCGGCGTTCTGACGACCTCTGCCCACTGCATGATCGATCCCTCGTCAATCCAGCTGGAACTGCGCCAGATGCCGCTCGCGCTCGGCCGCGTCGACCTTGTCGGCAAGGTCCTTCTTGAAGACGATGACGTCTTCGAGCACGAGCGCGTCCATTTCGGTGGCGAGCAGGCAGCGATAGGCGTCTTCCGGGCTGCAGACGATCGGCTCGCCGCGGACGTTGAAGCTCGTATTCACCAGCACCGGACAGCCGGTGCGGCGCTGGAACGCGGCGAGCAGCGCCGCCAGCCGCGGATTGCGATCCTCGTCCACCGTCTGCAGCCGTGCGCTGTAGTCGACGTGCGTCACCGCCGGAATCACCGACCGCGGGATGTTGACGCGGTTGCGCAGGTCCGGATCCTTCGACATCCGCTCGCGCGTGGCGTCGTCGATCGGGACCCGATGCTCGTCGAGCACCGGCGCCACCACCAGCATGTAGGGACTGGTGTGGCCCTTCTTCAGACCGAACCACTTGTGCGCCTCGGATTCGAGCACGATCGGCGCGAACGGCCGGAAGCTCTCGCGGAACTTGATCTTCAGGTTCATCGTCGCCTGCATCTTCGGCGAGCGCGGATCGCCAAGGATGCTGCGCGCGCCGAGCGCGCGCGGACCGAACTCCATCCGATCCTGGAACCAGCCGACCACCTTCTCGCTGGCGAGCAGATCGACGACCTGGTCGATCAGCGTCTGCAGGTCGGGGGCGCGGTAGTACGACACGCCGAGACCGTCGAGCCACTCGCAGATCTCCATGGTCTCGAAGCGCGGGCCGAGCAGGCTGCCCTTCTGTCGATCGCGGCCCCAGGCCTGGCGCGGGGTGTCGAGCAGCTGGTCCCACGCGAAGAGCGCGGCGCCGAGCGCGCCGCCGGCGTCGCCGGCCGCGGGCTGAATCCAGATGTCCTCGAAGGGGCCCTCGCGCAGCAGCCGGCCGTTGGCGACGCAGTTGAGCGCGACGCCGCCGGCGAGCACGAGATGTTTCATCCCGGTCTGCTTATGGATCTCGCGGCCCATCGCCAGCATCACGTCTTCGGTGACCGACTGGATGCTGGCGGCCAGATCCATGTGCCGCTGCTCGATGTCGGATTCCGACTGGCGGGGCTTGCCGCCGAACAGCTCGTCGAAGGCCGGCCCGGTCATCGTCAGGCCTTCGCAGTAGTTGAAATAGCGCATGTCCATCCAGAAGCTGCCGTCGGGTTTGATGTCGACGAGGTGCTTGAGGATGAGGTCGCGGTAGATCGGCCGGCCGTACGGCGCCAGGCCCATCAGCTTGTACTCGCCGCTGTTGACCTTGAAGCCGCAGTAGTACGTGAACGCGGAATAGAGCAGGCCGAGCGAGTGCGGAAACTTGAGCTCGCGCGTCAGCGTGATCTGGTTGCCCTGTCCCACGCCCATCGCCGTCGTGCTCCACTCGCCGACGCCGTCGAGCGTGAGGATGGCCGCGTCCTGGAACGGGCTCGGGAAGAAGGCGCTGGCGGCATGGCTCTCGTGATGATCGGTGAATACGATCGGCGCCTTGCAGCCCTCGCCGATGCCGGCGCGGATCATCTTCGGCTGATTGAGCTTCTCCTTCAGCCACACCGGCATCGCCATCGCAAAGCTCTTGAAGCCGGCCGGTGCGTAGCCGAGATAGGTCTCGAGCAGCCGCTCGAATTTGCGGTATGGCTTTTCGTAGAAGACGACGTAGTCGATGTCCTCGACGCGGCACTTCGCCTCGCGCAGGCAATACTCGACGGCCAGCGCCGGGAAGCTGGCATCGTGCTTCCGGCGCGTGAACCGTTCTTCCTGCGCTGCCGCGATGATCTCGCCGTCGACGACGACGCACGCGGCGCTGTCGTGATAGAAGGCGGAGATCCCCAGAATCCTCGTCACGTCGTCTCCCTGTTATGGAATGGCCCGCACGATGCGCGGCCCCACCGTGTTCGCGAGCCACAACGGGCACCGCTTCCAGACCGCGACGGCGACTCGAAACTTCGGATTCGTCGGACCGTGGTCGGGAATCACGTCACCGGACAGCCCCGCGTACTCCCAGTGAAGCGGCACCGGCTGCGCCCCCCACTGGCTCTTGAAGTTGTAGGTGCCCGCGTTCGGCGTCGAGCGGCCGAAGTCGAGGATCTGCGCATCGCGTGCGACGGCGGCCTCGATCACCGACCAGTACAGCAAGTGATTCGGGCACAGGCTGTTCCACTCGCGCAGCGACGAGGCCCACGGCACCTCGACGGTCGTGCCCGAGTGGTACGACAGACCCGCGGCGATCGGATCGCCCTTGCGGCGCACGACGACCAGCCGCGCCCGATCGGGAAACGCGGCGAGGACCTGGGCGAAGAAGTTTCTGGCGTACACCGGCGTGCCGAGGTCGCGCATGTTGCGCGCGAACACCTGATAGAACGCGTCGAGCAGATCCGCGCCGCCTTCCTCGACGGTCAGATCGGACTTCTCGGCTTTGCGGATCTGGTTCCGCACCTTGCGATCGAGCCGTTCCCACATGCCGGTGGCGAGGGCGAGGTGCATCGTCACCTTGTGGCCGCGGACCGGCAGCGACTCGAACTGGCGGCCGACGTGGCGCAACTCGACGTGGCGGCAGCCGCGCGTCCGCGACAGCGCCGTCGCGGCGTCGACGAGCGCCCGCGCGCTCTCCGGCGATCGCGCCAGCACGCCGCCGTAATTGACGAACGGGAGCGAGGTCAGGAAGTGACCGAAGATCCAGCTGCGCACCTCGACCAGCGGCAGCACCGCGTCGATCTGCCCGCCGCGGCGGGCGACGAGATACTCGCTGCCATGGCCGAAGCTGCGCTCGAAGACGCCTCGCCACGCCCACTCGTGATAACCGGTCGCGTGCGGATGCGCCGCGACGAACGCGTCCCACTCCGCGGCATGCGCGGCGGCGGCCGCCTCGACCCGCGGCGCGTCGGTCGCGGTCGCGAGAGAGGTCGGTGGCCGATCGGTGGTCTGCGTGCCGGTCGCCATGACGTCAGATGAAGAGCGGCACCGCCGAGGAGTCCTCGGCGCGCACGCGAAGCTCCGGCATCAGATCGCCGACCGGTCCGAAACGAAACTCGCGCAGCAGGCGGCGCAGACGCGGCTCGGTGCGATGCAGGTTGCGGTAGTGGCGCACCCGGCTCAGCAGCGGCGCCTGAAGCCGCGGCTGTTCGACGTCGAGCTCCCACGGATGCAGATAGAACACGGCCGGCTGCCGTTCGCGTTCGTTGATCCGCGCGATGCCCCACCGCGTCCACGCGTAC
>DASTCC010000522.1:0-22356 GCA_035711465.1 Vicinamibacterales bacterium
TCGGTCCCAACATCAACGCGACGACGACGTTCGACGAGACCACCTATTCGCTGCAGGTGCCGGTCGATCGCATCAAACAGTTCTACGCCGACTGGTACCGACCCGATCTGATGGCGGTGATTGCCGTCGGCGACTTTCAGGTGCCGGCCGTCGAGCAGGCGATCCGTCAGCACTTCGCCGGCATTCCCAAGCCCGCCAGCGCCAAACCGCGGCCGGCATACGACGTACCGGACGTCCCCGGGACACGCTTCGCCATCGCCACCGATCCCGAAGCGAGGAGCACGTCGATCACGATTCGCACCCGGACGCGGGCCAGCGATCAGTCTACGGTCGGCGGCTATCGATCGCTCCTGATCGATCGGCTGGCGACCGGCATGCTGTCAGCGCGGCTCGCGGAGGCCGCGTCGCAGGCCGGCTCGCCGTTTCTGGCCGCCAACGCGATTCGCGGCCCGTTCGTGCGCGCCGCCGACGCCGTCACGCTCAACGCCGCCGTGCCCGAGAACGGGCTCGACCGCGGGTTGCTCGCGCTCGCCGTCGAGAGCACGCGCATCATGCAGTTCGGCCTGACCGAAGGCGAGCTCGACCGCCAGAAGACGCTGACGATGCGCGGGCTCGAGCGGGTGATGGCGGAGAAGCAGAACCGGCAGTCGTCGCAGCTCGCTGCCGAGTACGCGCGTAATTTTCTCGTCGCCGAGCCCTATCCGGGGCTCGAGGCCGAAGCCGAGCTCACGCGCCGGTTCCTGCCCGGCATCGCGCTCTCCGAAGTCGACGCCGTCGTCAAGGCATGGCTCGGCGCACCGGATCGCGTGGTTGCGATCACCGCGCCGCAGAAGGCCAGCGTGCCGCGGCCGGATCCCGAGCGCCTCGCCGCGGTGATGAAGTCCGCCGGCCTCGTGAAAATCAAGCCGTACGTGTTCAGGCCGGGCGCCGACGCGCTCCTGACCAGCGTGCCGACCGGCGGATCGGTCGTCTCGACGGCGGCGAAGGACGGCGGCGTCACCGAGCTGATGCTCTCCAACGGCGTCAAGGTCGTGCTGAAGCCGACGACGTTCAAGGAAGACGAGGTCGTGTTCTCGGCGATCAGCCGCGGTGGAACGTCGCTCGCGAGCGACGCCGACCTGATCCCGGCCGTCAGCGCGGCCCAGGTCGTGAACACGATGGGCTACGGCCGCTTCTCCAGCGCCGCCCTGCAGCGCGCGCTCACCGGCAAGGTCGCGGTGGTCCGGCCGGTGATCGGACTGTACGAGACGGCGATCACCGGCGGCAGCTCGGCCAAGGATCTCGAGACGCTCTTCGAGCTCATCTACCTGATGTTCACCGAGCCGCGTCGCGATCCGGTCATCTTCAAGGCGTTCCAGTCCTCGATTCGCTCGGCCGCGGCGAACGCCTCGGCGTCGCCCGAGCTCGCGTTCCGGCAGACGCTGGCGTCGACGCTCGCTCAGGGGCATCCGCGCGCCACCGTTTCGCTCGAGACCGCCGTCGATCAGATGGACATGGATCGATCGCTGGCCTTCTACAAGGCGCGGCTGGCCGACGCGAGCGGCTTCACCTTCGTGTTCGTCGGCAGCTTCAATGCCGATGCGCTGACGCCGCTCGCCGCGAAGTATCTCGGCGCGCTGCCGGCCGATCGCCATCAGGAGACCTGGCGCGACGTCGGCATTCGCGCGCCGCCAGCCGTCGTCGAGAAGACGGTGCGCAAGGGCACCGAGACCGGCGCGCGCACCGCCATCGTGTTCACGGGGCCGCTCGCGAACAGCCGCGCGGCGGCGGTGCCGCTCACGTTCATGGCCAACGTGCTGCAGACGCGGCTGCGCAACGCGCTGCGCGAGGAGCTGAGCGGCACCTACAACGTCACCGTCTCGACTCGCGCGCAGACGGTGCCGAACAACGAGTACGTCGTCTCACTCGAATTCGGCGCCGACCCGGCGCGCGTCAATGCTCTCGTGACCCGGCTCTTCGGCGAGATCGCGAAGTTCCGCGACGACGGCCCGACACCGCAGGAGGTCTCCGACGTGCAGGAGCGGCTGCTGCGCGATCTCGAGACCCAGATGCGGCAGAACGCGTGGGTGCTGTCGCAGCTCGTGCAGATCTATCAATTCAACGAACCGACCTCGATGCTGGCCGAAGCGCCGGCCCGGGTACGGGCGGTGACCGCCGCGAACGTCCGCGACATCGCGCGGACGACGCTGGACACCTCCCGCTACGTCCGGGTCACGCTGCTGCCCGAGAGCCGTCCAGGCCGGTGAGGATTCACTCGTGACCCAGACCGATCGACTTCGTCTCGCCGTATTCATCGACTTCGACAACATCGAGATCGGCGTCAAGAACACCCTCAACGAGCGCTTCGACGTCGGCCTCGTCCTCGACGCCCTCAAGGAGCGCGGCGAGGTAGTGTCGAAAACTGCCTACAGCGACTGGCAGCGCGCCGGCGGCTACAGCCGCGCGCTCACCCAGCACGCCATCCGTATGGTGCAGCGCAACCCGACGCCCGGCGGCGACAAGAACGGCGCCGACATCAACCTCGCGCTCGACGCGCTCGAGATGGCGTTCACGCACCCGCATATCAACGCCTTCGTCATCGTCGGCGGCGACAGCGACTTCATCAGCCTGGTCGAGAAGCTCAAGCAGTACGACAAGACGATCTTCGTCGTCGGCGGCCGGCAGTTCACCAGCGTCATCATGCAGCGCAACTGCCACGAGTTCATCGCCTATGAGAACCTGCTCGGCGCGGGCGGCGGCCGCCGCGCCCAGAGCGGCGAGGCCAAGACCGACCGCACGGCGATCGACCAGGTGATCCCGCTGGTCAAGCGCGCGCTCAAGGTGCTGTCGGAACGCGACGTCTCGCCGCAGCTCGGGTTGTTGAAGACGACGCTGCTGCAGCTCGACTCGACCTTTTCGGAAAAGAGTTACGGCGCCGGGTCCTTCCGCGAGTTCGCGCAGAAGCTCGAGAAGCTCGGCGTGCTGCGCGTGCAGCAGAGCAAGGGCGGGTGGCTCGTCGGCCCCGCGGACGGCACCGCGATCGCCGCTGAGAGCGCCGTGGCGCCCGCCGACGATGCCGAATCGGCCCCTGCACCCGCGGCAACGAACGGGCGGCCCGCCAGCGAACGCGGCGGCGCGGTGGCTTCGGCCGGTGCGCCCGCGGACGGCGTGCGCGAGTTCGCGCGGATCCTCGCCAGGGCCCAGGTCCGCCGCTGGCCGCTGTATCTCCGCAACGTCAAGCAGGTGATCCGCCAGGTCAGCGCGACGTTCGACGAGCGTGCCTACGGGTTCGCCAACCTGACCGACCTGCTGCGCGCCGCGCAGAAAGCCAACGTCGTGCGTATCGAACGCGATCGGCAGGGCGTGATTCGCGTCTTCCAGGGCACGGCGCTCGGCCTGCCCGCCGGCGAGGCCGAGGCGGAGGCACCGGCCGCCGCGGCGGAATCCGATATCGAGCCGATCGAGGCCGGCGAACCCATCGACGTCGCGCTGGCCGCCTCGTCCCTGGGCGCCGTCGTCGTCCCGGAATCATCCGGTGCGGGAGCCGACGAGAGCGGCGCCGTCCACGCGGCGGCTGACGAGGCGTCGGCGGCGGAAGCGGCAGGCGAAGCCGAGCGCGAACGGCCGCGGCGGCGTGCGCGGCGGCCCAAGGCGGCGCCGCGCGCGCGCGCGAAGACGACGCGCCGCAGCAGCGACTCCTGATCGCGGTGCGATCGTGGGCGTTCCCGACATCCGGATTGCGACGGTCGGCGACGTCGATCGCGTCACCGCGGTGATCAACGCCGCGTACATCGTCGAACGCTTCTTCATCGACGGGGATCGCACGTCGACCGTGACCGTTCGCGCGATGATGACCCGAGGCGTGTTCCTGGCGGCAAGCGATCGCGGCGCGATCGACGCCTGCGTCTACGTCGAGCTGCGCGGCGCGCGCGCCTACTTCGGCATGCTCGCCGTCGATCCGGCCCGTCAGGGGCGAGGTCTCGGCCGCGCTCTCGTCGATGCCGCCGAAGACTACGCCCGCACCGCCGGATGCCGCGACATGGACATCCGCGTCGTCAACCTGCGCACGGAACTGCCGCCCTTCTACCACAAGCTCGGCTACCGTGAGATCGGCACCGAACCGGGCAGCGATCCGCGGCAGAACGCGCCCTTTCATTTCGTCACGATGTCCAAGCCGCTCGGGCCCTGAGGAGGATCGGCGCATGTACGCCTGTCTCGTTCGAACGATTGCGATCGCCGCGCTCGTCGGCGCGACGATGCCCACTGAGTCGGCCGGCCAGCCGCGCGCGACGCACGACAAGGCGTTCTGGCAGTCGATCGCCGCGAACAAGTACGCGCCGCCGGTGGGCGAGCCGATCGAGCCGCTGGTGCGCGAGCTCAGCTCGCTCCTGGGGTCGCCGGATCCGGAGCTGCGCGACGACATCGCCTATTCGACGCTCGTGTCCTGGATTTACCGCCAGAAGCTCGTCTCCGTCGAGCAGCGCCGCGCGCTCGTCGGCGAATGGATCGACAACCTTTCGGTCGGGATCGGATCCACCGGCAGCGACGACGTGCTGCGGCGATCGTTCTCGGCGCTGGCGCTCGGCATCACGGCCATTCTCGACAACGAGGCGCCCTATCTCGATCGCGCGGAGTTCGATCGCATGCTGCAGGCGGCGTTGACATACCTGGCTGCGGAGAAGGACATCCGCGGCTTCGACGCCGCCAAGGGATGGGTGCACGCGACCGCGCACACCGCAGACCTGATCAAGTTCCTGGCGAGAAGCCGGTATCTCGAACCGGCCAGGCAGAAGGACGTCCTCACGGCAATCTCCACCCGGATGGGAGCGGTCGAGACCGTGTTCACGGACGGCGAAGACGAGCGGCTCGCGCGGGCAGTACTGTCAATCGTCGCGCGATCGGATTTCGACGAGGCAGGATTCAGGGCCTGGGTGGGAACGGTCGGCCCGGTGCGCCCGGCGGGATCACCGACGCGGGCCGAGATGGCGCGGAATCAGAACCGGAAGAATCTGGTGGTCGCGCTCTACGCGGTGCTGTCCACGGATGCGCGCGACCTGCCCGGCATCCGCGCCGCCCGAGCCATCGTGCTCGAGCGCATGAAGACGTTCATGTGACGCGTTAGTGCCGGTGGGTGAGGAAGTGGCCGACTTCCGCGAGGACGATCTGACGCGGAAACCCGTACCGTTCCTGCAGACGCCGCACCAGGCGGTCAGCGTCACCGCCAATCGTGTCGAGGTCGTCGTCGGTCAGCCGATCCCAGCGCGACTTGGCCTCACGCTTCACCTGCTGCCACTCGGATCGAAGGTCCTTCGAACGCATCACGGTCTCTCCCTGAGGCGGCTTCCCGGAGGGCGTCCGCCACCACAGGACAGAGCAAGCCGGATGCCAGTGAGTACCGTCAGAATCGGCCGAAAAAAGCGCGTCGGCCATGCGTGGCCACTCCTGAAAGTACGCCTTTAACCCCGCCACCCTGCAGAACGGAAAGTCACAGGAGCGCCGCCCGCCCGTCCGGGTGATGCGAGCGCCCGGCCGCTGCCGCCAGAATCGCACCCATGAGCAGCAACCATCTTTACGAACTGTCCGACGGGCTGGCTGACGCCGTCGACACGATCGCGGCGTCGGTCGTGCAGGTGCAGGTGCGCCGCCAACCGGTAAGCGGCGTCGCCTTCGGCCCGGACGCGGTGCTCACGACGGGCCGCGCACTGGCGCGCGATCGCGGCGTTCGCGTGAAAACGCCCGATGGCCGGGTGATCGACGCCGAGGTGAAGGGCTGGGATCCCGCGACGCACCTGGCGGTGCTCAGCGTCCCCGGCCTGAGTGCGACGCCGGCGGTCGTGGCCTCGCGTCAGGCCCGCGTCGGACACGTCGCGATTGCCGTCGGGCGCTCGTGGAGCAACGCGGTGACCGCGACCGTCGGCAACGTCGCGATCATCGGCGGGCCCCTGCCGACGGGACCGGGACGATCGATCGAGCGGATCATCCGCACGACGGCACCGATGCACGGCGGCTTTGCCGGCGGCGCCCTGGCGGATGCGGCCGGTCAGGTGATCGGCATCGCCACCGCCGCGGAGATTCGCGGGCTGGGGGTCGTGATTCCAGGCGACATCGCCTGGAAAGCGGCCGGCGAGGTGCTCGAGCATGGCCAGGTCTCGCGCGGCTTTCTCGGACTGGCCGGTCAGACGGTGCGTCTCAGTACCCGGCAGCGCGGAGAAGGCGGGCCGGAAACGGCGCTGCTGGTCGTCGGCGTCGTGCCGGACAGTCCGGCCGAAGCCGCTGGCTTCCTGGTTGGCGACGTGCTGCTCGCGTTCGACGGCGTCACGATCGATTCGCCGGAGCGGCTGCTCGAAACGCTCGCGCGATCGCGCGCCGGCGCGACCGCGATGGCGCGCGTGCTGCGCGGCTCGACGCCGAGCGAGTTCTCCGTGGTGGTGGGCGAGCGGCCGGCGCGATAGGGTTATCGGGTGCGCGTCGTCATCGTCGGCCGGCAGGCGGATCGCGATCGCCTCCGCGCCGAGCTCGCCGAGTACGGCATCGAAGTCGTCGCCGAAGCGCCGACAGTTGCGGCGGCGCGAAGCCGCGGCGCCGCCGATGCGATCGTCCTGGCTCCGGCCGGACGGTCGCGGGCGATGGAGACGACGCCATCCGGTGACGATGCCGACACGGCCGTTCTCGACGAGCCGCTGACGCCGCGCGAGCAGCAGGTCCTCGATCTGATTGCACTCGGGCTTCCCAACAAGGCCATCGCCGAGCGTCTCGCCATCAGCGACCAGACGGTCAAATTCCACGTCGCGTCGATCATCGCGAAGCTCGGCGCGACGAACCGCACGGACGCGGTACGACGCGCGCTCCGCAGCGGGCTGATTGCGATCTAGGCTGAGCCGCTCCGGCTAGCTCGACCAGGGAATCACGATCACGCGGAGCACCTCGCGGTCGCGGATGATGGTGAGCGATGTCGGCTGGCCGATCCGGTCCTCGGTCAGGAGCCGGTGCAGCTCGTCGACGCCGGCGACCGCGGTATCGCCGAAGAAGACGATGACGTCGTTCTCGCGCAGGCCGGCGGCCGCGGCCGGGCCGTGCGGCTCGACGGAGGCGACGCGGATGCCGGACGTCACCGCGAGCCCGCATTCGTGAGCGACGCGGCGCGGCACCGGCGCCGCCTGACCGGCGACGCCGATGTAGCTGCGCCGGATGCGCCCGTCGCGCAGCAGCCGCGAGACGACGAAGCGCACGGTGTTCGCGGCGATCGCGAAGCACAGGCCCTGGGCCGGCAGGATCATCGCGGTGTTGACGCCGATGACCTCGCCGCGCGACGTCACCAGCGGCCCGCCCGAGTTGCCCGGATTGAGCGCCGCGTCGGTCTGAATGATGTCGTCCATCAGCCGGCCCCTGCGCCCGCGCAGCGAGCGTCCGAGCGCGCTGACGATGCCGGTTGTGACCGAAGAATCGAAGCCGTACGGATTGCCGATCGCGATCGCGACCTGCCCGACGCGCACGCGGCTCGAATCGCCGAGGCGCGCCACCGGCAGCGACGAGCCGTCGATGCGCAGCACGGCAAGGTCCGTGTCTGGATCCTCGCCGACGAGATCGGCGCGCTCGCGATGGCCGTCCGCCATCGTCACCGAGAGCGTCCCGGCGCCGTGGACGACATGGCTGTTGGTGACGATGACGCCGTCGGGCGCGATCACGAACCCCGACCCCGATCCGCCCGCCGCCGCGGCGTCGCCGCGCGAGCCGCGGGATCGCGCTTCGATGCGCACGACGGCCGGCGCGACGTGCCCGATCGCCTCGATCACCGCCTGCGAGTAGGCGTCGAGCAGCGAGACGTCGTCGAGCGGAGCGGCCACGGCATTGGCTGTCGATAGGGAGGCCATGATTCGATGCTACGCCCGGCCTGGCGCCGGCGCCCCACCCGAATGGGCGGCGCGCCGTTGACCGCCGGGTCAGGCCCGCTTGCCGTAGTGCGCGGCGAGCCGGCGCTCGTACTCGGGCGTCATCGCCGCGACGCTCCCGAACACCGGACAGGTGCGGACGGTGTCGCGGGTGAGATCGACGTGGATGCAGCGGCCGCCCCAGCTGACGCGACCGACCCACTCGGGCGCGATGACGACCTCGTCGTTGAACTTCCAACGGCTGGGATCGACGACCAGGTACTTCACGCGCCAGGTCGCGTCGTCGATGACGAAGTCGCGCACGTGGCCGATCGGGCCGTCCGACGCTTCGATGTGATAGCCGATGACTTCGCGCGAGCTGCGCAGATGCGTCGGCGGCGCTTCGCCGGCGGCCTCGGCTTCCGTCGCTGCCGCGCGCATCGCGGCGTCGAGCGCGACGCCGGTGCCGCCGACTTCCGCGCCGAGCACCCAGTAGGGCGGCTGCTCGTAGTAGCGCAGGTACTCGACCTCCTGAAGCCGCGACACCGGGCGATCCGTGCTCACGTCCGGGCTGTTCTCGACCTGCGCCATCGTCAGATTGACGCGGACCTGCTCGCGTTCCCAGTCCACGGACTGCACGACCGAGGGCGTGAGCAGCACGTCACGCCCCGACAGGAAGGATCCGGTGCGCACGACCAGGTACCGGATCGTCCAGGTCGCGTCGTCGAAGTAGAACTCCGTCACCCGACCCAGGTCGCCGTCGGTGGCGCGAATCGCCATCCGGGACAACGGCTCGGCCGATCGCAGCATGGGGAGAGTGTAGGAGGAAACGGGGCGGAGGCGGAAGCTGTCGCCTCGGCCTGCTGGCGGGCGTCGGCGGCGCTCGCTAAGATGCCTGGAGACGCGATGAATCTCAAAGACAAGGTCGTGCTGATCACCGGCGGCAAACGGATCGGTCAGGTCGTCGCCAGGCGCGTCGCCGAACGGGGCGCGCACGTCGCGACGGCGTATCGAGGTTCGAAAGCGGAGGCCGACGAGACGGTCGTGCACGTCGAGGCGCTCGGACGCCGCGCCATCGCGATTCAAGCCGACGTCTCGCGCGAGGAGGACGCGCGCGCGCTGGTCGCGCAGACGGTCTCGGGACTCGGCCGTCTCGACGTCCTCGTCAACATGGCGTCGATCTACAAGTCCCGTCCGTTCGCGTCGATGAGCGGACGAGAGTGGGACGAGGATCTCAACGTCAATCTGAAGGCGTCGTTCGTGTGCGCGCAGGCCGCCGCGCCGCACATGCGCGCCGACGGCGGGCGAATCATCAACTTCGCCGACTGGCTGGCGGCGAGCGGGCGCCCCGCCTATCGTGACTTCGTGTCCTATTACGTCGCGAAGGCCGGCGTCAAAGCGCTGACCGAAGCGCTGGCGCTGCAGCTCGCTCCCGCCATCCTGGTCAACGCGATCGCGCCGGGGCCGATTCTGCCGCCGCCCGACATGAGCGACGAGGAAAAGCGGGAGGTCGCGGCGGCCACGCCGCTCGGACGTTGGGGCGGCGAGGACGAGATCGCGAAGGCGGTGATCGCGCTGATCGAGACGGACTTCATCACCGGCGAGACCGTTCGCGTCGATGGCGGCCGACACTTGAAATGACGCGGAACGCCACTAGCACACGCGTGCGAGGACCCGCATGATCGCGCGGACCAGTTCTTCGGGAATGTCGCAATCGGCAGGAGCGCACGGGCCGGTGTAGGCCAGGCGAGTGGCGGCGATGCAGGCCTTGAACTGGTCGAGGAGGGCGACGCAGTTGGCGCATTCCTCGAGGTGCGCCTCGAAGTCAGCGGCCACGCCCGGCGGCAGGTCACCCGCGAGATAGTCGGTCAGAAAATCGGTCGCATCCCGGCAGTTCACACGGTCGCCTCCGAGCCGGGCTTCGGCCCTACCTTTCGGATTCCGGCGGGCTCCCGGGGGTTACATCCGCGAGGAGAACGGCGGCTCGCCTCACGTCGGCGCTGCGCGGCGACCGCCTGTCCTTGCGCTGCGGCGGCCGAGCCACGTCATTCCTCCAGGATCCCTGTACTTCCCGCCACCTGTCGAAGGCCGCACTGCGATCGCGCCAATGTTTCCGGCCGGGAATCGCCACCCGACTCGGGTCCGGTTCTTGCAATCTGATCGCGATGTACCGGCGCCCGGACGTGCCGGATTCTTCCAAGGAGTACGCCCGTGTCTGACACCACATTTGGATCCGTTACTGCTGATGCCCGTCGTGAAGCGTCCGACGCCGCATCGACCGTCTCCGACATGACCTCGCGCGCGAAAGAGAAGGCCGCCGACGTCGCCTCGCGCGTGCAGGAGACTGCGACCGACCTTGGCAACCGCGCCGCCGAGAAGTTCAATGCGACGACCAGCTACTTCCGCGAGCGCGAAGTCAGAGAGATCGTCTCGGACGTCAACGAGTACGTGAAGGCGAATCCGACCAAGGCGCTGATCGGCGCCGCCGCCGTCGGGTTCCTCGCCGCGGTGCTCCTTCGCCGGAGCTGACGCCGATGGCGGTCGAGTCTGAACGATCCATCGCCGCGGTGCTGACCGACATCGTCGGCAACCTGCAGCAAATCATCCGCGCCGAAGTGCGCCTGGCCAAGGTCGAGGTGCGCGAGGAGGTCGGCAAGGCGAGGCGCGGCGCGCTGTTCATGGCCGCCGGCGGTCTGCTGCTCGTCCTCGCGCTCGGCGCCGTGATGCTCTCGGCAATTTACGCGCTGGCCCTGGTGTGGCCGGCCTGGGCCGCCGCACTCGCGGTGGCGGGCACGATCGCCCTCGTCGGCGGCCTTGTGCTCGGCGCCGGAATGAAACAGTTCAAGGACGTCAGTCTGAAGCCGCCGCGCACGGTCGCGACGGTGCAGGAGAACATCCAGTGGGCGAAAACACGAGCCAGATAGAACAGGAGATCCGGGCGGAGCGATCGGAGCTCGGCCGCAACCTGCGCGAGCTCGAGACCAAGGCGCGCGATCTCGCCGATTGGCGGACGCACTACCAGACGCATACCAGCCTGTTTCTCACGGTGGCGTTCGGCGGCGGCGTGCTGCTCGGCCTGCTGGCGACGCCCTCGCGCGAGCAGAACGACTTCGGCGACGGCTTCGAAGGCATGCACGACGTGCCGCGCCAGCCGTCGCGGATGCGCATGCCGCACGTGGTACAGGAGACGCGCGCCCTGGCGGGCCGTCAGCTGGGCCAGACGTGGCACGGCATCGCCGATGCGCTGCTCGGGGTCGTGTCGGCGAAGGCCGTCGAGTTCATCAGCGACCTGGTGCCGGGCTTCCGCGATCATTACGCCGGCGGCGAACGCGGGCGGCAGACCGATCGGTCGCGCTACGACACCGCGTACGGCGCGTAACCACCGGCGAGCGTCAGGGTAGCCGGGTGCCGCATTCGCGGCCCCGGCCGCTGCTCGTCATCACAGTACGACGCCGGTCGCTTACTGTGCCTTGACGCCGCTGATCACCCATCTCCCGTCGCGACGCGCCAGATCGAAAATCCAGGTGCGCGATTCGGTTCGCGAGGTCCGACGGCCGACGCGCGGCACGATCGTCACGCGGCCGGCGCAGACCGCGCTGCCGTCGCGATCGCCGGCACGCACGTCACACGACCCCAACTCGACCTGCTGCGAAGCGAGCTGTTCGAAGGCCCGGCGCAATTGGCTGGCGTCGGCCGACGGCCATACGGCGCGCGTGTCCGCGACGTTCAACCGGCTCAACGCGCTGGCGTATTGATCGAGGACGCCGCGAATCAGCTCGCTGGCGGACGGCGCAGGCGGCGGCGCGGGAGCGGACGCCGGGGCGTTGGCACGGTCGGCAGAACCCGCCACCGGCGAGCGATCGATCCCGGAAGTGTCGGGCGGCGGCGCCGTTTTCAGGTGCGAAAGATCCAGCGCCACGGCCGGCGGCACAACCGGCGCGGTTGTCGGTGGGCGCACTGACGCGATCGAGCCCCGCTGCGGCGCGGGTGCGGGAATCGGGTTCGGCCACCGCTCCGAGGATCGCGACGAGGCCGGCTTGGTCACTTGCACCGGCGGCGGTGTCTTCGTCTTCGGTCGCTCCTTCGTCGTGTTCGGCTCGTCCTTCGTCGGCTTCGGCTCGTCCTTTGCCGGCGTCGTCGGACCCGCAGTGGGCGCCTCCGCATTTGCCGCGACGCGCTCGGCGACAGGAATCTTGATTTCGGCGATCGGGACTGTCGCAACCGGCCTGGTCTTCTCGACGTACGCGCTCGTAGAAGAAACTGGCGGCGCGGCGACAGCCGATTGCGGACCAGCCAGACGCTGTCGCTGGAACAGCACCGCGACGCCCATCATCACGATCAGCAGGACGGCAGCCGCCGCTGCGCCGATCGCCAGGGGCGGCAGCGGCTCGGGTTCGATCGCGCCATCGAGCCGGGGCACCTCTTCAGCCGCGCGCGCCGGCATCTCGACGATCGGCGCGAATTCACCGGCGGGCGTCACGTGAAGGAGCGCGGGCTTCGGCGGCTCCGCCGCGGCGCTCGCCACCGGTCCCTCGGTCGGGAACAGGTCCAGCGCATCGCCGGCGGGCTGGAGCGGGACGCGTTCGTGTTCTGGCTTGCGAGTCATGGCGTCACCGTACGAAGGAATAGTCCAGCGTGACGGCCGGCGACCAGCCTGCCGTCAACCCTGCTGACGTGAGCGAGCGCGACAGATTGAACGCCAGCAGCCAGGTCGAGCCGACGTTCCACTTCAGTCCGAACGTCGCCATCGTCCGCGCGCGGTCGTCGTCGAGCGCCGTCAAACGGATGGTGTCGACGCCGACCAGCGTCGGATGGGGCTCGACGACCGTGGTCAGCTCGCCGGCGGCGCCGCGCTGCTGGCTGAGCAGCTCGAACGCGAGTGTGAGCGCGGGATGCGCGGCGACCGTGAGCGCACCGCCGAACTCGAGGCCGTTCGTGATCTCGCCGAACACGTAGCCGGCCTCGCCGTGCAGCGCGACCCGCTGCCGCTCGAGCGAACCGATGACGCGCGGCTTGAACGCCGGCTTGCCGGTCCCCAGCAGCTGATCGGCATCGCCGGTGGGCAGGTGAAGCTCGGCGCCGGCGCTGACGCCGTCGCCCGCGCGCGTCCAGAGCGCGTACTTGCCGCGGACGATGAGATCGCCGAGCCCGGTCGCCGAGGCCGAGGCGCTGGCTTGCACGGAGCGGACGGATCGATAGGTGTCGACGCGCTCGCCGTCCATGCGCAGCGTCACGATCGGCACCGCGGCGCCGATCTCGAACCGGTCGGAGATCCCGACATGGCCGGTAGCAATGACGCGGCTCGCGCGCAAGTGCAGCTCCAGCGTCTCGGCGTCGAACGGCTGCGGCTCCGTGCGCAGACGGCCGCCGACCGTCATCAGCGTGCCGTCGTCGAGGTCGTGCCCGTCGATCGCGTCGAAGCGGGTGTCGTCGTAGGTGACCGTGAAGCTGGTGCGGCCGCGTCCGATCGTCTGGGCGCGATCGACGAAGAAGCCGCCGAACGTCGCGCTGGATCGTTCGAAGGAGCCGAGATCCGGATTGAAGCGATAGACGAAGCCGCTGCCCGACGTCGGCACCGCGATCGTGCCGACCGCGCGGCCGAGCACGCTCACCAGCGCGTCTCGGGTGCGCTCGGCCGCCAGCGTGTCGCGCTCGAAGTCGTCGGTCACCACCGAGCGATTGATCAGCAGAAAGGTCAGCGCCTCACGCATCGTCTCCTGCTGCTGGGCGAACGCGGCGTTGCCGCCGGCGATCGTGAACAGCGCGGTCACCGTCATCAGGCGGGCTGGCAGCGACGGAAGCCGCGGGCACAGGTGAGGGATCATCGCGCGCGTCTCACTGCTGATCGATGGTGACGACAAGGCCGGCGATCCTGATCTGTCCGACACGCGCCGCGCCCTGGTTCCTCGCGACCTCGAACCGCAGCGCGCCCGAGCCCGTGCCCGAGGTTTCGCCTTTCAAGGTGATCCACTCATCCGATGTCGTGGCCGTCCACGAGCACGCGCTCGTGGTGGTGATGTCGACGCGGATGTCCTTGTCGCCGTTCTTGTTGACGTTGACGATCGCCGGATCCAGCGTGTAGGCGCAGTTGCTCGCCTGCGAAATCGCGAAGGGGAGCCCGGCGATGGTGACCATCCCGACGCGGGCGGCGTCGTTGTTCGCGGTGTACGACAGCGACACCGAACCGGGCCCGGTTCGAGTCGTGGCGCCAGCGACCGCGATCCACGGCGTGCCGTTCGCGATCGACCATGCGCATGCGGTGCCCGTGGTTACCGTGACGGACGTCGATCCGGCCGCGCCGCCCACGTTCACCGACGTCGGCGACACGCCGTACGTGCATGGCGCGGGGACCGGCAGCGGATTCTCCGAGTTCGGCGGCTGAGGCGTCGGGTCGGGCGCCGGCGCCGGGTCCGACGTCGGCGGCGGCTGCGGCGCCGGTGATCCCGCGCTTTCCTGCCTTGCCCTCACCGCCTGCCCGCCGACGCTCACGATCGCTTCCCGCGATCCGCCGGTGTTCGCGGCCGCGGTCATGGTGATTCTCGCGGGCCCGGCCATGGGCGGCGCGCTGACGCTCAGCCACGAGACGTTCTCCTGAATCGACCACGCGCACGACGGTGGCGCGGAGACGTCGACCTGCACCGCGCCGCCGGACGCCGTGAAGGAGACCATCGCCGGCGAGATGACCACGAGGCACGCGGCCTGCTGGCGCACGGTGACGCGCTGTTCGTTGACGACGATCCCGCCCTCGCGAAGCGCGCCGTCGGGATTGGGTGCGGCGGTAAACGTGATGACGCTGCTGCCTTGACCCGAGGTCGGCGCGAGCTCGGAGATCCAGCTGGCGTCGGCCGTCGCGGTCCACGCGCACTCGGGTTGGGTCGTCACCGTGACGCTGGACTGGCCACCGCCCGCGCCGATCCCGTCGGCGGCGACGCCGAGCGTCGTCGGGCACTTCGATGGCGTCGGACCGACGGTGGTGACCGACGATCCACACCGCGCGGCCAGCGCTGACAGAACAGTAACAACTACGATCGCCGAGATTGCCGGGCGAGACTGGGCCACGTGCAGAACGAAGCAATTGCACTGCCAGCGAATCGTCCCGACGCGGTGCGCCGTAATCCGGCAAAGTCGAACGCGCCTGGTAGGACTTCCAGTGTCGCGTCCGGCAATTGGAAAAAATGACCAGCGCGCGGGACTTTTCGGGCGACGGCTTACCTACGCCTCCGGGCGATCGCTCGTCACCGGCCGGGCCAGGGCGCGACGATGCCAGCCGAGATCTGAACGCGGCCGTCACGGAGGCCGTAGGCGAGATCGGCTCGGAGCGCGGCGGCGAACATCGAGGGACGCAGGCGAATGCCGGCGCCGACGTCCACGTGAGTAGGCGACGCGGCGGGCGCTTCCAACCGATGGGATGCGCGAGCGATATCCGCGAAACCCGCGACGCCGATGGCGCCGGCGTTCGAGTGCCATAGAGATCGTTCGTGTTCGATCGTCGCCCAGAGGAGGTGTCGTCCGAAGACGTCCGCGGTGACGACGCCTTCCGCGTCGAGGGTGTGTGCGCGCAACAGATAGTCGCGACCACGCCCGGCGCCGGCGCCCTGCCAGAGTGCCACCGGCGCGTCCGCACTCGCGTACGTCGCTCCCGAGGCGATCGACCATTTAGGGCGATCCCGTACTGCCGTTGACTGCCAGGCTGTCGAGAATGCCGCGGTCCAGAACCGGCGGTCGCCGCCGCCGGACCAGCCGCCGAGGTCCGATCCAATCGAGAGACGATCGTCGCGCGAGCGCCACGCGATCGCGATGTCGCCGGCGACGAAGCCGCTCGCGTCGAAACGATCGATCGCCGCACCCGCGCGAACGCGCCAGGCATCGGAGATCCAATCTTCGACGGCGGCGCCGACGCGTCGTCGCTCTTCGCTGAGCACCACGTCGGCGGCAGTCGACTTGTACGTCTGACGTTCCCACGACGCATCCAGGTGAAAGACGCCGGGCAGGCCATCGACGTCGGGCACGGCAAAATCGAAGGCGATGCGTGGCGAGGCTTCGTTCCACCGCCAGCCCGCCGAGAGCAGGTCGCCGCTACGCGCCAGTCCCCCGAAATCGATGCCGAGCTCGCGAGTGACCGCACCGCGCAATCCGATCGCGCTCCAGGCCACCCACGAATTCGGGACGACAGGGCGTTCGAGCACGCGCGCGTCGATCGCCGCGAGGCCATCGGCGACCGAGGTGTAGCGCAGCTCGGACGCCATCGCAGTCGGCAGATCGTCGAGACGCCGCTCGGCCCGCCGGTAGGCGCCTGCCGTGAGCAGCGATCGCGTCGCGAGACCCAGGCGGCGCGTGACGACCGGGTGAGGCGTCCGCGCGACGCCGTGAATGGACACCACGTCGACCCGAGGCTCGCCGACATGGTTCCATGCGTCGAGCGCAGCGACGCGGTCGCCTTCGAGGTAGAGGCTCGTCGCGAGGACGCGCCATGTGAGATCGTCTGCGGGCGCAAGCGCGGCGGCCCGCCGCGCCGCGACCGACGCATCCGACCAGCGTGATTGCAGGATTCGCAGCCCGGCCAACTCCGTCCACGCGGATGCGAGAGACGGACAGAGCCGCGTCGCCGTCAGCAGACCTGTTTCGGCGGCTTCCGGATCCGCTGACGCGAGGCGAACGCTCTCGGCGATGAGCCGATCGCATGGCGAGCTCGAATCGATGTCCTCCCGCGTCCGTGACGTGTCGAGAGCGCTTTCCGTTGTCGCGGGCTGCGGTGCCGCCCGCGGAAGTACGAGGAGCAGCCAGTTGTCGCCGCGCCGCCATCGCTCGAGAAAGCGAGCCCGGGCCAGCGTCAGGAACGGACGGCGCGCCGAGTCGTGCACGACGACGACGTCCGGGGTGATCGCAACGACGACCACGTAATGGAAGACGCTTGGGCGATCCTCGATCAACACGATCGCCGGACGGCCCTTGGCGACCGCGGTCTCGAGGTCGGCGGGGACGGCGTCTACAGTCGCGCGTGCGACGCGCCAGCCGCGATCGCGGACGGCGGCGACGAGCGCCGATGTGCGGATGCCGCTGCCGTCCGCGTCGAGGCGAGGCGCGAAGTCCTCGGCGACGACGGTGCGATCGCCCCAGTAACGGAGCACCATCGCCAGCGCGGCGCCGCCGCACAGCGCCTCGGGCTGCGTCAGATACGGCACGTCGAGGAGCGCCGCGGGCGTGGCTGCGTCGCCAGGCCGTTGACGGCCTAAGGCTTCGAGCGGGACGAACGCGATGACCGCGCTCGTCACCGCGGCGACGATCGCAGGTTTGAGCAGCACGCGCCTACTTGACGATCAGGACGATCAGAATGAGGAGCAGCAGCAGCGTCGTTATCGAAATCGTCACGGTGCTCGCGGCGCCGGCGCGATCGTTCACCACGCGCGCCGGTGCGCCGACGCGCGCCAGGTCCTCGCTCGACATCGTCGCCAGCGCGTCTTCGGCGGCCTTGACGTCGAGCCCGAGAGCGCGAGCCGTCTCGCGGACGTCGTCGCGCTGCAGCGCCTCGCGGACCGCCCGCCGATTGGCGTCGTCACGGGCGGTTTGCGCGTCGATCGCACGGCGCAGCGCCGCGGCATCGACGATGTGTGATTGGGACTGTGACTGCTGACTCAGCGCGAGGGCTGGAGACGACGGGACAGCGAGCGAAACGGCAGTGGCGAACACGGTGATGCGGGCGCGCATGGACACCTCGTTGAGACGCCGCCGGCACCGTGCCGGCAGCAGGCACACGTGTTGTGATCGGACAAAGGAGCAAGACGCATGCCGCTCGCAGCGGCTGCCGCGACCGTGCCGTCGAGAGGAGAGCGCGATCGATCGGGTAAGAACTTCAGGCGGGTTCCGGGCGTCTCTGTCGGCGTGATGCCGGAGAGGCTCAGGCTTTTTTCAAGGCTTCGAGGATCGCCTGGACGAGCTCGTCGGGCATCGCGGTGTGCGGCTCGTCGCGGTCGATCTCCGCATAGGCCGCGCGGCCGGCGACGATCGTGGCGCGGTACTGATCCAGGAACACATGGCAGTTGTGGCACTTCCTGATGTGCTGTTCGAAGGTGATCCGCACTTCGGCGTCGAGCTCTTCGCCGATGTAGTCGGCGAGGAAGTCCGCCATCTGCTGGCAGGTCATGTGCGGACCGCTCCCATCTCCGGTGCGAGCAGCGCCCGCAGCGCCATGCGCGCGCGGTGCAGCCGGATCTTGACCGCGCTCTCGGTCGTGTCGAGCGCTTCAGCGGCCTCGCGGTTCGAGAGGCCTTCGATGTCGCGCAGCAGCAGCACGGTGCGGTAGGACTCGGGCAGCCGATCGATCGCAGCGCGGACGAACGCCGCGGTCTCCTTGCGGCTGAGGGCGACGTCGACCGGTTCGTCCCAGGACACGAAACGCTCCGCGTGGCGACCGTCTTCGAGGAAGCGCGGCACCAGGTCGTCGATTGAATCCTCGGGCCGGCGCCGCTTCGAGCGCAGCTTCATCAACGCCTGGTTGACGACGATGCGATGGAGCCAGGTGGAGAGGCGGGAATCGCCGCTGAACTGCTGACGGGCGCGGAAGGCGGAGATGAACGCTTCGTGCACGGCCTCGCGCGCGTCCTCGTCGTTGTTGAGGATGCGCCGGGCGACGCTGATCAACCGCGTGCCGTAGGTGCGAATCAGCGTCTCGAAGACGCCCGTGTCGCCGGCACGTAGCCCCTCGATCAGGGCGTCGTCGTCGCGAGTGTCGGGACCGGCCACGCGAGCGATCGTATCACCGGCCGCCGGCGACGCCTGCCGATCAGGCGCGGCCGCGCTTCTCGAACAACCGCGACACGGCGCGATACCGAGATTCGGCCTCGGCCAGCTGCTCGCGGCCGAGGCGCGTGAGCCGGTAGTTGCGGCGGCGAGGCCGGTTCGAGCGCCGC
The DNA here is from genome assembly GCA_035711465.1 of Vicinamibacterales bacterium. Lineage (GTDB taxonomy): Bacteria > Acidobacteriota > Vicinamibacteria > Vicinamibacterales > SCN-69-37 > DASTCC01. The sequence goes on from DASTCC010000522.1 coordinate 18,755, forward strand.
GCCTTGGCGTCTTCCTCCCAGCTCGACTCGACGAGTCCCATCGCCTCGAGCCGTCGGAGCGCCGGGTACACCGTGCCGGAGGGCAGCCCGGTCGCGTCCATGACGTCGAAGCCGAAGTGGTGCCCCTGGGCGAGCGCCTGGAGGACGAAGAGGGCGGTGTACGACAACGCCATATGTGCGTATCTACATAGCATCTTTCGCGGGCGAAAGAAACAGGCTTCGCGCTTTGAGCCCTTCGCGGCGAAAGCCGGCCGCCTCATCAATCGCCGCGAGCGGATCCGGGAGGCGGTCCGTGAACGTCCATTCGTCTGATCGCCCGCCGGCGCCGGCGAACGTCGCCGACCATTCCGGCCACCACGGGACCGCGCGCCGCGAGATCGGTTCGACGATCAGGACTGCGGCACCGCGCCGCGCTGCGTCGATCAACAACGGCAATGCCGCGCGACGCGCGGCCGCATCGAGCTCGTTGACGCTCCATGCGGCGAGCAACGCGGTCCCGTCCGCGGTGCGCGCCGTGGGTCCGGCCCCGGCGGCGCGCAGGTGCTGGACGATGTCGCCGCGCCTGACGCGGCCTTCGATCCCAAGCTCGCGCCAGTTCCATCGCGCTTCGTCGAGCGCCCATGGGTCCCGGTCTATGCCCAGCACCGCGGGACGATCGCGATGCGCTGCCGCCCACGCCGCCGAGGCGACGCCGGTGCCACAGCCGAGATCGACGATGGTGCGAAGTGCCGTGCGATCCGCACCGAGCTCGCGGACGATCGCCGTCGTGGTGAGGAAATGGAGCGGCGCGAAGAACGCCGCAAACGCCGCGCGCTTGCCAGCCGAATCGAGCGCGGATCGCCGCGACAGCTCATCACGTCGTTCGACGTAACGAGCCGAGAGCGCTCGGACAGCCTTCAGGAACTCCGCGGGCCGCAGCGCCGCCCGATGCCGCGCCTCGAGTGCTGTCAGCCACGGTGATAGCGTCTCGGCCACGGCCGAGACGCTATCACCGTTGACCACACGTCACGCCGGTCCGTCACCCGTCGTCACCGGCGACTTACTTTTTCTTGAACGTCTGCGTGATCGTCGACGCGGCGCCGCCGTCGATCTGGCGCACCGTCTCGACGACCATCGTCCCGTCCTTCTCGAGCCAGCGCGTTTCCTTGATCGTCCCTTTGATCTCGGCCTGCTCGGTCTTGACGACCTGAGTGCCCTCGGTCACGAGCTTTGCGCCCTCCCAGCGGCTCTTCGTCTTCAGCGTCGCGCGGCCGGTGGTGTTGATGCTCTCGGATCCGTCGAGCTTGTAGGTCGTGGTCTGCGATTCGACGCCGGGGAAGCGGCGCTCCATGGTGAGCGCCGTCGCGGTCTGCGTCACGACGAGTTCGAGCGACCCGCCGCCGGCCGCGCTGATCGACCCGCCGCCGGCGCGCATGCCGTTGCTGGCGCCAGTCGATGCGGCGCCCGCGCCGCCTCCGCCGCTCATCCCGCCTGCGACCGCGCCACCGCCCATGGCGCCGCCGGACCCCGACGAGCCGCCGCCGGTGGCGCTTCGCTCCATCGCCCAGGTGCCGGCGAAGTTGGCGCCGGTCTGCGCCGGGGCGGCAAGAAAGATCATCGCGAACGCTACGAACAGGTTCATTACAGGCTCCTTCTGAATGACGACCAGGACAACGGGAGCGCGCGGTTCATTCGGTCCGCAGTGCACGCGCCGGATCGATGAGGACCGCGCGCGAGGCCGGCCACCACGACGCCAGCACGACGACGGCGGTGATGACGATCGCGACGCCGACGAAGGTGACGGGATCGAACGGGCCGACGCCGAACAGCTGCGCGCGCAGCAGGCGCGAGCTCAGCGCGGCGGCCGCGAGACCGACGATCAGCCCGATCGCGGCAAGCCTGATGCCACGGCCGAGGACGAGCGAGAGCACCTGCTGCTCGGTGGCGCCGAGCGCACGCCGCACGCCGATCTCCGTGCGCTGCCGCTCGACCATGTAGGCCAGGATCCCGTAGATGCCGAGCATCGCCGTCGTCACCGCCAGCGCGGAGAACAACGCCAGCACGATCGTGTAGAACCGCGGCTGCGCATACGTCGTCGCCAGGCGATCGCGAAGCGGCTGCGCGTTGAACACCGGCGATCCGGGATCGAGCTCGCGCACCGCCGCCCGGGCGAGCGGCACGAGCGCATTCGGATCGCCGCTGGTGCGCACCGCGACGCCGCCGGCATAACGGTTGAACGTCAGGATGTCGCCGTCGATCTGAGCCGCCGGGTAATACATCGTCGGAAACGCCGGACCCGAGAGCGCGCCGGCCTGGACGGGCGCGACGATGCCGACGATCGTGCGGGTGACGCGGCCGATGTGGGCGACTTTCCGGCCGATCGGATCTTCGCCCGGGAAGTACGCCGACGCGGCAAGCTCGTCGATGAGCACGACCGGTTCGCTCGTCGCGACGTCGCTGTCGGCCAGCGCCCGCCCGCGCGTGACCCGGAGACCGAGCGCCTCGAAGTAGCGTCCGGTGATGACCTGATAGCGCGCCGTCGGCCGCTCGGAGGGATCGGCGGCCAACGGACGGCCGTCGATCAGGAAGGTGCCGTAGGAGCCGCCCCGATGGAGCGGCAGCGCCGTTGTCGCGCCCGCCGCGATCACGCCGGGTGTGTGCTCCAACCGCGAGATGAGCTCGGACAGAAACCCTCTGATGCGCCCGCGTTGCTGCCACCAACCCTCCGGCAGCGAGACCTGGAACGTGAGGACGCCTTCGGGGCGGTAGCCGGGATCCACGCGCAGCAGCGACATCAGACTGCGGCCGACGAGCATCGCCGACACCAGCAGCACCGCCGCGAGCGCGACCTGACAGACGACGAGAACGGCGCGCGCGCGGTCGCCCGAGACGGTGCGGGCGCCGGCGCCGAGGCGGCTCGAGGCGCTCAGTTCGCGAAGGTGTCCGTGCGGCAGATGCCACGCCGGCAGGAGCGCGGCCGCACACGCGGTCGTGAAGGCAACCGCGGTGGCGAACAGCAGCGACCAGCCGTTGAAGGCGACCTCGCCGAGCCGCGGCAGATCCGCCGGCGCGATCTGCGGCAGCGCCGACAGAATCCACCACGCCAGCGCGCCGCCGGCCAGTGCGCCGCTGCCGGCCAGGAGTAATTGCTCGAAGAGAATCGGCCGCGCCACCCGGGCGCGCGACGCGCCGAGCGCCAGCCGCACGGCAATTTCGCGGTGGCGCGCCGTGCTCCGAGCGAGCACGAGGTTCGCGAGATTCACGCAGGCCGCCGCGAGCACCACGCCGATGCCGGCGAGCAGCACGATCAGCGCCGGCCGCACGGTCGAGACGAGGTCGTCCTGCCAGCGGGTCACGACGATGGTCGGGACTGGCACGTTGCCGTCGTAGAAGGCCGGGTTCGCCGTGGCGATCGTCAGCGCAACCTGTTGTCCCTCGCGGCGGACGGCGTCGACGTCGACGCCTGGTTTCATCCGGCCGAACACCTCGACCGACATCGTCAACATCCGGCTCCGGCCGGGCGGCGGCCAGACCCACCGGCCAGGCCGCCAGACCTCGGCGCCGGGCTCGGGCATCGCGATCTCCGGCGCGACGCCGACCACGGTGTAGACGTCGCGTTCGAT
>DASTCC010000523.1:0-6494 GCA_035711465.1 Vicinamibacterales bacterium
CCGCCAGGCGCGCGGCCGGGCGCTCACGATCGAGGACTACTATCGCGTGCAGACGATTGGCGCCACCGCGTTTTCGCCGGATGCGAAATGGGTGTCGTTCACGGTGAGCACGCGGGTCGAAGCCGACAACGGCACGCGAACGGCGGTGTTCATCGTCCCGGCTGACGGCGCCGCGGCACCGCGCGCGATACTGCACGACGGCAAGGACGTCACCAACCCATCGTGGGCGGCCCAGGGCCGGCTCGAGTACACGATCGCGTCGCAAGTCTGGTCCGTCGATCCGTCACGACCTTCCGATCCGCCGACCTCCGTGACTCGTGCGCCTTCGAGCGGCGGGCGCGGCGGCGCGGCGCGAGTCGTCAGTCCCGACGGGATGTGGGTCGCGACGCTCGTCGACATACCGCCGCCGCCGCACGAAGTGTTTCCCTCCCGGCAAACGGAGTTCGAACGCCGGCACGCCGAGCGCTTCCAGGGCGCCATCTTCGACTGGATGCTGTTCCAGCGCGACGGCCAGCCGTTTCCAGCGCCGAATCTCTCGGCGCGGCCAGCGCAAGCGATCCAGCTGCGCCCTCCCGCCGGCGGCGGCCCGCGCACCATCTTCGGCATGGCTCAGGACCTCCGCCCGACCGGACTCACCTGGAGTCCGGACAGTCGCCTGATTGCGTTCACCGCCGATCCGGTGTGGCGCGACGAAACCAAGTACGACCGTCCCGACATCTTCACGGTCGACGTCAACGGCGATGCTTTTACACGCCTGACCGACGACGGGTATGTCTACGGCGACGTGAGGTTCTCGCCGGACGGCAAGTTCCTGTCGTACTCGCGCACGATCGGCACTCAGCTCATCGTCGATCAGAAACTGAATCACGGCGGCTCCGACGACCTGTACATCCGTCCCGTCGCGGGCGGCACGCCGATCAACCTCACGCAGAAGTTCGATCTCGATCCTGGCGCGGCGCAGTGGTCGCCGGACAGCAAGTACCTGTACTTCACGGCCGCCAAGGGCGGCGAGCAGCATCTCTTCCGAGTCGCCGCGTCCGGCGGTGCGGTGGAGCAGGTCACGAAGGGCGAGCGGCGTATCAACGGCCTGTTCTACGACGCGACGATGACGAAGATCGCCTACACCGTTGGATTGATCGATCGTCCGGCCGATCTCTACGTCGCGAACATCGACGGCAGCGGCGAGCGCAGGCTCACCGACGTGAATCGCACGCTGACGGATGACGTCGCGTTCAGCCCGTCCGATCGCCTGACCTGGAAGAGCGCGGACGGCACGCCCATCGAGGGGTGGCTCACGTACCCGTACGGCTACGCCGCGAACGCCAGTCCGTACCCGCTCATCGTCATGAGCCATGGCGGTCCGCACGCGTCGACCGGCTACGCGTTCGATTTCAAGAAGCAATACGTCGCCGCCAACGGCTACTTCGTGCTGGACACCAACTTCCGAAGCTCGACCGGCTACGGCGACGCGTTCAAGTGGGCGACGTGGGGCGCGTGGGGCGACAAGGACGGCCAGGACGTGATCGCGGGGATCGACTACGTCCTCGGGCGCTACCCGATCGATCGGGCGCGCGTCGGTCACATCGGCCATTCCTACGGCGGCTTCATGTCTAACTGGCTGATCACGCAGTATCCCGATCGCTTTGCCGCCGCGATCACCGGCGCAGGGATCACCAACTGGATCAGCGACTACGGCACGGCCGACATCTTCCGGACCAAGGAAACCGAGTTCTTCGGTCCGCCGTGGGACCGCGCCGCGCGCGACCGCATGATCCGCCAGTCGCCGTTGACCTACGCCGACCGCGTCCGGACGCCGACGCTCTTCGTTCACGGCGAGGTCGATCAGCGCGTCCCCTACGAGGAAGGCGAGCAGATGTACTTCGCGCTGAAGCGGCGGGGCGTGCCCGCGAAGATGATCCAGTACAAGGGCCAGCCGCACGGCATCGCCGGCCACTGGAACAACGTGCACCGGATGATCAACGAGCTCGCCTGGTGGACGACCTGGCTGAAGGGACAGAGGCAGTGATCGGCCAACCGCTGATCCGGTTGAACATCGACGTCCGCTTCGCCGACTGCGACCCGCTCGGGCACGTCAACAACGCGTCTTATCTCACCTACCTCGAGCACGCGCGCATCGTCCTCTGGCGCAAACAACTCGGCGGCTTCTGGTCGGCGCGCCGGCCGGACGGAACGCGCGGCCAGGGGTTCATCCTCGCGCGCGCCGAGGTCGATTTTCGATCGCAGGCGCGCGACGGCGATCGCCTCGAGGTGCGGCTGAACCTGGCATCGTTCGGCACGAAGAGCGCGACCTACGACTACGAGATCGTCGACGTGCCGAGCGGCCGGCTGGTGTGTGAAGCGAAGACGATCCAAGTGTGGTTCGACTACGACGCCAACCGGACGATGGCGATCAGCGAAGAGCTGAAGGCGACGCTGCGCATGCCGGTCACTTCTTGAAGACCTTTCCCATCTCGAGCCCGAACTTCGGCGCGTCTTTCGTTCCGGTCAGGCGGATCGGAATCACCGCGCCGGCGCCGTCCTCGCGGAACATGAAGTCGAACGGCTTCAGGAAGATCGACTTGAAGCCGCCGACTGCTTGCGACACCGTCGCCTGCATCCGCAGCGTGCCGCGGAAATCGAGCGCGCCGCTGTCGACGTTGTAGGTCCCGGCCATCGTCACCGTCGCGCCCGGCACACGGAAGCGGAGATTGCTGAGACGGACGATGCCGTTCTTGATGTGATAGTTGCCGCGCAGGCTCGTCAGCACCCGGCCGATGGCGTCCTCCGGCTTCTTGCCCTGGCTGCGGCGGCTGAGCTCGCCGAGCTTCTGCTGCACCTGCGCGTCAGAGAACTCGGCCTTGCCGAGCCCGAACTCGCCCGACATCTCCAGCCGGCGCCGGACCTTGGTCGGACCCGGCGGCAGGAGCAGCAGGTTCTTCGACGTCAGATCGCCTTCGAGCAGCGGTTCCGGCGAGTCGATCGCCAGCGCCAGCATGTCCTCGACGCGGCCGTCGGCGATCTCGGATTCGATTCGCACGTCGTGCCGTCCGGGACCCTCGAGGTTCGTGATCGCGCCGCGGGCGACGATGTCGGTGTTGAGCAGCTTCGCGTTGACCTGCTCGAGCACGACGGTGCCGCTGGTGCCGTCGATGACGGTGACGAACGTCGTGGTCAGCGGCAACGGCTTGCCGCCGAGATCGAGGCTGAAGTCAGGCGTTCTCGACTCACCGGTCGCCCGAATCTCCGAGAGAAGGCCGTCGTACTTTCCGGTCGACTGCAGGATGCCGCCGATGCCGTTGATCGTGCCGAGGTCGGCGTCGCTCAAGGTGTACTCGCCGCCGAGCGGTGAGAGGGCGACGTCGTCTCTGTTCCATGGCCCGAAGCTGCCGGTCGTCTTCACCAGGCCCTTGGGCACCGGATTGGTGAGCGTCGCGTCGTACGGCCATGCGCGATCGAAGCCGAGGTCACGTACGGTGAGATCGTGGATCGCGAACGTGAGCGGCCGGCCGCCGGGTTTCTTCGGCCGGAACGAGAGCTCGGCATCGTGGGCGATCAGCTGTTCGACGATCACCTGTGTCGATCCGCCCGTTCCGCCAGGCTTCGCCAGCGTGCGGCGTGCTTCCGGCGGCGGCACGACGATCTTCAGGCCGTCGAGGTGGACGGTGTTGACGTGGCGGCGCATCGCCGACAGCAGGCCGACGTTGGCGTAGAAACGATCGATGCTGACGAAGGGCGCGAGGTCGGGACGATTGCGGACGCGGAAGACGAAGCCGGCGCCGGTGATGCGCGGCCGCGGCAGCAGGTCGAGATCGAGCTCGGCGATCGTCACCTCCATGTTGAGCCGCTCGGAGAGCGCGCGTTCGGCATGCGCTTTCAGGCGCGCCGGACGAAGCATGGCGAGACCGGTCCCGAGCACGACGGCGAGCAGCAGTGCGATGGACGCCGTCGCCCACAGCAGCACACGTTTCGACACGGTCTTTGCAGCATAGTGGAAACGGCGGCCACTGACGGCCTCGTAATCGGCTGCCGCGGTTCTTACGGAGACGGCGCCGTGCCGCCGCAGGTTGTTCGGCTGATAAGTGTCAGTCCTTCAGTTGCTTAGCCGGGCTTGACACATTGTGAAAGATTTCACATAATTCTGACGGTCGTTCCCGGCCCCATATCTACGAGAATGACCCTCACGGCTTCCTTTCCCAGGAGGCCGTTTGTCAGCGCAAGTTGATGTCTCGCCAAGTCGTTTACTTCCTAATAACTCTCTTCCTGAACTTAGGGGCCGGGAACGAGCTTTGCCTTTCCGCGCAGTCCAGTTCGCAGACACCGCCAGGATCGACGCCTGAGGCGCGCGGCGCCTGGGTCGCCGAGCAGGTCGACGCTCGCGAGGCCGGCAAGGACGCGCGCCTGGCCATGCGCATGCGCCTCTACGATCGACAGGATCGCGTCCGTGAACGTGCGCTGACGCTCGAGTCGATGCGCGGCGGACCGGGCCGGCCCGTGTCCGGCGATCGCGCGCTCATCCGCTTCACCTATCCGAACGACATCAAGAACACCGGCTTCCTCATCTGGGAACACCCGAAGGAAGACGACGAACGGTTTCTGTATCTGCCGGCGCTCGGCCGCGTCCGCCGCATCGCCGGATCGGAGACGCAGGAGAGCTTCGTCGGCAGCGACTTCACCTACGAGGACATCGGCGGCCGTCAGCTCGAGGACTACACCTATCGTCTGATCGACGCGCCCGCGGAGTGGACGGCGCCCGACGGCTCGAAGCATCCGGTCTTCGCGCTCGAGTCGAAGAGCCGCGCCGCCGACGCCCGATTCCCGCGCGTCGTGTCGCTCATCCGCCGCGACAACGTCGTCGTCGTGTTCGCCGAGATCCGCAACAGGCGCGACGAGATCCAGAAGGAGTACGTCGCGCGCAAGGTCGAGAAGGTCGACGGCTACTGGACCGTGACCGAGATGGTGATGCGCGATCTCGGCCAGAGGACCCGCACCGAGCTCGTCGTCGAGCGCGCCGAATACGACGTCGGGTTGTCGCCCGACGCATTCAGCCGGCGCGCGCTCGAGGGCACGGGTCGGTGAGCCGCGCGCTCGCCGATCTCCTGTATCGCTGGCGCCGGCTTCTCTGCGGCGTCGCCATCGCCGGCGCCGTCCTGCTCGCGCCGCGCGCGAACATCACCGACATCGACAACGATCTGACCGCGTGGTTCTCGCGCGACGATCCGGTCTACCAGGAGTACGAGCGCTTCAGCGACGAGTTCGGCGGCACGCGCACGCTGATCGTGGCGCTCGAAGCGCCGTCGCGCGATCGGCTGGAATCGCGCGAGGCGCTCGCCGCGATCGACGCGATCTCCCGCGCCATCGAGCGGGTCGACGCCGTCGATCGCGTCAGCAGCCTCGCCACCGCCACCGTCGTCGACGCCCGGCCGCCGGTCCGCGAAGGCGACGACACCGAGCTCGACGTCCGCCCGCTCATCGACGACCTGGCGACGCGGTCGCCGGCCGCCGTCGTCGCCCGCGCCCGCGACGACGACCTGCTGCGCGGCGACCTGGTTTCGGAGGACGGCACCGTCGCGTCGATCGTCGTCTTCTTCGACGAGTCGCGCATCGACGCGATCCGCAGCCGCGTCCTCGACGAGATCCGCGCCGTGGTGGCGCGCGAGCTGCCCGCCGGATTCACCGCCCACTACAACGGCAGCCTCGAGATCACCGAGACCTACAACCGCATCACCCTCGCCAACCAGGCGAAGTTCACGCCGCCGATCTTTCTCTTCACCACCATCGCGCTGTTCGTGCTGTTCCGATCCTGGCGGCAGACGGCGCTGACGATGGCGGCTGTGCTCGTCAGCCTGTTGTGGACGCTGGGCCTCTACGACCTGTTCGGCCTCAGCTACAACGTGCTGAGCAGCATGATCGTGCCGCTGGTCGTCGTGCTGGCGATCGCCGACGACGTCCACATCGTCCAGCATTACGGCGAGGCGCGCCGGACGCGCTCGCCGGAGGAGGCGTTCAAGGACACCGTGCGGCATCTCGCGGCGCCGCTGTTCGGGGCCAGCGGCACGACCGCGCTCGGCATGCTGTCGCTCGCGACCAGCGACGTCGTCGCGGTGCGCGAGTTCGGCATCGGCGCCGCCGTCGGCGTGATGGTCGACTACGCGATCTCGCTGGTGCTGATGCCGACGGTGCTCGGCTGGCTGAAGCCGGAAACGCGGCCGGCGCCACAGCAGACCTGGTTCACGGTGCCGCTGGCGCGCGTCGCCGGCTTCTCGACGCGGCGGGCCGGCTGGGTGATGGCGACGAGCCTGGTGTTGACGCTGGTCGCCGTCGCCGGACTGCGGCGGCTCGACGTCGACACGAACCACATCAGCTTCTTCAGCGCCAACCATCCGCTCGGACAGTCGGCGCGCGTCATCGACGGCAAGCTGTCCGGCATCTACACCTACCAGATCCTGCTCGAAGGACCGGCCGACTCGCTCCGCGATCCCGACGCCCTCGCCCGC
>DASTCC010000524.1:0-9234 GCA_035711465.1 Vicinamibacterales bacterium
GTCCTGCACGATGCGGCCAGCGGGTTCGCACGCGCCCGCGAGGGTGACGCCGATGGTATCGAGGAACGCCCGCGCCGCGGCCGATCGCGCCGCGGCCGGAATCTCCGCGCCGGTCGCGAAGCTGGCGAGCCTCCCCAGCAATCCGGTCGTGGCGGCGACGCTCATGCCGGGCCGCCGGACGTCGCCGCTTCAGCGCACCCGATCGCGGCCATGAAGCGCTGCTTGATGAACACGCAGTCGAGCGGCGGCTTCGCGACCGGCGCCGACTCCGCGACCTTGGCGACGATCGTCCACGGCCCCGGCTCGCGCGCCGTCCGCGCCATCGCTGCCTCGAGCTCCGCGATCGTGCGGACCGCCACCGCGCCGTCGATCCCCATCGCCTTCGCCGCGGCGGCGAGATCCGCGCCGTGCGCCGTCGCCGTGTCCTGTCCGCCGGTGGTCGCATAGAGCGCGTTGTCCATGACGACGACGACGAGATTCGGTGGCCGGACCCAGCCGATGGTCGCGAGCGAGCCGAGATTCATGAGCAACGAGCCGTCGCCGTCGAGCACGAACACGCGGCGTCCGGGCTGCGCCATCGCCAGACCCAGGCCGATAGACGACGCCAGCCCCATGCTGCCCCAGGTGTAGAAGTTGGTTGGCCGATCGCCTGCGGCGAAGAGGTCATAGGCGGGATGTCCGAGGCTGGCGACGATCGGCTCGGCGCCGGCGAGTCCGACGATCGCGCGCGTGGCGTCGAGGCGCGTCATCGCGCGCCTCCGGTCGTCGGCTGCGGCACCGTGATCGATCGCGGCAGCAGACAGGCGCCCGCCACCCGCGTGCCGAACGCGGTGCGGCCGACGCGTTCGATCGTGGCGGCGGTTGCGTCCGCGCTCGCCACCACTTCGGCGGGCATGTCGATCGCGGTGCAGATCGCGCGCACCGCCTGGCCCATCGGCACCTGCGCCGCGTTCCACTCGCCGGCATCGCCGCGCATGCTGATGATCGTCAGACAGGGAATCTGATACGGCACGAGCAGCGAGGTGATCGCGTTGAGCGAGTTGCCGAGCCCGCTCGACTGCAGCATCACCGTCGGCCTGGCGCCGCCGAGATAGAGGCCGGCGGCGATGCCGAAGGCTTCCTCTTCACGCGTCGCGATCGTGGTCTGGACGTCGGGAAACGACTCGCGGAGCGATCGCAGCACCTGCGACAGCGGGTTGTCTGGGACGTAGATGACGTGGCGGCTGCCCGCGGCATAGAGGCCCGCACAGACGCCGTCGGCCCATGTTGCCGGCCCGGTTTGCGATTTCACGAGCGCAGTTTATACGGTTAAAGAGACCCATCAGCCGGTGTTATCCTTGCCTCGCGGACCAGAAGGGTTGTTCATGCAGCGCTGTCGATCGCTGTTTCTCCTTTCCCTTTTTGTTATCAGCAGCAGCGCCTTCGCCCAGACGCCGAGCGTCACCGGATCGGTGACCTATCGCGAGCGGATGGCGATGCCGGCCGGCGCCGTCGTCGAGATCACGATCGAAGACGTCTCGCGCGCCGACGGGCCGTCGACGGTGATCGCGTCGATGCGGATCGACGATCCCGGGCAGGTGCCGATTCGATTCGACCTCGGCTACGACCCGGCGCGCATCGATCCGCGCGGCCGCTACACCGTGCGCGCGCGCATCTTCGCCGACAACCAGCTGGTGTTCACGAGCACCGACGCCGCGCTGGTGATCACCCAGGGACATGGATCGGCGGCCAATCTGGTGCTGCGCCGCGTGCCGCCCCCACCGCCGCGCGCGGGCGCGGCCGGCACCCCGCCGCCGGCGCCGGCCAGAGCGGCGTCGGCAGCCGGCAGGCCGCAGGCGCCGCCGCCCAATCCGTTCACCGGCCTGCCTGCGAGCTTCACCGGCACGCTGCCGTGCGCCGATTGCCAGGGGATCCGATACCAGCTCAACCTGTTCGCCGACGACTCGTATTTTCTGCGGCGCACGTACATCGGCAAGGGCGAGCCGGTGGACCGCGTCGGCACGTGGCTGATCTCGTCCGACCGGCGCGTCATCGGCCTGCACGACGCCCGGGGCGAGGCGCTCGAGTACTTTGGCGTTCGTGACGCGCGCACGCTGCGCGCGCTCGATCGCGACGGCCGCGAGTTCGCGACCCCCGCGGCGTCGACGCTGACGCGCGACGCGCGCTTCAACCCGGTCGACGTGCGGCTGCCGCTGCGCGGCACCTACAGCTACATGGCCGACGCCGCCGCGTTCACCGAGTGCACGACCGGACAGAAGTGGCCGGTGGCGCAGGAGGCCGACAACCGCGCGCTCGAATCGGCCTACACCCAGGCCAAACACGCGCCCGGCGCGCCCATCATGGTCGAGCTCGAGCTCGGGCAGGTCGTACTGCGCGCGCATCCGGATCGCGCCGCCAACGTGCCGACGCTGGTCGTCCATCGCTTCGGCAAGCTCGCACCCGGCGCGACCTGTGCGCCGCGCTACACCTCGGCGCCGTTCGAGACGACGACGTGGAGACTCACGCATCTTGGCAACGACGCGATTCCCGCGCCGGCGAACGCACGCAACGAGCCGACGCTGACCTTCGAAGCCGACTCGACGCGCTTCTCCGGATCCGGCGGCTGCAATCGCTTCGCTGGCACCTACACGACGAACGGCGACGCGCTGACGATGACTGCGGTCGGCACGATGATGGCGTGCCCCGCGGGCGGCGATACCGAGTCGCGCTTGATGGCCGTGATCAAGAACACCACGCGCTTCCGCGCGCTCGGACGGACGCTCGAGTTGTTCGACGCGGCGGGGAACCGGCTGGCGAGGTTCGACGCAAGGTGACGACGGGTGACGATGGCTGACGACAGGTAACGGCAGGTGCGGCGCAGCTATCGGTGCGATAGCAGCGCAGCCACGGCGCACCTGCTAGACGATGCCTTCCTTGATCGCCTTCGCCACCGCCTCCGACTTCGAGTGCACCTGGAGCTTTTCGTAGACGTTCTTGAGGTGGAACGAGACCGTGTTCGGGGAGATGTTCAGTTCGCGCGCCGCGGTCTTGTAGTGATGGCCCTCGATCATCAGTTTGAGGAGCGTCGTCTCCTGCGGTGTGAGATGGCAGGTCGCGCGTGGCGGCGGCCGAAAGGTGCGGAAGATCGCGAGCACGCGCCGCGCCACCTCCGGCGACATCGGCGCACCGCCGGCGATCGCCTCGCGCAGCGAGTCCACCAGTCGGGCCGGAGGGGTGTTCTTCAGCAGGTAGCCTGAGGCCCCTGCGCAAAGCGCGTCGAAGACGTTGCCGTCGTCGTCATGAACCGTGAGGGCGAGGATCGGCACGTCGGCGAAGCGCGCGCGCAAACGCTTCGTGCCCTCGATGCCATTCATGCCGGGCAGCCCGATGTCGACGAGGATCAGGTCCGGAGGCGCGATCAGCGCGGCGAGCGCCTCTTCCATCGATCGATAGCGGCCGACACAACGGAATCCCGCGGTGGCGTTGATGAGCACCGCCAGGCCCTCCCGGACTTCGCGGAGGTCTTCGATGACGGCGACTCCTACGGGAGCATTGACCATGTGCGGGTGGTTGCGTCTGGCACGCAGGATACGCCGAACCGCCCGATTCCTGCGCGAGCGCCCGGTCGGCTCTTTCTAGCACCCGCCAGGCGGGCATGGAACTACGTTGATTGGTAGGGTCGCTGATCCATCAGACCGGGGCCTTCACGGTCACCGATGTGCCACGCCCGGGGCGCGACGTGATCACGCACGTGCCCCGCAGCGCCGCGGCCCGCCGTTGCAGGCTGCGCAGGCCCTGTCCATCGCCGGCCTTCGCCGGATCCAACCCGATCCCGTTGTCGGCGACGACCATCACGAGCTGCGACTCCTCGAGTCGGATTTCGATCGCCACCTGCGAGCAACGCGAGTGGCGGGCGACATTGCTCACGGCTTCTTTGAAGATCAGCAGCCAGTCTCGCCGCGCTTCCATGGTGAGCTTGCGATCGGCCGCGGCCGCGGGCACGTCGAACCTCAGGGCAATCTCGCGCTGGGTGAACAGCTCGTCGGCGTGCTGCCGCATCCGGCGGACCAGATCGCGGAGGCTTTCGCGCGCCGGGTTGATCGCCCACACGATGTCGCCCATCGAGCCGATTGATTCGCGCGCGATCTGGGCTATCGACGCCAGGCGGACGTCGTCGCGAGTCGTCCGCGCGACCTCGCTGAGCAGGGCGATGCGGGTCAGGTTCGCGCCGATGTCATCGTGCAAGTCGGTGGCGATGCTCGTCCGCATTCTCGCGAGCTGGAGCACGCGCGACACGCGGTAGTGATGGGCCGCGTAGGCCGCGGCGCCGATGGCGGCCGCGGCCAGCATCAGGAACCACCCCCGCAGCCAGACCGGGCGTAGGATCGCGAACGCCACCGTCGCCGGAGCGCTGGCGACGCCTTCGGAGTTCACCGCGCGGACGTGAAACGCGTATTCGCCCGGCGCGAGACTGGCGAAGGTGATGCTGCGTTGCCCGGTCGGCGCGCTCCACCGGGCATCGCCGCCTTCCAGCTGGTACTGATAGCTCAGCACTTCGCCGCCGCCGAACCCGAGCCCGACGAAGTCGATCCGGACTTGATTCTGGCTCGGCGGAAGGGGACCGATCGAGAGGCGCCTCGCGCCGAGCGCCGAGACCGGCCTGGACTGGCCGCCCACATGGAGCGCGCTGATCAGCGCGATCGGCGGCGCCGCCGCGAGATCGTCGCCGGGCGCGAGCCGGGCGAGGCCGCTCGACGTCCCGAACCAGAGCACGCCGGCACGGTCCAGGAACGCGTCCTTGATGATGCCCGGCGGCAGTCCGTCGGCCGCGGTGTAGTGCTTGACGCGGCCGCTCTCCGGATCGAAGCGATCGAGGCCGTTGCCCCCGCCGAGGTAGAGGAGACCGCGACGATCTCCGGTCAGCGTCTCGATGTTGTTGCTCGACAGTCCATCCGCGGTGGAATAGGTCACGAACCGCGGCCGAGCCGCGGTCACCTCGTCCACGCGGACGAGTCCGCCGCGGGCAGAGGCGACCCAGAACCGCCCGCCGCCGTCACGATGGAAATCGACAATCGTTCCGGCCGGCAGGCCGTCGGCCGGCGTGAAGAAGGTGAACCGGTCGTCACGATAGCGGGCGAGTCCGCTGTTGAACCCGATCCAGATCCCCCCCGATGCGTCCTCGCCGAACGACCGCGGCGTGTCTCGCACGAGCGAGGGCAGCCCCGGCCTGCCGCCGAGATCGTGCACCTTGGCGTCGCGGTGGTCCCAACGCGCCAGTCCCTTGATCGCCGACGAGATCGTCGAGATCCAGATGTCGCCGCGCGAGTCCTCGAACAGCCGGAAGACGAGACCGGCGGCGAGGCCGTCGGACGGCACATAGACGGCGAGTGGGGAGGCCGACGCGATCTGTTCGAATCGCTCCGTGGCGGGGAAGTGCACCAGCCCGACGTCGGTGCCGACCCACCACGTGCCGTCGCGCGCCTGAAGCGTGACCGCTTCCATCACCCAGCCGATCTGTTCAGGTTTCACCGCCGCAGGGAGGAAGGCGTGAAACCGCTGCTCGTTCAGGCAGCCGAAGCGGATGTGCCCTCCGGCCGGAGCGCCGCCGAGCGGGAGCGGGACGCCCTCGATGAAGGTCGAGAGCGCATCGCCCAACAGATGACCCCTGAAGCAGATCTGCCCGGCGCGGTCCTGGAACACCGAATGCACCGCCTCGAGACCGTCCGCGGCGCCGTACGTCGTCAGGCCGTTGCGCGAGAGCTTCACTGCACCAGCCTCGCTCGAGGCGATCCAGATGTTGCCGGCGGCGTCTTCAGCAAGGCCGCTCACCGCGGGATGACTCAGGCCATTGCGCGCCGTGTAGGCCCGGAGGACAGCGGCGGTGATGGCTTTCGATCCCGACACCTCGGCCAGGCCTCGGGCCGTGCCGATCCAGATGCGATCGTCCGCCGTCCTGAGAATGGACAGCACCCAGTCGTGCGGCAATCCGTTGGTCGAAGACAACTTCGTGCCGATGGTCAGCGGACGATGCTGCGCGTCAGCGGTGATCCGGAAGGCGCCAGCATCGCGGGAACCCACCCACAGACTGCCGTCGCCGGCGTCAGTCAGCACGGTGAGATACTTGCCCGGCAGGCCATCGCTCAGGCTGTATCGCGCGACGCGGCCATCCGGCCATCGTCGCGACAGGCCAACCGGTGTCGTTATCCACAGCGTGCCCCACCGATCCTCGAGCAGGTCGCCCACTTCGCGCTCTTCCGGAACCCGATCCGGCAGTCCGATCTCGATCGGGCTCACGCGCAGACGCCCGCCGCTGCGATCGAGGCGGGCCAGGCCCTGGCGAGTGCCGATCCAGAGCGTGCCGTCAGCGCCCTCGGCCAGCGCCGTCACTGTCGTCGAATAGCGATCGCCCCCGCCTGGATCGACGAGCGTGAACATCGGCCGGCGCGAGCCGGTCTCACGGTCCGCGGTCACGAGGTGCGGACTCGGCACACCCTCCGGGTCGAATCGAACCAGGCCGGCCTCGGATCCGAGCCAATACTCGCCGCGTCGGGTTTCGATCAGGTCGTTGATCCTGCCAATCGGCAGCCCCTCCGCGGCCGAGAAGTTGATGAAGCCGTAGCCATCGAAGCGCGAGAGTCCAGCGGGCGTGCAGAACCACAGAAACCCGTGCGAGTCGGGGACGATGCGCTCGACCGCCACGTGCGCGAGCCCGTCGGCGGTGGTGTAGGTCCGCACCGGCAGCCGCTCCGCGCCGACCGGCGGGACGGTCGCCGTCAGCAGGAGGAGGAGCGCCAACGCTCGCGCCGGGAAGGAATTGCGCACCGAACCCACAGCGATTATGAGGCACGCGGCGGGTCGGGCGCGCCGCGATCCTACGTGTCTGCGTAGTTGTTGAGGGTCGAGCGGTTTGTTAGAACCGGCGCATGATGAAACCTCTTCCCGTAACCGTGATCGTGGCGGCGCTCGGCGCGGCGCTCGGTTGCGGCAACAACCCGGCGTCGCCTGGTCGCAACAACGAGCCGCTGACCATCGTCTCGGTGACGCCCAACAGCGGTCCGTCGACCGTCGCCACTCCGCTATCGATCGGCGGCACGGGATTCCGGGCCGGCGCAAGAGTCACCGTCGGCGGCGTGGAGGTCGTCTCCAACGTCCTGACCCCGGCCAGGATCTCGGCTTCGGCGCCCGCTCACGCCGTGGGCCCTGTCGACGTCGTCGTCAGCCAGTCGTCGGCATCGGAAGCCACGCTGCCTGGGGGGTTCACCTATCTGCCCGGAGTGGACCGGATCGCCATTTCAGGGAACCTGGTGCTCGCACGAATCGGCGAAACCAGCCAGCTCACGGTGACGGCGACGTTCACCGACGGCACGACGAGGGACGTGACGACCAGCGCGCGCTGGGAAATCGCGCGGCCGTCGATCGCGCGCATCGGGCCAGACGGAGTACTGGTCGCGCTGGCAGAAGGCGGCACCGGAGTCTCCGCCCAGTATCCGGCGGCAGCGGCCAACAGCGCGACACGCTTCGGCAGCGCCCAGGTCGTCGTCACGCCGCCCGGCACGTTCGTCCTGTCGGGACGGACGCGGGAACCCGGGGCCGGCGATCTCAATGGCGTCCTGGTCCGCAACCCGGCCTCCGGACGATCGGTGGTGTCGGCCAACGGCGGATACACCCTGGCCGGTCTCACCGACGATCGGCTTTCCTTGACGCTTGACGGCTTCGAACCGCGCGAGATGAACGGAACGCGCAATGGATTCGACGATGTGCCGATGCAGCGAATCCTCCGCGCGAACGCTGGCGGCCCGGCCGTCGCGAGCGAGCTCGCGCGAAACGACAGCAGCTACGACGTCGGCGGCGGTGCGCAGTGCCAGCCCTGCAGGTTGATCAGGATCACCGGCGCCGGCAGCATGGCCGTCCGCCTGACGTGGACGGCACCGACTCGCGTGCTGAGCCTCTGGGTCAACGGCACCAGGATCACCGGAGCCGACGGGAGCCAGGAGCTGGTGACGACGATCACCGGTAATGGGGAAGCGGTCGTCTACGTCGGCAGCACCGAGCAGCTCGGCTTCAGCGAGCATGTGCGGTTTACGATCAGCGTGCAGTGAGGGTCGGTCCCACGTGCCCTCCCCGACCGCCCTGCTCCTCACTCCCTCAGCGCCACGACCGGGTCGATCCGCGTGGCCCGCCGCGCCGGCAGCCACGTCGCGACGCCGACGACGAGACAGAGCAGCGCCATCGCCATCGCGATCGTCGCCGGCTCGAGCGGCGTGACGCCGAAGAGCCGCGCGGCGATCAGGCGAGACGCAAAGCCGTACGCGATCAGTCCGGCCGCCACGCCGGCGATCGCGACCGTGACCACGCCGCGGCCCGCCTGTCGGACGACGGCGCTCGACGACGCGCCGAGCGCGATGCGCACGCCAAACTCGCGCGTGCGTTCGCTGACGCTGTGGGCGGTCACCGCGTAGACGCCCGCGAAACCGAGCAGCGTCGCGACCGCCGCGATGGTCACCAGCAGCCACGCCGACGCACGGTCCTCGGGATAGAGACGTTCGACTTCGTCCGCGATCGTGCCGGCCTCGACCGGCAGCAAACGCGCGTTCGCGGTCCACAGCACGCGGCGGACCCGCGCCGCCATCTCGGTGGCGGGAAGCGACGACTTCACGTAGACGCGCGAGTAGACGAGGATCGGCCCGCTCGACTCGTAGACCGTCGGCGGCGGCGATGCGGCGCGCAGGGTCGCCGCCGTGCGCGCCTCGCCGGCGACGCCGATGATGTCGAGCACGCGCTGGCGCCGCCACTCGCCGCTCCGCGCGATCCGTCCCAGGACGACGCGCCGCCCGATCGGCGAGGCGTCGCCGAACAGCGCGCGCGCTGCCTCCGCACTGACGATCGCCGATCGCAGCGGCACATCGTCTTCGAGTGCGGTCTCCGCCTCGGTAAAGGTGCGACCTGCGCGCAGCGGGACACCAAGCGTCCTGAAATAGTCGGGCGACACGACGCTCGGTCCCTTGACCGCGACCGACGGCGCCGGCGACTCGCCTTCCAGTCGCAGCTCCGCGGAGAGGTTGAGGCTGTCGTTGAACGGCGATGGATTCGCCGTCGTGACCGACTCGACGCCCGGCGTCTCCCGGAGATCCGAGACGACGCGTGCGAGCAGCCGGCCGGCGGCGGCGCCAGGATCTCGCGCTGCGCGCCGCCATCGGCGCCTCGCGCCCCCGGCTGATGCGCGGCCTGATCGTCGAAGCCGTCGTCCTCGGCGCG
>DASTCC010000525.1:0-3722 GCA_035711465.1 Vicinamibacterales bacterium
TCAACCACTACATCGGCATGCGCGACCTGGTGAACGAATCGTTCACCGAGTTCAAGTGGATGCCGTTCGTGATCGGCGCGCTCGGCCTGTTGATCCTGCGCACGATCGTCCACGGCACGGTGGCCGCGCTCGTCGACGTGACGATGCTGTTCGTCTACTTCGGCGGGTTCTCGCTGTGGTCGTTCGGCTACAAGCTGTATCGCTACGGGCACGAGCTCGACCCGGCGGCCGCGGTGCAGGTGCCCCCGTTCATGCCGCCGATGTTCGGCTACCAGCAGATCGCCAACTTCGAGGTGTATTCGTATCCGCGTCCGGCGTCGTACGCCATGTTCGGTGTCGCGGTGCTGCTCCTCGCGGCGCTGGCCGTCACGTGGTGGCAGTGGCGGACAGGATTGCGACGTGCGCTGTGACACTGATCGCACGCGTCCTGGTGTGTCTCTATCTAGTCGGCGGCGCCGGTGTCGGCCTGCGCGCTGCCGCGCAGGATGATCCACCGCCTCCGCAAGGCAATCTCGAAGGCCGTCCGGCCGCGGCTGATCTTTCGCCACTGCAAGCCTCGATCGATCGCGCCAAGGCCGGCGATCGCATCGTGATCGACGCAGGCATCTATGACGGCGACCTCATCATCGACAAGCCGGTGGCGTTCATCGGCGTCAACCGGCCGCTGCTGCGCGGCTCGGGGCGCGGCAGCGTGGTCCGCATCCGCGCGGCAGGGGTGACGGTCGAGGGATTCGACATCGACGGCCGCGACGGCGGCGAGCTGGGTCGCGACGCCTCCGGCATCCACGTGGCGGCGGGCGGCGCCACGATCCGCGACTGCCGCATTCGCGGCTCGTTGTTCGGCATCTATCTCCGCGAATCGGATGACGCGGTCGTGGACAGAAACACCATCACCGGCATCCCCGGCCGGCCGCCCGGCGAAATCGGCAGCGGCATCCACCTCTGGAACAGCCAGCGGTTCCGCGTCACCGGCAACGTCATCCGCGGCACGCGCGACGGGTTCTACATCCAGGCGTCCGGGCACGGCTTGGTGCGCGGTAACCGCGCCTCCGATCTGCGCTACGGCCTGCACTACATGTTCTCCGATGACAACGTGTTCGAAGATAACGTCTTCGAGAACGGCGCCGCCGGCGCGGCGCTGATGTACTCGAACCGGCTGGCGTTCCGGCGCAATCGCTTCGTGCGCAACCGCGGCTTCGCTTCCGTCGGGCTGCTGCTCAAGACGTGCGACGACGTGATTGCGGAAGACAACCTGATTGCCGACAACGCGCGCGGCATCTTCCTCGAAGGTTCGCACCGCAACCGCTTTACGCGCAACATCGTAGCGATGTCGGACATGGCGCTCGTCATCTACGACTCGAGCGGCGGCAACCTCTTCGAGGGCAACGCGTTCATCGGCAACCTGACGCCGTTGTCGCTGTCGGGCCGGCGCACCGACACGCGGTTTGTGCACAACTACTGGTCCGATCACCATCAGCCCGACCTCGACGGCGACGGCTACGCCGACCGCGCCTACCGCTTGTCGAACGTCTTCGATCACCTGCGCGGCAACCTGACCGCAGCGGATCTCTTCTCGCAGAGCGCGGCCGCCGCGGCGCTTGCCGCCGCCGAACGCACCTTCCCGGTGCTCGATGCGGTGCCGGTCGTGGACGAGCAGCCGCTGACCCGTCCGCCGACGCTGCCCGCGGTGCCGTACGAACGCGCCGAGTCGATCGCGCGGTCGGCCGCGAGCGTGGCTCTGCCGCCGCTGCTGCTGTTGCTTGGATGCGGTGTGTTCGCTGCCGGGTGGAGGACGGGCAAATCTGCAGGTTTGCCCCGACAACGATGATTGAGTACCGCGGCTTCACCAAGCGCTACGGCGGACGGACCGCGGTCGATCACCTCACGCTGACCGTCCCGCCCGGATCGGTCGTGGCGCTGCTGGGTCCCAACGGGTCGGGCAAGACGACGTCGATCAAGGCAGCGGCCGGATTGATCGCGCCTGATGAAGGAACCGTCGTGCTCGGCGCCGACCGCTGGCCGGCGGTTGATGCGCGCGCGCGCCGCGCCTGTTCGTTCCTGCCCCAGCGCGTGTCCTTCCCGGACGTGCTGACCGGCCGCGAGGTCGTCGAATTCTACCGGCGTCTGCGCCGGGCGCCGGCCGACGCCGCCGACCGGGTGCTGAAGTTCGCGTCGCTCAACGGCGCCGGCGGCCGTCCGGTCTCGACCTATTCGGGCGGCATGGTGCAGCGACTGGGCCTGGCCGTGGCCACGCTCTCGGAGGTGGAGGTGCTGTTGCTCGACGAGCCGACGGCCGCCCTCGATCCCGATGGCCTGTGCGCGTTCTACGGACTCGTCGAGGAACGCCGCCGTTCCGGCGGCGCCGTCTTTTTCAGCTCGCACCAGCTGGGCGACGTCGAGCGGCTCGCCGATCGCGTCGCCGTAATCGTTGACGGCCGGCTGGTCGCCGAGCTCACCGAGCGGGAGATCGCCGCCCGGCTGGCGGATCGCGGCGTGATGCGGGTGCGGCTCGCCCACCGCGTGCCTGGACTGCTCGACCGCGTCCGCGAGCGATCGCCAAAGGCGTTGTGGTTCGGCGACGAGCTGGTCGTTCCCGGGGCAGCCGCGGCGCGGCCGGCCATCCTCGACGTCATTCGCGGTGGCGGCGCAGACATCACCGGGCTCACCGCGCAGGAAGGCCGCCTCGACGAGTTCTATCGCGACCTGATTGGCGGGGCGTCATGATTCTCGGCGGGAGGAGGAAGGGGCTGATGGCGAAACTGTTTCTCGGCACGTGCGTCACGCTCGCAGCGTGTGCGCCGGCCGCGGCGCGGCCGGTTGACATCCGGCTCGGCGAGGACGCGTGCGCGCACTGCCGCATGACCATCGTGTCGACCCGGACCGCCGCGCAGATCGTCTCGCCCGGAGCCGAGCCGATCTTCTTCGACGACCTCGGCTGCCTCGACGCGTTTCGCTCCGGCAAGACGCTGGCGGACGGCGCCGTCACGTTCGTGATCGACCGCGACTCGTCCGGGTGGATCGATGCGCGCGACGCCGTCATCAGGAAGACCGGCGAGCCGACGCCGATGGGATCCGGGTTGAGCGCAACCCGTCGAAAGGGATCGACCCCATGACATCGGGATCGGTGGTCTGGCTATGCGCCCGCTTCGAACTGCTGCTGGCGGCGCGGTCGCGCTGGCTGCAAGTGTTCGCGCTGGTGTTCGCGGGCCTGTCGCTCGCGGTGGCCGCGTCGGGCTACGTCTTGTCCGGCGGCCACGGGCTGCAGGATTTCTCGCGCACCGCCGTCTCGCTGGTCCAGGTCGTGCTGCTGCTGGCGCCGCTCGCAGCGCTGGTCTTCGGCGGCCTGGCGCTGACGCCGGAACGCGGCGCCGCCGAGTTGATGTACTCGCAGCCAGTCAGCCGCGGCGCGATCCTCGCCGGCCGCGCCCTCGGCGTGTGGCTGGCACTGTCGGCCGCCCAGCTCATCGGCTTTGGCGCGGCGGGCAGCGTGGTGCAGTGGCAGTCGGGCGGCGCCGGCGCGAGCCACTACGCCGCGCTGGCGCTCTGCTCGATCGCGGTCACGGCGGTCTTTGTCGGCATCGCCGCGTGGCTGGCCGCCTGCTCGCCGGGAAGACGAACGCGCGTGCTGGCGCTCTCGCTCGTGATTTGGTTCATGGCCGTGATCCTGTTCGACGTGGCCGCACTTGGAGTCGCTTCGCTCCTCCGCTCCGGGTCCGCGTCAC
>DASTCC010000526.1:0-17156 GCA_035711465.1 Vicinamibacterales bacterium
CGGAAGTCGTGCCGGCAGGCAATGTCTTGACCCATCAACGAGCGGGGTAGTACGTTGTAGGCGACTCGCCGGTCCCGTCGCGCCCGTCTGGCGGCGAGCTCTCCACCAGACATGTCGTCGAGCCCGCCGGCCGCTCTCAAGAAGACTCCGCTCAACCAGAAACATCGCGCCAGCGGTGCGCGCATGGTCGAGTTCGGCGGCTGGGACATGCCGGTCGAATACTCGGGCATCAGCGACGAGCACCTCGCCGTTCGCGAACGGGCCGGGCTCTTCGACGTCAGCCACATGGGCCAGATCGAGCTGGCCGGCGCCGATGCGCTCGCCACCGTGCAGTGGCTGACGAGCAACGACGCGTCTCGTCTCGCGGTCGGCCAGATCCAGTATTCGGCGCTGACCACCGACTCCGGCGGGTTCGTTGACGATGTGCTCGTGTATCGGCTGGGGGACGACCACTACCAGCTGGTCGTGAACGCCGGCACGATCATGAAGGACTACCAGTGGATTGACGGCCAGGCCAAGTCGCGAGGCGGCGACGTCGCCGTCGTCAACGCGAGCTCGCGGTACGCGCTCATCGCGCTGCAGGGGCCGGAGTCCGAGGGCATTCTGCAGACGCTGACGGCGATCGATCTGCCCGCGATCAAGTACTACTGGTTCGCGACCGGCGAGGTTGCCGGCATTCGCGCGACGGTCTCGCGCACCGGCTACACCGGCGAGGACGGCTTCGAGGTCTTCGTGCCCCCCGCGCACGCCGAGCGGGCGTGGGACGCGATCCTGCAGGCCGGCGCCGCCGCCGGCATCAGGCCCTGCGGTCTCGGGGCGCGCGACACGCTGCGCCTCGAGGCGTGCATGCGCCTCTGCGGCAGCGACATGGACGAGCAGACGTCCGTCCTCGAGGCCGGACTGGGCTGGATCGTCGGCTGGAAGAAGGACGCTTTCCTCGGCGCCGAGACGCTCCGCGCGCAGAAGGCCGGCGCGCTCGAGCGCAAGCTGGTCGCTTTCGAAATGCGCGATCGCGCCATCGCCCGGCACGGCCATCCTGTCATGGACGGCGACCGCCAGGTCGGCGCCGTCACGAGCGGCACGCAGACGCCGTTTCTGAAGAAGGCGATCGGGCTCGCGATGGTGCCGATGGCGCTCACCAGCGTCGGCACCGTCTTCGACGTCGACATCCGCGGCCGGCGCGCGCGCGCCGAAGTCGTGCCCGAACCGTTCTACAAGCGACCGAAGAAGACGTAGGATCGCGGCGGCGCCGCGGACGAAGGACGACATGTATCCGACCGACCTCAAGTACACCAAAGAGCACGAATGGGTCCGTCTCAAGGACGGCGAAGCCGAAGTGGGCATCACCGACTTCGCGCAGAAGCAGCTCGGCGACGTCGTCTTCGTCGAGCTGCCCGAGGTCGGCCGCAAGCTGACGCAGGGCGAGGTCTTCGGGACCATCGAGTCGGTGAAGGCCGTCTCCGAGCTCTTCTCGCCGGTCTCAGGCGAAGTCATCGCGGTGAACGGCGAGCTCGGCAGCCATCCCGAGACCGTGAACGCCAAGCCCCACGATGCGTGGATGGTGCGCATCAAGCCGACGAACGCCGCCGAGGCCGACAGCCTGCTCGACTCGGCCGCTTATGGTGAGCTGACGAAGTGACGACTGCCGCGACATCGACAGGAGCAGAGTACGGATCGGACACGTTCGAGTCCCGGCACATCGGGCCGCGCGAAGCCGACATCGAGCGGATGCTGAACGTCGTCGCCGCGCCGTCGGTCGACGCGCTGATCGCGGAGATCGTACCGGCGGACATCCGCCTGCCGGGGGCGCTACCGCTGGCGCCGGCCGAGTCCGAGTTCGCATATCTGCGGCATCTGCGCGCGCTTGCGAGCCAGAATCAGGTCTGGCGCAGCTATCTCGGCTACGGCTACCACGACACGATCACGCCAGCCGTCATCCTTCGCAACGTCTTCGAAAATCCAGGCTGGTATACGCCGTACACGCCCTACCAGGCCGAGATCGCGCAAGGCCGTCTCGAATCGCTCCTCAACTTCCAGACGATGGTGAGCGACCTGTGCGGGATGGACGTCGCCAACGCGTCGTTGCTGGACGAAGCGACGGCGGCGGCCGAGGCCATGGCGCTGTTCGCGCGCGTGCACAAGCGCGCCGGGGCGACCACGTTCGTCGTCTCGCCGGACGTGTTTCCGCACGTCCGGCAGGTGATCGAAACGCGCGCGGTGCCGCTCGGCATTCATCTGCGCTTCGAGGATCCGGCGACCGCGGAGTTCGGGCCCGACGTCTTCGGCGTGTACGTGCAGTCGCCCGACGACCACGGCCGGATCGCGAACCTTAGGTCGATGATCGATCGCGCGCACGGCGCCGGCGTGCTCGTCGCGGTCGGCACCGATCTGCTGTCGCTGGCCCTCTTCACGCCGCCCGGTGAGTTCGGCGCCGACGTCGTCGTCGGCAACGCGCAGCGGTTTGGCGTGCCGCTCGGCTACGGCGGTCCGCACGCCGCGTTCTTCGCCACGCGCGAGAGTTTCGTCCGGCAGTCGCCCGGCCGCATCATCGGCGTCTCGGTGGACAGCAAGGGCCGCCGCGCCTACCGCATGGCGCTGCAGACGCGCGAGCAGCACATCCGCCGCGAGAAGGCGACGTCGAACATCTGCACCGCGCAGGCGCTGCTCGCCAACATCTCGGCGTTCTACGGCGTCTATCACGGCCCGACCGGCCTCATCGACATCGCGCGGCGCGTGCACGACCAGGCGTCACGGCTGGCGGCCGCGCTCGGCAGGCTGGCGTGGACGGAGACCAACGGCGTGTTCTTCGACACGCTGCGACTCACGGGCGCGCCCGAGCGGGCGGCCGAAGTGCGGCGCGGCGCCGAGGCGCGCCACATCAACCTGCGCTACCCCGAGGCCGGCATCGTCCAGATCTCGCTCAACGAGACGGTGTCCGAGGCCGATCTCGCGGACATCGTCGCCGCCTTCACGCCGGTCGGATCGACGCCGCCGGCCCTCGGCGCTCCGGGCACGACCCCGGCGCCGGGCGGCGAGCTGGGACGGCAATCCGCGTTCATGACCCACCCGGTGTTCAACCAGCATCACTCCGAGACCGAGATGATGCGGTACATCCGCGGCCTCGAGCGCAAGGACATCGGCCTGGATCGCGCGATGATTCCGCTCGGCTCGTGCACGATGAAGCTCAACGCCGCGGCCGAGATGATGCCGGTGAGCTGGCCGGAGTTCGCGCGCATCCACCCGTTCGCACCGGTCGCACAGACCACCGGCTACCAGCAGATTTTCGCCGAGCTCGAGGACGCGCTCGGCCGCATCACCGGCTTCCCGGCCGTGTCGCTGCAGCCGAACTCGGGCGCGCAGGGCGAGTTCGCGGGGCTGCTCGTCATCCAGGCTTACCACCGCGCCCGCGGCCAGGGGCAGCGGAACATCGCGTTGATCCCGCAGTCCGCGCACGGCACCAATCCGGCGAGCGCGGCGATGGCCGGGCTGTCGGTCGTGATCGTCGCCTGCGACGATCGCGGCAACGTCGACCTCGCCGACCTGAGAGCGAAGGCAGAGAAGCATCGCGATCGGTTGTCGTGCCTGATGGTCACCTACCCGAGCACGCACGGCGTGTTCGAGGGCCACATCCGCGAGATCTGTGCGATCGTCCACGAGCACGGCGGTCAGGTGTACATGGACGGCGCCAACATGAACGCCCAGGTCGGACTGACCAGCCCGGCCGCGATCGGCGCCGACGTCTGTCATCTGAATCTGCACAAGACGTTCGCGATCCCGCACGGCGGCGGCGGCCCCGGCATGGGGCCGATCGCCGTCGCCGCGCATCTGGCGCCGTACCTGCCCGGCCATCCGGTGGTGAAGACCGGCGGGGCCTCGGCGATTTCCGCGGTCTCGGCGGCGCCGTGGGGCAGCTCGAGCATCCTGCTGATCTCGTACGGCTACATCCGCATGCTCGGCGCCGGCGGCGCGGCCAACGCCACGCGGATCGCGATGCTCAACGCCAACTACATCAAGGCGCGGCTCGAGAAGCATTTTCCGGTGCTCTACGCCGGCAACAACGGCCGGGTCGCGCACGAGCTGATCTTCGACATGCGGCCGTTCAAGCAGCAGACCGGCATCGACGAGCAGGACGTCGCCAAGCGGCTGATGGACTACGGCTTCCACGCGCCGACGGTGTCGTTCCCGGTCGCCGGCACGCTGATGGTCGAGCCGACCGAGAGCGAGCCGATCGAGGAGCTCGATCGGTTCTGCGACGCGATGATCGCGATTCACGCGGAGATTCAGGCGGTGGCCGACGGCAAGGCCGATCGGCAGGACAACGTCCTGAAACACGCGCCCCACACTGCCGAGGACGTCTCGGCCAACGAGTGGACGCACGCCTACTCGCGCGAAGCGGCCGCGTACCCCGTACACAGCCTCCGGGCCTCGAAGTTCTGGCCGCCGGTGTCACGCATCGACAACCCGTACGGCGACCGCAACCTGATGTGCGAGTGCCCGCCGATCGAGGCTTACCAGTCAGCGGATTGAGTACCGCCGTTACAAGACCGTCTTTGTCGGTGCCGTCGGGTGCGGCTGGTGCGACGGGCGCGTTCCAGGGCACCCGCCCGCACCTGTCGCACCCGGCGGCACCCGACCGCACCGACAACCGCCAGAGTCCGATTACAGAGCCGAGGCCGCCGCGGACGTCAGCCGCAGGGCGCGCGCGCGGAACTCGGTGAGCAGGCGAGTCGTGATCGGGCCAGGCGCTCCGGCGCCGATCGTGCGATCGTCGACGGCGATCACGGGCGTGACTTCGCGGGTCGTCCCGGTGATGAACGCTTCGTCCGCGGTCTCGAGATCGGCGGGCAGGATCGTTGCTTCGGCGACGCGAATGCCGATCTCGTCCGCCATCTCCATGACGAAGGCGCGCGTGATCCCCGGCAGCAGCCCCGCCTCGAGCGGCGGCGTGACGATCGCGCCGTCCCGGACGATGAAGACATTCGATTGCGCGCACTCGGCGATCTGACCCGCCTGGTTCTGCATCAGCGCCTCCTCGGCGCCGCGTCGAATCGCCTCCTGCATCGCCAGCGCGTTGTTGAGCAGGTTGTTCGACTTCATCATCGGGTTGAGCGCGAGCGGGTGATTGCGGCGGACGCCGACGAGCGCGATGCGGATACCCTGCGTGAACGTCCGCTCGGGTTGTCCCGGAAACGGTTTGACGATGACGACGACGGTGGGCGTCGGGCAGGCCGACGGATGGTAGGTGAGCTCGCCGACGCCGCGGGTGAGCAGGATGCGGATGTACGCCTCCTGCAGCCCGGGATGGGCGGCCATCGTTGCGACCACCGCGGCGCGGAAGTCGGCGTCGCTCTGCGCCGGATCCAGCGCCATCATCGCTGCCGAATGGCGCAGGCGATCCATGTGCCGATCGAACAGAAACGGCACCAGCTGATAGGTGCGCAGCGTCTCGTAGACGCCTTCGCCATACAGGAATCCGTGATCGAAGACCGGAACGGTGGCGGTGGCGGCGTCCGAGATGCGGCCGTTGACGTAGACGGTGGCGTTCATGCGGATGGGCGGCGCGCCGTCGCCGTGGAGGCGACGGGTTGCGCGAGTCTAGCACACGGGATACGCTCGCCGCGGATGCCGCGCCGATGAGAGTACTGACCAGCGAACAGATGCGCGAGGCCGATCGCCGCGCCATCGAGGACCTCGGCATTCCCGCCGCGGTCCTGATGGAGAACGCCGGCCGTCAGGTGGTCGCGGCGATGGAAGGTGCGTTCGAGATCGACGAAGCCGCGGTGGCGGTGCTGTGCGGGCGCGGCAACAACGGCGGCGACGGCTTCGTCGTCGCGCGGACGCTGTTCCAGCGCGGCGTCGAGGTCTCGGTGTTCCTGGTCGGCGAAGCCGCGGCGGTGCGCGGCGACGCGCGACGCAATCTCGACTCGCTCGCCGCGCTCGGGCTCGACGTCGTCGAGATCGCCGACGCCGGCGCCTGGGAGCTACATGGCAGCGACGTCCTCGGCGCCGACCTCATCGTCGATGCGCTGTTCGGGACCGGCCTCTCGGCGCCGCTCGACGGGCTCGCCGAGACCATCGTCGCCGACGTCAACGCCTGCCCGGCGCCCGTGGTCGCGATCGATCTGCCGAGCGGGCTCTCGGCCGATCGCGTCGATCCGCCGGGGCCGGCGATCGAAGCGACGCTCACGGTCGCGCTGGCCGCGCCGAAGCTGCCGCTGGTGCTGTCGCCCGGCGAGGCCTTCACCGGCGATCTCGTCATCGCCGACATCGGCATTCCGCTGAGCACGATCGAGGAGCTCGACGGGCCGTGGATCGAGCTGATCACGCGCGACTCGGTGCGCCCGCTGATCGAGCCGCGGGCGCGTGACTCGCACAAGGGCGACTACGGCCGCCTGCTGGTCGTCGCCGGCTCGCGCGGCCGGGCCGGCGCGGCGTCGCTCACGGCGATGGCGGCGCTGCGATCGGGCGCCGGCCTGGTCACGGTCGCGACGCCGGCCTCGTCGCTGCCAGTCGTCGCCGCGCTCGGCGCCGAGTACATGACGTCGCCGCTCGACGAGACGCCGGAGGGCACCGTCGCGCCGGATGCGATCGAGAGCGTCCTGCTGTTCGGCGCCGACGTGATTGCCGTCGGTCCAGGTCTCGGACGGTCGCCCGGCGCCGCGGCTTTCGTACAGGCGCTGGTCGAGCGCGCCGGCGTGCCCCTGGTGCTCGACGCCGACGCGCTCTACGCCTTCGGCGACGACCCCGGCCGGCTGACCGGGCGCGACGGCGTCGACGTCATCATCACGCCGCATCCGGGCGAGATGGCGCGCCTCACCGGGCTGTCGATCGAGGAGGTGCAGGCGAACCGCCTCGACGTCGCGCGCGACTTCGCGACGACGCATCGGCTGACGGTGATTCTGAAGGGGCATCGCACGATCGTCGCCACCCCGGATGGGAAGACGTTCGTCAACCGCACCGGCAATCCAGGCATGGCCACGGCCGGCAGCGGCGACGTCCTCACCGGGATGGTCGCGGCCTGGGCGGCGCAACTGCTCGACGCCGAGGCGGCCGCGAAGCTCGCTGTGTTCCTGCACGGCCTCGCCGGCGATCTCGCCGAAGCCGACGAAGGCGAGGTGGCGCTGATCGCGAGCGACATCGTCTCGCACCTCGGCGAGGCGGTGCTCGACCTCACCGCCCGCAAACGCCGGCAGGGGCCGCCGGCTTCGTGAGCCGCCATCTCAGCGGGTCGGAGGCCGACACCGCCGCCATCGGACGCGCGCTCGGCGCCGGCCTGGCCGCCGGCGACGTCGTCCTGCTGCGCGGTCCGCTCGGCGCAGGGAAGACCGCGTTCGTCCGCGGCCTCGCCGAAGGACTGGGCTGCGATCCCGACGCGGTCACCAGCCCGACGTTCACGATCGTGCAGGAGTATCGCGGCCGCGTGCCGTTGCAGCACGTCGATCTCTATCGCCTCACACCGGTCGAAGTGGACGACCTGGCGCTCGACGATCTCGCCGAGGGCGCGGTCATGGCGATCGAGTGGGCGGATCGCTGGTCACGTCCACCGGCGGGCGCTGTCGAAGTGACGCTGAACCCGACCGGCGACACAACCCGAGAGATCGCAATTGACCGAGGCGCAGAACCAGAACCCAAGTTCTGAGTTGCAGGTGTGCGTTTCAAGAATCAACTCCAGGAATCGTCGTCGCGTCAGTGTCAAGGTCTGAAGGCTTGGGACGGGAAGGCGTGAAGGACTGAAAGAGTTCTTCCTTCAAGTCTTCGAGCCTTCACGCCCCACGCCTTGACAGGCCCCGCGTGCAACCGAACCACTCTTGAAACGCGATCACAGTTCTGAGTGTTCTCAGTTCTGAGTTCTCAGTGCCGCGCCGAGCGCCTCAGCGCTCGACGCGGTAATTGGGAGCTTCCTTCGTGATGATGACGTCGTGGACGTGGCCTTCGCGGACGCCGGCCGAGGTCACACGGATGAGCTGCGCCTCGCGCTGCAGCGTCGGGATGTCCCGGCAGCCGTTGTAGCCCATGCCGGCGCGCAGGCCGCCGATGAGCTGATGGATCATCGCGGCGACGCTGCCCTTGTGGGCGACGCGGCCCTCGATGCCTTCAGGCACCAGCTTGTCCGAGCCATCGCCGCCCTCGAGATCGAACTCGTCCTGGAAGTAGCGGTCCCGGCTGCCGCGGCGCATCGCGCCGAGCGATCCCATGCCGCGGTACTCTTTGAAGCTGCGGCCCTGATACAGGATGATCTCGCCCGGGCTTTCGTCCGTGCCCGCGAACAGACTGCCGATCATCGTCGCGCTGGCGCCGACGGCGATCGCCTTGGTGATGTCGCCCGAATAGCGGATGCCGCCGTCGGCGATGATCGGGATGTCGCGCTCGGCCGCGGCGCGCGCGCACGACGCCACCGACGTGATCATCGGCATGCCGATGCCGGCGACGACGCGGGTGGTGCAGATCGACCCGGCGCCGATGCCGACCTTCACCGCGTCGACGCCTCGATCGATGAGCGCGCGGGTCGCCTCGGCGGTGGCGACGTTGCCGGCGACGAGATCGACGTCGGGATGCCGTTCGCGCAGCTGCGCCACCATGTCGAGCACGCCTTGCGAGTGGCCGTGCGCGGTGTCGATGACGAGGACGTCGACGTGGGCGGCGACGAGCGCGTCGGCGCGCGCGATCGTGTCCCTGCTGACGCCCACCGCCGCGCCGACGCGCAGCCGGCCGAGCTGGTCCTTGCACGCGTTCGGATACTTGACCAGCTTCTGAATGTCCTTGACGGTGATCAGCCCGCGCAGCCGGAAGTCCCCGTCGACCACCAGCAGCTTCTCGACCTTGTGCTGGTGGAACATCTCGCGCGCCTGATCGAGCGTCGTCCCCACCGGCA
This sequence comes from Vicinamibacterales bacterium, assembly GCA_035711465.1. GTDB lineage: Bacteria > Acidobacteriota > Vicinamibacteria > Vicinamibacterales > SCN-69-37 > DASTCC01. Next base: position 8,873 of record DASTCC010000526.1, read on the forward strand.
CGGTGACCAGGTTCTCGTGCGTCATGATCGCCGAGATCGGCCGATCGGTGGCGGTCTCGAAGCGGAGATCGCGGTTGGTCAGGATGCCGACCAGCCTGCCTTCCTTGCTGCCGTCGTCGGTGATCGGCACACCGCTGATGCGGTACTTCTTCATCAGCGCCAGCGCTTCGTAGATCTTGTGATCGGCCGAAAGCGTGATCGGGTTGACGATCATCCCGCTCTCCGACCGCTTCACGCGATCCACTTCCGACGCCTGCTCCTCGACGCTGAGGTTCTTGTGGACGATGCCGAGGCCGCCCTGCTGCGCCATGGCGATGGCGAGCCGGCTTTCGGTGACGGTGTCCATCGCAGCGCTGAGAATGGGAACGTTGAGGCGGATGCGGCGGGTGAGTCGCGACGAGATGTCGACCTGGCTGGGCAGCACCTGCGAGTGCCTCGGCACCAGCAGGACGTCGTCGAACGTGAGGGCTTCAGGAAGTCCGGCGGCCACCTGGGCCGCGGCGCCGAGTCGGTCAGTCATCGATGGCTAGGCCCCATGACACTTCTTGTACTTCTTGCCGCTGCCGCACCAGCACGGGTCGTTGCGGCCGATCTTCGGTTCGTCGTGCCGCACGGTCTTCACCGGGGCGTCGTCGCCGCCGGTGCGAGCCGGACGCGGCGGCCCACCGGGTGACGCGGCGGCCGCGGTGCGCGGCGGCGCCGCGGTGGCCGTCGACGCCCCGCCGCTCAGGGTCATCTGCTGCGGCCGCTGCGGCTGGCGGACCGGCGGCGGCGCCTCGCCGCTGACCACCGGGCGCAGCCGCCACAGGTAGCGAACCATCTCCTCGTCGATCCGGTCCTTCATCGCCTGGAAGAGCTGAAAGCTCTCGCGCTTGTACTCGACGAGCGGGTCCCGCTGGCCGTAGCCGCGCAGGCCGATCCCTTCCTTCAGGTGATCGAGGCTGTAGAGGTGATCCTTCCACTGCGCGTCGACGATCTGCAGCATGATGTCGCGCTCGACGCGGCGCAGGATCGCCGGATCGATCTCGATCATCTTCTCCTTGGCGTCGTAGGCCTCGGTGGCGAGCCCGTAGATCGCATCGAACATCTCGGTCGGATTCAGCTCGCCGAGCTTCAGCGCGGCGACGTCCTCGGGATTCAGTCCGAACAGCTCGCCGACGGCGCGCTCGAGCGCCCCGAGATCCCATTCTTCCGGGTCCTGCTCCTTGTTGGCGTGGGTGTCGATGAGGTTCTCGGCGAGCTCCTCGGCGATGGTCATCAGGTAGGCCCGGGTGTCGACCGGTTCGCCTTCGCCGATGGCGATCTTGCCTTCGAGGAGCTCGCGCCGCAGCGAGTAGATGTTCTCCCGCTGCTTGTTCATGACGTCGTCGTACTCGAGCAGGTGTTTGCGGACGGAAAAGTTCTGCGCCTCGACTTGCTTCTGGGCGCGCTCGATCGCCTTGGTGACCATGCCGTGCTCGATCGGCACGCCTTCTTCCATGCCCAGCCGCTGCATCAACCCGGAGATGCGGCTGGTGCCGAAGATGCGCATCAGGTCGTCTTCGAGCGACAGATAGAACCGCGACGAGCCCGGGTCACCCTGACGGCCGGCGCGGCCGCGCAGCTGGTTGTCGATGCGGCGCGCCTCGTGACGCTCGGTGCCGATGATGTGCAGGCCACCGTCGTTGACGACCTGGTCGTGCTCGCGATCGGTCTCGCGCTTGAGCTCGTTGTAGATCGCCTCGTACTGCGCCCGCGGCGCGCGGTAGAAGCTCTCGAGGTGGTAGAAGTAGACGAACTCGTCGTCGTCGACGAACTTCTCCTCGCCTTTCGGCAGCCGCTCGGCGATCTGGTCGGCGAGCGCGCGCTGCCGCGCCATGAACTCCGGATTGCCGCCGAGCAGGATGTCGGTGCCGCGGCCGGCCATGTTGGTGGCGATGGTCACGGTACCGCGGCGGCCGGCCTGGGCGACGATCTCGGCTTCCTGCGCGTGGTACTTGGCGTTGAGGACGACGTGCTTGATGCCGCGCCGCTTGAGCAGGCCCGACAGCCGCTCCGATTTCTCGATCGACACCGTGCCGACCAGCGTCGGCCGGCCGGTCTCCTGCTTGGCGACGATGTCGTTGATGATCGCCTCGGACTTCTCGCGCTCGGTCCGATCGATGCTGTCCGGCTCCTCCTTGCGCTGGAGCGGACGATTGGTCGGCGCGACGGTGACGTCGAGCTTGTAGATCTTCGCGAACTCTTCCGCCTCGGTTTCGGCCGTGCCGGTCATGCCCGAGAGCTTCTTGTACTTGCGGAAGTAGTTCTGGAAGGTGATGGTCGCGAGCGTCTGGTTCTCGCGCTCGATCTTCACCTTCTCCTTCGCCTCGACGGCCTGGTGCAGGCCGTCGCTCCAGCGTCGCCCGGGCATCAGACGGCCGGTGAACTCGTCGACGATGACTACCTGCCCGTCCTTGATCATGTAGTCGACGTCGAGTTTGAAGATCGCGTGGGCGCGCAGCGCCTGGTGGATGTGGTGGAGGAGCGGCATGTTCACCGGATCGAACAGGCCCGTCGAGTCGGGCGCGAGCCGGTGGGCCAGCATCTTCTCGGCCTTGGCCATGCCGCTCTCGGTGAGCTGCACGGTCTTGTGCTTCTCGTCGACGAGGTAGTCGCCGGTGCTCTCGAGCGCCTCGCGCTCCTCGGCCTTGACGTTGCCCTGCGTCACCGCGCCGGGCGTGAGCTTGGGGATGATGCGATCGACTTCGTAATAGAGATCGGTCGACGCCTCGGCGGGGCCGGAGATGATCAACGGCGTCCGCGCTTCGTCGATGAGGATGCTGTCGACCTCGTCGACGATCGCAAAGTGATGCCCTCGCTGCACGTACTGCGAGAGATCGAACTTCATGTTGTCGCGGAGGTAGTCGAAGCCGAACTCGTTGTTGGTGCCGTAGGTCAGGTCGCAGCCGTAGGCGACCTGGCGCTCGGCGTCGTTCATGTCGTGCTGGATGACGCCGACCGACATGCCGAGGAAGCGGTAGACGCGGCCCATCCACTCCGAGTCGCGGCGCGCCAGGTAGTCGTTGACGGTGACGACGTGGACGCCCTTGCCTTCGATAGCGTTCAGATAGGCAGGCAGCGTCGCCACCAGCGTCTTGCCTTCGCCGGTCTTCATCTCGGCGATGCGGCCGCTGTGCAGCACCATCCCGCCGATGAGCTGGACGTCGAAGTGCCGCATGTTGAGTACCCGCTTGCCGGCCTCGCGGACGACCGCGAAGGCCTCCGGAAGCAGCTCGTCGAGCGTCTCGCCGTTCGCGAACCGCGTGCGAAACTCGGCCGTCTTGCCGCGCAACTCGGCGTCGGTGAGCGGCGCGACCGACGGCTCGAGGTCGTTGATCTTCGCCACGAGCGGACGCAGACGCTTGAGCTCGCGCTCGTTCGCCGTGCCGATGACCTTCGCAAGGAGGGTGTTGATCATGCGGGTACCGCCGGCGCCGCTGACGAGAGGACTAGGACAGCGTCACGGCGCGGAGGGGATTCCATCGATTCTAGGGAAGCGGAGACGGTGCGGTCAACTTGCGAACCGCACAACAGGGGACTCAATCGAAAAAGATCGAACGACCGCGCGCTCAGGGGCGCGCGAGCAGGCGCAGCGGATTGATCGGCTGCCCGTTGATGAGGATCTCGTAGTGCAAATGGGAACTGGTCGCCCGGCCGGTGGCGCCGACGTAACCGATGACCTGGCCGCGCCGCACCTTCTGCCCCGCGCTCACCGCGTACCGCGAGAGGTGCCCGAACCGCGTCGAGATGCCGTAGCCGTGGGTGACGAGCACGGAGTTGCCGTAGTTGCCGTTGTAGCCGGCCGATTCGACCGTGCCGTCCGCCGTGGCCCAGACCGGCGTGCCGCGATCGGCCGAGATGTCCAGGCCGGCGTGGAAATCCGGCGAACCGTTGAACGGATCCTTGCGCGTGCCGTAGCCGGATGTGAACCAGCCGATCACCGGCCAGACCGACGGCGTCGCGCGCGCCAGCGCCTGACGGCTCTCGATGTTCGTGCGCACCGTGGCGAGGCGCGATTCGATGGTGCCGAGCAGATCGCGGAGGATTCCGAGCGTCGTATCCGCGTTGGCCGCCGGCCGCGCCGTCGCCCCGCCGCCGGTCGCGCGCGTGCGCACGACGGCAGGCAGGCGATCGATGGCCGCCTTGGTCGCCGGGTCGAGCTGTGCCTGCTGGCTGAGCTCGGTGAGCGCCGTCTGCAGCGACGAGATCTGCTCGGCGAGCTCGCCGGTGGCGGCGCGATAGCTTTCGTTCTCGAGCCGGAGTGTTTCGTTCGTCGCCTGAAGGTCAGCGACCTGGATTTCGCTGGCGCCGCGCGCGCCCATCGCTCCAATCGCCATCAGGCCTGGCACCGCAATCACCCCAGCCAGGGCGAACAGGCCAAGCCGCCGGGAGACACTGAGCCGGCGTACGGCTCCGGTGTTCCGGTGGGCGATGAGAATTGTGTAACGTGGCGACGGCATCCGTAACTCGCGGCCTACCCCTCTGCCGGGTCCTCCGGCAGCCACAAAACTCCCGAAATGTAACACAGGGGCAGCCTTTTGCCTACCCCGGAGCAGAGCCTGACAACTTAGCGCTCAGCCGCCGGTAGTCGGAACTGCAAGGCCTCTGCCACGTGGCCGTATCGAACCCGGTCGATTCCCGCCAGATCGGCCGCCGTTCGCGCCACGCGGAGGACGCGGGTGACGGCCCTGGCCGTGAGCGCCAGCTTCGCGACCGAGCCGCCCAGCATGTCCAGCGCGCGCTCGTCGTCGATCGCGCAATGGGCCTGAAGCGCCTTGCCCCGTAGCCGGCCGTTCAGGCAGCCCTGACGCTCGAGCTGCCGCTCCCGCGCCGCGATGACCCGCGATCGCACGTCGGCGCTGGACTCGGCAGCGGATGGCAGCCGGAGATCGGCCCACGGCACCGCCTGGACTTCGACGAGCAGGTCGAAGCGGTCGCGCAGCGGGCCGGACAGGCGGCGCGCGTAGCGTTCGGCCGCTCCTGGCGGACACACGCATCGCCGTTCGGCGGCGCCCTGATAGCCGCACGGACAGGGGTTCATCGCCGCGACCAGCATGACTTCGGCAGGGAAGGTTACCGAGCGCGCCGTCCGCGAGATCAGCACCGCGCCCTGCTCGAGCGGCTGTCGCAGCGTCTCGAGCACCTTGCGGCTGAACTCCGGCAGCTCGTCAAGGAACAGCACGCCCGCGTGCGCGAGGCTGATTTCGCCGGGCCGCGGCAGACTTCCGCCGCCGACGAGCGCGACGTCCGAAGCGGTGTGGTGGGGCGCTCGAAACGGCCGCGTCATCATGAGGCCGACGTTTGCCGGCAGCAACCCCGCCACCGAGTGGATCGTCGTCACCGTCAGGGCTTCGTCGAACGAGAGCGGCGGCAGCAGCCCCGGCATTCGGCGCGCGAGCATCGTCTTGCCGGCGCCCGGGGGACCGCTGAGCAGCAGGTGGTGGCCGCCCGCGGCGGCGAGCTCGAGTGCGCGCCGCCCGAACGCCTGACCGCGAACGTCGGCAAGATCTTCCCGGTCGATCGGCTCGGCGACGGCCGTACCACGATCGAGTGTCCTGCGCGACGGCGTGGGTTCAGCCTCCGCAAACAGGCACGCGGCATCGAACAGCGACCGCACCGGAAACAGCGGCAGACCCTCGACGACCGACGCTTCCGCCATGTTGCCGTGCGGAAAGACGATGCCCTTTCGAGCGTCACGGCGTGAGGCGACGGCGATGGGCAGCAGTCCGGCCATCGGCGGCACGTGCCCGTCCAGCGACAGGCCGCCGATCACGGTGAACGGCCGCGGCTCGCGTGTCGGCAGCACGCCCGCGGCGGCGAGAATGCCGAGCGCGATCGGCAGGTCGAAGGCGGCGCCGACCTTGCGCAGGTCCGACGGCGTCAGGCTCACGGTCACTCGCCCTGAAGGAAACGGGAAGCCGGAGTTGCGAATCGCGCTGCGGACGCGGTCGCGGCTCTCGCGCACGGTGGGGTCGGGCAGCCCGACCATCGAGATGCCTGGCAGGCCGTCACTGACGTCGACCTCCACGGCGACGGGCACCGCTTCGACGCCGATGACGGCGGCCGTTGACACTTGGGCCAGCACGCGGTCCGAGAAGGCAAGAGCGGATCCAGACGACCGCGGGTGATTCAGGCGCGATCGCAGACCCGACTTGCGGTTTCTGCGATGAGTGCGCGCCGCGAGGACGCAGAAACTGCGTTAGCGGCGAACGGTGAGACGGTCGCCGGGATTGATGCGATCGCTCGACAACGAGTTCAGCTGCTTGAGCGTCGCCACGGTCGTATCGAACTGCCGCGCGATGCTGAACAGCGTGTCGCCGCGGCGGACCCGGTAGGTGAGGGCCGTGCTGGCGGAGGAGGACGGCGCGGACGCCGTCGGCTTGGGGGCGGCGGGCAGCGCGCTCGTCGCGCGCGACGGAATCGTCAGCACCGTGTTGGCCCGCAACCGCGTCGTCTTCAGCTGATTGGCCGCGAGCAGATCGGCCGTCTTGATGCCGTACTTGCGCGCGATGCCGGCCGCGGTTTCGCCGCGCTTGACGGTATGGAAGTCGAATTTGACGAACAGGCCGGGATCGGCGGCGTCGAGTTTGGCCTGTACCGTCGCGGCCGTGCCGTACGGCACTTTCAGTTCATGACTGCCCGTCGGCGTCGTCGTCCGGCGCAGTTCCGGGTTGAGCGCCTGAATCTGTTCGACCTCGACGCTGGCCCACTCGGCGATGATCCGCAGGTCGAGCGCGCCGGGCACGGTGACGCGCTCGTAGCTGATCGGCGTCGGCGCGCCGAGCTCGAAGCCGTAGAGCGTCGGGTTCCTCGCGATGATGACCGCAGCGAGGATCATCGGCACGTACTCGCGCGTTTCGCGCGGCAGGTACCTCGAGGTCGCAGTGAGCTCCCAGTAATCCGACCGTCGCGAGAGACGCATCGCACGCTGCACGCGGCCGGGTCCGGCGTTGTAACTCGCGAGAGCGAGGTGCCAGTCGCCGAAGAAGTTGTTCAGCGACTTCAGGTACTGCGCGGCAGCGCGGGTCGCCTTCTCGGGATCGGCCCGTTCGTCGAGGAACCAGTTCTGCTGCAGCCCCATTTCCCTGCCGGTGCCGAGCATGAACTGCCACATGCCGCGCGCGCTCGCGCGCGACTGCGCGTTGACCTTGAAGGCGCTCTCGACGAGCGGCACGTACGACAGATCGATGGGAATGCCTTCCTCGCGGAAGACGCGCTGAATCATCGGCAGGTACTGCAGACCGCGCTCGAGACCGGCCTGCATGAAGTCCTTCAGCCGGGCCTGGAACAGCTCGACGTACGAGAGCACCTTGTCGTTGATCGGAATCGGCAGGTCGTGCGGCGTCCGGGCGAGGTCGGCGATGACGGTTTCTTCCGTGGTCTCGGCCGGCGTCGGACGCTCGAACATCGCAGCCTCGAGCAGGTCGTCGAGGGCCGCGGGCACGGACTTCGCTTCGGTGAAGCCGTCGCCTTCGCGCAGCGCGATCACCTCGAGCGCGCTGATCCGATCGAGCAGGCTGTCGAACTCGGCGCGCAGCCGCGGCTGCGATCGCGCGCCGCCCGGCTCGGACAGCAGCAGATCGATCGCCCGATCGAAATGGTCGCGCGCCGATTCGATCCGCCCGTGTTCCATCTCGCTGCGGCCTTCGCTGAAGGCGAGCTCGACCTCGACGATCAGCTCGGACAGCCGATCGACGACGACAGCCACGGGAGCGCCGACGGGACCGGCGACGGGGGAAACCGGAAGAGGCGCCGGCGCTTGGACGGGCGGCGGCTCCGGGGCGACACGCGTGCCGCAACCGCTGACGATGGCACCGCACACCAAGAGAACCCCTACCCGTTTACAGATCATGAACTCGTGAGATCCCGTTCGGAGGGTTGCAAGTCTGGTGCCGCAGGTTAGCATCGGGCCCGAGCGCGGTCAAAGGCTAAGTGCCTGCATGTGAACAAGTAAGACGAACATCTTACGCTGCCGGTTGGTCCCTTAATTACGCGGCCATCCCGACTGCACGAAGACGCGCTGCGCGTCGGCGAGATCGCGCGCCGACGGCGTCACGATCGTGCGGTCGCCGATCACGATTTTGCGGCCCTGCCGGATCGCCTGCTTCACGTCGTCCTCGCACACGAAATCGACGACACCCGCCGTCGAGGCGCTTTCGCCGGTGTTCGGTGACGGTCGGGCGCCAATCAGCGTGTCGACTTGCCGTCGCATGGCCGACGCATCGACACCGGTCGGCGGCTCGACTGCCGGCGCCTGGGGCAG
>DASTCC010000527.1:0-8140 GCA_035711465.1 Vicinamibacterales bacterium
GAACTCGGGTATGCGCTTGGCGGCGAGGAGCACGAGGTGCGCGCCCGTCGGCGCGCCAACCTCGGCACGGACTCGGGCGAGGTCGTCGGCGGTGAGCCGCCGCGCCGCCTCGACGAGCGCATCGAGCCGCGGATTGCCGACGACCTGAAGCCGGTCCGGCGGATAGTGGCCGTCGCGCTCGAGATGGCGCCGCGCGAACTCGTCGTAGAGCAGCGTGCGATCGACGATCGGGCAGCCGCGGTCGGCCGCGTTCGCGGCCGACGCCGCGATTTCGTCCGGTTCGTGCAGGTAGTTGAGCCAGTGGCGCGAGATGAAGCCGTGCTGGATGCCGGCAACGGGCACGCCGCGACGCCGGGCCTCCAGCGTGAGCGCGCGCCCCCATCCACCCGCCTCGGCATACGTCACGGCCACGTCCGGACGCAGGTGATCCAGCGCCGCCGCGGCCTCGTCCATCGCGCGCGCCGACCAGGGCATCTGCAGATCGGCAATGCCGGCCAGGTCGCGACTGACGAGCGGCCAGGCGTCGTAGCCGTCGACGCTTGCCGCGTCGCGGAGATCGGCGCTCGCGAGGAGCGCTTCGCGCGCCTGCCGGCGTGTGATCCAGATCTCGCGCGACGCGCGAATCGCGTCGGCGGGCGCCAGCGCTTCGATTGGCACCAGCGATGCGGGCGGCGCTTCGCGCAGATCGCCCACGCGCCGGCGCCAGTCGCGGCGCTGGAAGCTCGACGTCGGCCCGACGCCGATGAGCGCGAAGTCGGGCGACTCGAGCCGCGCCGCGAGCGCCTGCAGCACCGGCCCGACGTAGGTATCGTCGTGCCTCGCTTCGCGCCAGAACGCCGAGTGGACGAATGCGGCGACGCGCGGCCGGTGCGACGCCGGCGACGCGGCCGGCACACGCCGCCGCTTCAGGTAGGCGCCGGCGGTGTAGCGGGCCGGCGTCAGCCGCGCCGCGAGGGCTCGGCGCACGCGGCCCTGGCGGCCGCGCCCATCCTCGAACGTCACGCCGTGACGCGCGCACACCGCGGCGCCGATGGTGGCGACGATATCGCCGCCGTTCTCGAGCACGACCCGGGCTGGCGTCGGCGACTCGACGAGCGCCTCGAACGCCGCGATCGACGCGTAGATGCCGTTGATGGTCCGCTGCTTGTGCAGGAACAGCTCGCCGAACCACCACATCGAATCGCCGCGATAGGTGAACCGGTCGCGGAGCGTGGCGGCGTCGACCCGCGCCAGCCGCAGGCGCTTGATCCAGACGTTGGCTCGCCGCTCGGCCGCTTCGGCCGCCTCGGGTCCGAGGACCGAGCCGAGGCGAAGCGCCGTGCTCGGGCCGCCGCGCGACACCGCGACGCGCGAGTCGACTGGGGCGATCATCGTCCAGATTCTAGTCGGACCGCCGACGTGTTACTTTTTCAGTGGCATGCCCGCGTCCCCAGACCCCGCCGCGCCGGGGCTCAGCATCTTCTTCCCCGCCTACAACGACGGCGGCACCATCGCCAGCCTGGTGCTCACCGCCCGGCAGGCGGCGATGCAGCTGACGCCTGACTTCGAAGTGCTGATCATCAACGACGGCAGCAGCGATCACACGCCCGAGATCGCCGACGAGCTGGCGCGTCAGTATCCGGAGGTCCGGGTCGTCCACCATCAGAAGAACCGCGGCTACGGCGGCGCGCTCCGAAGCGGGTTCGCCAACGCGAAGAAGGAGTACATCTTCTACACCGACGGCGACGCGCAGTACGACCCGGCGGAGATGGCCGTGCTCTGGTCGCGCCTGGGCCCGGGCGTCGATCTCGTCAACGGCTACAAGATCAGCCGCTCCGACCCGATGCACCGGATCATCATCGGCCGCATCTACCATCACACCGTCAAGCTGCTCTTCGGGCTCAAGGTCCGCGACGTCGACTGCGATTTCCGTCTGATGCGGCGCGCCGTCTTCGATCGCGTGCACCTCGAGCACAACAGCGGCGTCATCTGTCTCGAGATGATGAAGAAGATCACCGATGCCGGCTTCGGCATCGTCGAGATGCCGGTGCACCATTTCCATCGCGCCTACGGCCGGTCGCAGTTCTTCAACTTCCGCCGTCTGGCCAGGACCGCGGTCGACGTCGCCGCGCTCTGGGTGAATCTGGTCGTCCTCCGCCGGCACAAGCGCGTGCCCGCCGCGAAGCCGCTCGGTCAAGATCGTTCATGACCGACGCGTACCTGGAGTTCTACCGCGGCCGGCGCGTGCTCATCACCGGCGGCGTCGGCTTCATCGGATCGAATCTCGCCCGCCGCCTCGTCGAGCTCGGCGCCAACGTGCTGCTCGTCGATTCGCTGCTGCCCGAGTACGGCGGCAACCTTTTCAACATCGACGGCATCGAGGATCGCGTTCGGGTCAACATCGCCGACGTCCGGCAGGGCACGACGATGGCCTACCTGGTGCGCGACCGCGAGGTGATCTTCAATCTCGCCGGCCAGGTCAGCCACATCGACTCGATGCACGACCCGCATACCGATCTCGAGATCAACTGCCGCAGCCAGCTGACGATTCTCGAGGCCTGCCGGCAGTCCAACCCGGGCACCAAAGTCGTGTTCGCCGGCACGCGCCAGATCTACGGCAAGCCCGATCGCCTGCCGGTCGACGAAACCCACCTCGTCCGGCCGACCGACATCAACGGCATCAACAAGGCCGCCGGCGAGAACTATCACCTCGTCTACAACAACGTCTTCGGCGTCCGCGGCTGCTCGCTGCGGCTGACCAACGTCTACGGGCCGCGCCAGCTCATCCGCCACAACCGCCAGGGCTTCATCGGCTGGTTCATCCGGCTCGCGCTCGAGGGCCGGGAGATCCAGATCTACGGCGACGGATCGCAGCGGCGGGATTTCGTCTTCGTCGACGACGTCACCGACGCCTTCCTGCGCGCCGGCGCCACCGACGCCGTCAACGGCGATGTCTTCAACGTCGGCGGCAGCGAACACTTCTCGCATCGCGAGCTGGTGACGATGCTGATCGAGGCCGCCGGACGTGGATCGGTGCGCTTCGTCGAGTGGCCCGAAGAGAAGCGCCGCATCGACATCGGATCGTTCTACTCCGACTCGTCGAAGTTCGAGCGCGTGACCGGCTGGTCGCCGCGCGTGCCGCTCCGCGAGGGGATGCGCCGAACCCTCGAGTTCTACCGTCAGCACTTCAACCGCTACGTCGACGACGCCTCGGAACGCAGCCTGCCATGACGATGAAGATTCCGTTCATGTCCCTGGTGCCGGGTCCGGACGCCGCGATCGTGCGCGCGGCGATCGATCGCGTCATCGCCCGCGGCTGGTTCATCCTCGGCCCCGAGCTCGAGGGCTTCGAATCAGAATTCGCGGCCGCGTCGGGCGCGCCCCACGCCGTCGGCGTCGGCAACGGCACCGACGCGATCGCGCTGGCGCTGCGGGCCATGGGCATCGGCCCGGGCGACGAGGTCATCACCTCGCCGCTGTCGGCGGCCTTCTCCGCGCTCGGCATCATGATGGCCGGCGCGACGCCCGTGTTCGCCGACATCGACCCGGATCGACTGACGATCGATCCGCAGGCGGCGGCGGCCGCGGTGACGCCGAAGACGGCGGCGATCATGCCGGTGCACCTGTACGGGCAGCCGGCGGACATGCCGGCGATCGCCGGCGTCGCCGCGCGTCACAACCTCGCCGTCGTCGAGGACGCCTGTCAGGCGCATCTGGCGACGTCGGCGGGACGGCCGGTCGGCAGTTATGGCGCCTGTGCCGCCTTCAGCTTCTACCCGACCAAGAATCTCGGCGCGCTCGGCGACGGCGGCGCGATCACGACGCAGGACGCCGCGCTCGCGGACCGTCTGAAGCGGCTGCGCAATGGGGGCCAGACCGGCAAGTACGTGCACGCCGAGTTCGGCGTCAACAGCCGGCTCGACGAGATCCAGGCCGCGATCCTGCGCGCGCGGCTGACGCTCCTCCCCGACTGGACGAGGGCGCGCCGCGCGCGTGCCGCCGAATACCGGCACGCGCTTGCGGCGGCGCCGGTGACCGTGCCGCCCGAATGCGATCCGGGGCACGTCTATCACCTCTTTCCGGTGCTGACGTCCGATCGCGACGCGTTCATGGCGCACCTGGCCGCCGCCGGCATCGGCACGCTCGTGCACTACCCGATCGCGCTGCCCCGCCAGGCGGCGCTGGCGCCGCTCGCGCCGCGTCAGTGTCCGGCCGCCGACCGCGTCGCCGCCGAGGTCGTCTCGCTGCCGCTCCATCCCGAGCTCACCGCCGCCGAGGTCGCGGCGATCGCGGCGGCGGTGCGGGCATGGCGTCCGTCGCCATCCGGAGTAACCTCGTAGCGTCCTGATGGTTCGCTTCGTGCTGTCGGCGCTGCTCGTCGGATATCTGCCGGGCGCGCTCCTCTTTCGCCTGCCGGTTGCCCATCGCGATGGCCGCGCCGCGCTCGACGCCGACGAGCGCGTGTTCTGGCATGTGATCGTCAGCGTCGCCTGGTCGGTCGCGGTGGTGCTCGCGCTGGCCAGCGCCGGCGCCTACCGGTTCGAGCGGCTGCTCGCGATCAACGGCGCGATCGCGGTCCTGATGGTCCTGATCTGGCGTTGGCGTCTGCGCTACGCCGCCGGATCGGCGCGAGCGATTACCGCGTCGACGCTGCTGCCGATCGCGGTGTGCATGCTCGGCGCGTGGCTGTTCTTTCCGCCCTCCGAGTACGTGATGGGCGGCAAGGATCCCGGCACCTACATGAACGAGGGGATCCAGATCGCGCAGCGCGGCACGTTGTGGATCCGCGATCCGATGGTCGCGGACATTCCCGAGCCGCTCAGCATCCTCTTCTACCCGCCGCACTACAGCCCGTACTACTTCAGCAACCGCTTCATGGGCTTCTTCGTGATGGATCGTGCGTCGGGAGAAGTCGTCGGTCAGTTTCCGCACCTGCTGCCGGCGTCGATTGCGATCGGCTACGGCTTGAACGGACTCAGCGGCGCGCGCCAGACGATGCCGATCTGGGCCCTGCTCGGCCTGGCGGCGATCTACTTCCTGGCGGCGCGCCTGGTCGGGCGGGCGGGCGCCGCCGCGGCCGCGGCGCTCGTCGCCGTCAACGTCATCGACGTCTGGTTCGCGCGCCAGCCCAACAGCGAGCACGTGATGCAGGCGCTGCTGTTCGCGGGCACGCTGGCCTTCGCGCACGCGGCCGCGGGCCAGCAGCGCTTCTTCGGGACGCTGGCCGGCGTGCTCATCGGCCTGCAGATGTTCCTGCGCTACGAGATCGTGCTGGTGATCGGCGCGCTCGCCGCCGCCTGGGCGTGTCTCGGCGTCGATCGCCGACGCGTCGGCTGGGGCTTCTGGCTGACGCTCGTGCCCCTCGTGTCGCTTGGTCTGATCTACCTCTCCGGCCCGATGCGCGCCTACGGCGCCTATCCGCTCGGCTTCACCCGCGATCGGGGCGGGTGGACCCTGGTCGCGATCGCGGTCGTCGGCGTCATCGGCGCGCGCGTGGTGGCGAGCCGCACGACGATCGCGCCGCGGGTCCGGCGCTGGCTGCCGCGCGCGCTCGCGGTGCTGCTCGTCGCGCTGGCCGCTTACGCGTGGTTCCTGCGGCAGCCGGGCGGCGGCACGACCGACTTCGACGCCGATTCGCTGCGCGTCTTCGCGTGGTACGTGACGCCATGGGGCGTCTGGGCCGGCGTCATCGGCCTCGCGATCCTGATCTGGCGGCGATTCTGGATCGACCCCGCATTCGTGCTCGTGTCGGCGGCCTGCGGCGGCTTCTTCTTCTACAAGACGCGCATCTCTCCCGAGCATTTCTTCTCGATGCGGCGCTTTCTCGCCGCCGCGCTGCCGGCGGTGATGATCGGTGTCGTCGCCCTTGCGGCGGCGCTGGCGGCGGCGACTTTCAACGGGCGTCGTCGGGGCGCCGCCACTTCTGACACCGTCGATCGCACGCCGGCCTGGCGCTCGATCGCCGCTGGCGCGCTGACCGTGGCGCTGGTCGCGCCGCTGGCAGGCGCCTTCTGGCATGCCGCGACACCGGTGCGCTCCCACATCGAGCAGGCGGGATTGATCCCGCGGCTCGAGGCGCTCGCGGCGGAGTTCACGCCCAACGACTTCGTCATCGTCGAATCGCGCAACGCCTCGGACACGCACGTGCTCGCGCTGCCGCTGGCGTACATCTACGACCGATCGGTGGCGGTGCTCGCCAACCCGCGGCCCGACAAGCAGCGGGTCGAGCTGCTCCTCGACTGGGCGTCGCGACGGTTCGATCGCGTGTTCTTCCTCGGCGGCGGCGGCACCGATCTGCTCTCGCGCCGGATCGCCGCGACCCCGGTCAAGAGCTGGCAGTTCTCGGTGCCCGAGTACGACACGCCGATGAACGCCTACCCGCGCGGCGTGACGATGAAGGAGTTCGACTTCGGGCTGTACCGCCTCTCGCGGACAGCCGAGCAGGCCGACGCGCCGATGGATCTCACGCTCGGCACGCTCGACGAGCTCAACGTCGTCCGCTTCCACTCGAAGGAACGGCAGCCCGACGGCCGGACGTTCCGGTGGACCCGCGACGTGTCCTACGTGATCCTGACCGGCGCTGGCGCCAGCACGTCCGAAGTCACGATCTGGATGAGCAACGGCGGGCGTCCCGCGGCGGCGCCGCCGGCTGATGTCGAAGTCGCGCTCGAAGATCGCGTGCTCGGCACGGTGCGCGTCGACGGCGAGATGCGGCCGTACCGATTCGCGATCGCGCCCGGCCTCGCCGCATCGGTGTCGGACGGCCTCGACCCGGTGCGCCTGCGGCTGCGGACGCCGACGTGGCAGCCGTCGGCGATCCTCGGAGGGCCCGACGGCCGCGACCTCGGCGTGATCGTCACACGCGTGCAGACCCGATGATCACGCCGGCGGCCCCGTCGGCACGGTTGCCGTGGCGTCGGGCGCTCGCGATCGGGCTCGGCGTCTGGCTCGTCTATCTGTCGACGGCCGGCGGCACGCTCGGCACCGGCGACGCGGTCGCGGTCTACGAGCAAGCGAAGTCGCTGATCGACCGCGGCGCGCTCGACGTGCCACCGTCGCAATCGCTGGAGGCGTGGCGCGGTTCTGACGGGCGCTGGTACGCGCCGTTCGGCATCTTCCAATCGATCTTCGATCTGCCGTTCATCCTCGCCGGCCGGACGATGGCGGCGGTCGCGGGCGGCGCGATCGCGCGCGGCGAAACGCTGCCAAAAGCCGCGGTCGCCATGGCCAGCACGATTGCGGCGGCCGCGGCCGTGGTCTTCGCGTTTCTCGTCGCGTGGCTTCACGGCGGCCGCGAGCGCGGCGCGGCGCTCGCTGCGATCGCCATCGCCTTCGCGACGCCGCTCTGGACCTACTCGAAGTTCGGATTCAACGCGCCGCTGACGGCGGCGCTGCTGACCGGCGGCATCGCCGCGCTCGCATGGTCGTCGCGCGCCGCTCGGCCGCGGGCCGCGGCGTTCATGGGCGGATGCGCGTTTGCCGCCGCGGCGCTGACGCGACACGAGATGTTCCTCGCGGCGGGCGCGGCGATCGGCTGGACGATCTGGATGAAGCGCCGCGACGATCGGCCGTCCGACGTTGCGGCGTTCGTGACGCCGATTGCGGGCGCGGCCGCGCTCTGGTGCGCGTTGAACTGGATCCGCTTCGGACATCCTCTCGTCAGCGGCCACCGTCCGTCGTTCGACTTCGGCGGCTGGATGGGATACGCGGCCTCGCCCGCCGGCGCCGTGCTGTTGTACGCACCGATCGCGATCGCGGCGCTGGGCTGGCTGCCGGCGCTGCGCCGCGGCGACGGGTTGGCGTGGCTCGTCGCGAGCGTCTGCGCCGTGCTGGTCGCATTCTACGCCGCGCTCGAAGACTGGCTCGGCACGCGGTCGTACGGGCCGAGATACCTCGTGCCGCTCCTGCCGCTGATGGCGGCGCCGATCGGCCGGTGGCTGGACGACGGCCGCGGCTCAGCGTCGCGTACGGCCGTCCGGCTGCTCCTGGCCGTGAGCGTGATCGTGCAGCTGCCGGCCGTCGCCGTCGACTTCACGCGTGCGGGCATCGCCGCCGGTCAACCGCCGCAGGCCGCGCGCGAGTACTCGTGGCGGTGGTCGCCGCAGGCGATCACGACGCGCGCGGCGCTCGCCGCGATTCCGGAGAACGTCGCCTACGTCAC
>DASTCC010000528.1:0-9880 GCA_035711465.1 Vicinamibacterales bacterium
CAGGTGCCGGCGCGCAGCTCGGCGACGTTGTCGGCGATGCGCCGGTCCAGCGCCAGAATCAACGCCATCGTCAGCTCGGCGACCGCGATCGAATTCTTGCCCGGACAGTTGGCGACGACGATCCGGCGCGCCGTCGCGGCCGTGACGTCGATGGTGTTGACGCCGGCGCCGGCGCGGATGATGAGCTTCAACGACTTCCCCAGCGCCGGCTCGGCGACCTTCGTCGATCGCACTACCAGCACGTCGGGCTCGAGCGACGCGACCGCGTCGGCGAGCGCCTGATCCTGCAGCTCCGGCTGCGAGATCACTTCGCAGCCGAGCGCCTTCAGGCCGTCGATCCCGCTCTTCTCGAACTTGTCGGCAACAAGGATCTTCACGAGTCCTCTGAGTTCTGAGTTCTGAGTTCTGAGTTCCAAGTTCTAAGTTGCAGAAGTTCTTCTATATCAAATGGACCAGCAGCCCGTCCCTGAGCTTCGGTTCGAACCACGTCGACTTCGGAGGCATGATACCGCCCGCGTCGGCAATTGCCATCAGATCCTCGACGCTCACCGGGAACATCGAGAACGCCACCGCCGCCTTGCCGGCGTCGACGAGGCGCTCGAGCTCCCCGGTGCCGCGGATTCCGCCGCAGAAATCGATGCGTTTGTCGGTGCGGACATCGCCGATGTGGAGGACCGGCGCCAGCACCGTCCGGTGCAGCACCTCGACGTCCAGGCCGTCGGCGCGCGACGTCCCAGGCGGCGGCGCCGGCAGCGTCAGCGCGTGCCACCTGCCGGCCAGATACATCGAGACGACGCCCGCGCGCGCCGGCACCGGCGTGCCCTCGCTCACCTTCACGCGGCTGCCAAGCGCCCCGAGAAACGCGTCCGGCGACAGCCCGGCGAGATCCTTCACGATGCGGTTGTAGGCGAGGATCTGGACCTGCGAATCGGGGATCGCGACGGCGATAAACCCGTCGGCCTCGCTCGACCGGCCGCCCGCCGATCGCAGCGCGGCGCGCGCCCTCGCCGCGCTCGCCGCGCGATGGTGGCCGTCCGCGATGTAGAGCGCCGGCAGATCCGCAAATGCGTTCACCAGCGCCGTCACGTCGGCCGGCGCCACCTGCCATACGGTGTGGACGACGCCGTCCGGCGCGGTCAGGTTGTACAGCGGCGTCCTGCCCGTGTAACCCGCCACGACTCGATCGACCGCCGCCGACGCGTGGTACGTCAGGAACACGACGCCCGTCTGCGCGCGGGTCTCGACGATGTGCCGCGTCCGATCGTCTTCCTTGTCCTTGCGCGTCTTCTCGTGCTTCTTGATCAGACCGCGATCGTACTCGTCGACCGGGAAGCAGCCGGCGACGCCGGTCTGCACGTGCGTCCCCATCTGCAATCGATAGAGATACAGCGTCGGCTCGGCGTCGAGCACCAGCGGCGCCGCGCGCTTCAGCTCCTCGAGGTTCCTCACCGCCTGCGCGTACACCGCGTCGTCGTACGGATTGACGTCGGGCGGCAGATCGATCTCCGCCCGGGTCACGCGCAGGAAGCTCTTCGGCTGACCGGCTGCGAGCGCGCGAGCCTCATCCGCGTTAACGACGTCGTAGGGAACCGAGGCGACGGCAGAGGCCGCCTCCGGCGCTGGTCGCAGCGCCCGGAAGGGGATCAGTTGGCTCATGAACGCTAATTATTATCGGGACGTGACGGCTTCGGAGCGGCCAGCCTGGCGTCGAGCTCGGCGAACAGCCGGTCGCGCTCGGCCCTGAACGCCGCCATCTGCGATGCCGGGATCGGATCGCCGGCCGGCAGGCTGCGGAACACTTCCAGCGGGTTGACCCATCTGCCGTTGCGCTTCATCCGGAAGTCGAGGTGCGTGCCGGTGACGACGCCGGAGTTGCCGACGTTGCCGATGACCTCACCCTGTTCGACTCGATCGCCCCTCTTTACCTTGAAGGCCGACAGATGAAGGTAGTTGCTCTCGTAGCCGCCGGGATGCCGGATGGTCACGAGGCGGCCGGAGGCGCCGGAGAATGCCGCGAAGACGACTTCGCCCGCGGCGATCGCCACCACCGGCGCGCCGTACCCGGCGCGGTAGTCGATCGCGGGATGCGCGCGAACGCTGCCGTAAACCGGATGCAGGCGCCGCAGGTTATAGCCCGACGACATCGTCGTCTCGAACTTGAGCGGCGACTTGAGGAACTGGCGCTTGAGCGATCGGCCTTCGCCGTCGTACCAGCCCGCCTTGCCGTCGACCTCGAACGGGATCGCGGCGATGGTCTTGCCTTCGTGATGCAGGACCGCGGCGCGCAGCGAGTCGTAGCCGGACGGCTCGCCGTTGCGATAGACGCGATCGAAGAGCACCCGGAACTCGTCGCCGTCCTGAAGCTCGGAGTTGAAGTCGACCAGACCGCTGAACGCCTCCGCGAGCTTCAGCGCGAGGTACACCTGTTCGCCCTCGGCTTCCATCGCCGCGATGAGCGACGGCTGGTCGCGGCTGATGCGCGCGCCGGCGGCGTCGATCACGACGTCTTTCGGATAGGCGACGACCTCGGCGGCAAACGCGGGCGCCGGCGAGGCCGGGCCTGGCAGCTGACGCGAAATCACGCGCAGGAATTTGTCGGCGTCGATCTCGTAACGGAACTCGCGGAGCAGCCCGTCGAGTGACGTGACGATGCGATAGGGCTGTCGGGCGCGAAGCTGCCTCGGGTTGAAGACCTCACGGACGGCCTGCACCAGCGAGGCGGTGAGATCGGCCGGGACGTCGTTCTGGCGCAGCAGCGTCTCGAGCGTCGCGTTCTGCGGCACGACGGCTTCGACGGTGTTCGAGTCGAGCGGCAGCAGGATGTCGGCCTGGACCTGCTCGACGCGCATGCCGGCATCGCCATGGCAGGCTGCCAGCAGAACCGACATCGCGGCCACGAACGGAATCCGTTTCAGCAGTCGCACGAGTGTGCCAAAGTGTAAACCAGCGTTAACGAACTTGTCAGCCGCGAAGATGCAGGAATCGGGCCCGAAATCGACAGCCGTGACTGCTGCGGTGATCCGCACGCCGATCGGCCCGCTCGACATCGAAAGTGTCGGAGAATCGGCCGTTTGTCGGATTTCGTTTCACTCGCGCGGCCGTCCGACACCGGGCAGCCTGACCGGCCTGCTGGCTGAGCTGGCCCGTCAGCTCGACGCCTACTTCGCCGGCCGCCTCGAGACCTTCGACTTGCCGCTCGCGCCGGCAGGCACGCCCTTTCAACAGGACGTATGGCGGATGCTCTTGCAGATTCCGTACGGCAGGACGTGGACCTACTCGGATCTCGCCCGGCGCATCGGACGTCCGGACGCCGTGCGCGCCGTCGGCGCCGCCAACGGCGCTAACCCAATCCCGATCGTCATCCCGTGTCACCGCGTGATTGGAACGAACGGCAAGCTGGTCGGATTCGGCGGGGGACTGGAAACGAAACAGCGCCTGCTGCTGCTGGAAAGCGGACAGCAGGCGCTGCTCTGACGAAGGCTTGGGGCGTGGAGGCGTGAAGCTAGAACCGTGCTCCACGCCTTCTCATCTTCACGCCTTCAATTCCCCCCGCCGCCGGACGACGGCGGTACCATCCCGTTCATGCGCATGTAAGTGACGATGTTGCCGTAGTGCTCGAAGTTGTGCGCGTTGTTGAAGCCCATCGCGCCGATCCGCGAGTGTTTCTGGCCGAAGAGATCGACGACCTCGCCTGCGTTGGCGTTCGTGATCATCGTCAGCGCGTGATCGCAGAAGCTCATCGCGTCGTTGAGCGCCTTGACGATCTCGGCCTTGGTCGCGAGCTTCTCGGCATCCCCTGCGCTGCCGGCGGGCATCCCGCTGGCGGTGCTGCAGATCATCCGGCTCGCGTTCGCGACGTGACCGAACAGCTGTCCCATCGTCCGCACGTCTTTCGTCGGCTGGTACTTGTACTTGTCCTCGGGCACCTGGGCTGCGGCCTTCGTCAGGTAACCCTTGACGACGTTGTGCACGCCCCGGATCGACGCGATCGTCGTGTCCTGGGTCGCCTGCGCCGACAACGTCAACGCGGACGCCGCCACCGCCACCGCCACCGCCGCGGCAATCATCAACGTGCTCATCTTCTTCATGATCGATCTCCTGAGAACGAAACGCAGTGCACTAGCGCCGCAGGCGCTTCGACTGCTCTGAGTCTTCAGTTTCGAGTTTCAAGTCTTGAGTTCTCTTCCACGTCAGTCGCAAGTTCTGAGTTCTAAATTCTGAGTTCAAAGTTGCGCTGCGTCAGTTCCCTCGCCCGCGTCCGGTGTTCGCCGACGAGGGCGGCACCATGTTCTGCAGGCGGAGGTAGGTCACGAGGTTGCCGTAGTGCTCGTTGATGTGGCTCGTGTTGTAGATGAGCGCGCCGATCCGCGTGCGCGACCCGCGGCCGCTCGGGATCTCCATCATGTTGGCCGGCGTCACCGCCTTGAATGCGTTCTCGCAGAGGGCGACGGAATCGGCAAGACGCCTCTGCAGATCGGCCTTGGTCATCTTGTCGGCGGCCCAGCCGGTCTCGCCGGCGCGCTGATCGACCTGCGCCGGGCGCTCGGTAAGCCCGCCGGTCTGCCAGCAGGCGCCGTTGTTGTCGTCGATGATATGAGCGAACATCCGGGCGTAGCTCCGGACTTCCGGCGTCGGCTGCCAGGTGTACTTGTCCGGCGGCACCATCTCCGCGGTCTGAATGATGAACCCGGCGATCCGCGTGTAGAAGCCGTTCACCTCGGCCGCGACCGACGTCGGCGGCGCTGGCGCCTGCCCTGCCGGGGCCGCTCCCTGCCGGGCCGCAGCGCCGGCGGTCAATGCACCCACACACGTCGCCA
Organism: Vicinamibacterales bacterium; assembly: GCA_035711465.1. Taxonomy (GTDB): domain Bacteria; phylum Acidobacteriota; class Vicinamibacteria; order Vicinamibacterales; family SCN-69-37; genus DASTCC01. Next base: position 4,818 of record DASTCC010000528.1, read on the forward strand.
CTAAAGCGAGCTTCTTCATCGAGAAGTTCCTCCTGGGTGCCGACTAGGCTAGCAGATTGGCTGGCGGTCGTATCATCTCCTTGCCCGTACTCGAACACCCGTCCTCACAGGAGACCTCAGATGAGAAGGCGCCCACTGCTCCACTTCGTCCTCGCAGCCGTCCTCGTGACGGCGTCGGTCGGACTGCCGGTCCGCGCCGCCGACGAGCCGATCGACTACGAGGCAATCAACAAAATCAAAGCTCAGGGATTGACCGTCGCGACGTCGCAGGTGATGGACGTCTCGAGCTGGCTCACGGACGTCTACGGGCCACGGCTCACCGGCTCGCCCAACATCGAGAAGGCCGGCCAGTGGGCGGTAGCCAAGATGAAGGAATGGGGGCTCGAGAACGTCGCGATGGAACCATGGCCGGCCAATGCCAACGGCGCCGACAACAACGGTTTTCCGCGCGGCTGGTCGAACGACAAGTTCTATATGGGCGCCGTCTCGCCGCAGGCGTTCCCGATTCCGGGCACGCCAGCGGCGTGGTCGCCGGGCACGACGGGGCTGGTGTCCGGCGAGGCGATGCTCGTCACCGGCGCGACCGCCGACGAGCTGCAGCCGCTCGCCGGCAAGCTGCGCGGCAAGTGGATCATGACCGCCAACGCCCCTGACGTCGCCGCGTTCTGGACGGCGCCGGCCGAGCGCCACACGGCGGAGAGCCTCGCGGAGATGGACTCGCCGCAGCCGCCGAGCAACTTCGGCCGCGCTCAGGCGGCCGGAGGCCGCGGCGCATTCCCCGGCGGCGGCCGCGGCGCCGGCACGGGCGCGCCTCCATTCAACCGTAATGACTTCTTCAAGAAGGAAGGCGTCCTCGGCATCCTCTCCACGCAGGCGCGCGGGCATGGCATCTACACGATCGGCGGCGCGTCGCGGACGACCGATCCGGCGGCGATGCTGACGACGATCACGATACCGGCGGAGCAGTACGGCCGCATCGCCCGGATGCTGGCGCGGCAGCAGTCCGTCGTCATCGAGGCCGACATCAAGAACACCTACCACCCGAATCCGCCGATGTTCAACGTCGTCTGCGAGATTCGCGGCACCGATAGAGCGGACGAGCTGGTGATGCTCGGCGCCCACTTCGACTCCTGGCATGCGTCGACCGGCGCCACCGACAACGTCGCCGGCTCGGCGGCGATGATGGAAGCGATGCGCATCCTGAAGCAGAGCGGCGTGCGGCTGCGACGGACGGTGCGGATTGGACTCTGGACGGGCGAGGAACAGGGGCTGATCGGATCGCGCGTCTACGTCAACCAGCACTTCGGCGGCGTTCCCGCGTCGCCCGGACGCGGCGGCGGCGCCGGAGCGGCGGCAATCGCGCCGACGCCGGCCCACGCGAAGTTCGCCGGCTACTTCAACATCGACAACGGCACCGGCCAGATCCGCGGCGTCTACCTCCAGGGCAACGACGCGGTGGCGCCGATTTTCCGCGCCTGGATCGAGCCGTTCCGTTCGATCGGCATGTCCGCGATCACGATCCGCAACACCGGCGGCACCGATCACCAGTCGTTCGATCGCGTCGGGTTGCCCGGCTTCCAGTTCATCCAGGACGAGATCGAGTACGGATCGATGACCCACCACACCAACCTCGACAGCTACGAGCGGCTGCAGCCCGAGGACATGCGGAGGAACGCGACGATCGCGGCGGCGTTCGCCTACCTGGCGGCCAATCGTGAAGAGAAGCTGCCGCGGAAGCCGGCGGCGCGGTGAAAAAACAAATCCCCGACCCGCGCCACGTGCCGGGCGGGTCGGGGAAGTACCTTGCTGCGCGTCTTGGTCGAACGCGTCTCTACTTGAAGCGGTAGCCGAACGTCAGCTGGAACGCGTTGTTCTTCACCGTGGGCTCGTCCTCGTCGTCGTCGGCGGAGGCGTTGATGTTGGTGAGGCCCCAGATGTAACGCGCGTCGATGACGAACTTCCGAATCTCGACCTGTCCGCCGATCACCCAGCCCATCTCGAACGTCTCGAGGTCTACGTCATCGCCGTCGAGCTCGACGCCGCCGACTTTGATCGATTCGTTGATGTGGAAGTTGAATGATGGACCGGTCAGGAAACGGACCATGCTGGTGCCCGCAGGCACGTTGATCCGCGCCAGGGCCGGAAACGACAGATAGGTCAGCTTGAAGCTGGCCTCATCGCCGAAGCCGATGTCGTCGTCGATGCTGAATTCGCCGCCCTTCTGTTCGATCAGGACTTCGCCCTGGAATCCGACGCGCGCATTGAAGTCGCGAGCGACCCACGCGCCGACAACGATTCCGGCGCGGCCATCGCTCGTCACGGTCGCGTCGTCGAACTTGACCTTGATGCTGGAGACGTTGAAGCCGATCTTGGCGCCGACTTCAGTGGCGCCCTGCGCGGACGCGAGCGCGGGCACGGAAATAATCAAGCTGGTAAGAACAAGCACTCGGGCAACAGTCTGAAAGCGCACACAAACCTCCTGAATGACGGAACAACGCTGGGGCATCAACCCCGGGTATGACGTTAATCAGGGTAAACCGGTTCGTTGCCCGATGCACGGTTGTAATAGAAAAAGTGTGCAGTTTTACCAAATCCCTACTTTTCCAGAGACCGAAGCGATGAGTTTGGCGGGATCGAAGCCGATTCCGGCCCGAAAGACCGTGTCCACCTGACGGACGGCCCCGATCGACGCCTCGGGATTACCGGGGACGAGTATCAGGTCCGCCTGCTTGCCGACCGCCAGGCTGCCGACCTGCTTGTCCCGCCCGAGGTAGGTCGCCGCGTTGAGAGTGCCGATGCGGATCGCCTCGAGCGGCGAGAACCCGGCTTCGACGAGCAATTCGAGCTGTCGCTGGTTGGAGTAGCCGGGAATGACGCCGCCCGATCCCGTCGGATCGGTCCCGGCGATGAGCGTGCCGCCCGCCCGCGCGAACGCCAGCTCCATCGCCATCAGCTTCGGGAAGAGCCGGGCGTAGTTCGACTGCTGATTCTGGGAGACGCGCTCGTAGGTGCGCTCGTACTGCGCCTTGAGATCGGGCGTGAGCACGTCGAGGCCCGGCGGCCTGGGGCGCGCGGGCGTGAACGTCTCGAAGACCGTCAGTGTCGAGGTCAGTGCGACGCGCTTCTCGACGAGCGTGCGGACCAGCGCCTTGAACGGCTCCCCGTCGAGATCGAGGGTGGTGAGCGTCTGCTGACCGGCGCCCTGACCCGGACACGCGTCCGGCTTCTTGTCGGCGACGAAATCGGTCGACGCCGCGAAGCCATGTTCGAGGTTGTCGATGCCGAGCGCCGCCGCCTCGGCGTAGGTGACCGAACACAAATGGCCGGTAATCTTCAGGTTGCGCGCGTGCGCCTCGGCGATCGCGGCCCCGAGCTCGGCGCGCGTGATCTGCATGTAGGCCTTGAACGACGTCGCCCCCATGTCCGCCCAGTAGGCGACCTGCCGCTTGGCGTCGTCAGGCCCGGTGAGCGAGTGCATCTGCACGAAGGTGTTCGGACCGTTGAGGTACGGCGCGGTCGCGTCGATCGCGGGGCCGGCCTTGTCGCCGCGTTCGACCAGCCTCTTCAGATTCAGGTCCATGAAGCCGTTGACGTTGCCGCCGGTTCGCATCGTCGTCACGCCGCCGGCGAGGTAGAGGCGGATGAAGCTCTCGCCGAGCTGCCCGTAGACGCCCGCGGTGGTCGGATAGTAGAGGTGCTCGTGCACCATCACGAGCCCGGGCAGGACCGACTTGCCGGTGGCGTCGATGACGGTCGCGCCTTCGGGCACTGGCGTCGACGCCGCGGCGCCCATCGCCTCGATGCGGCCGGCCCTGATCACCAGGGTCTGGTCCTCGCGCGCCGGCGCGCCGGTGCCGTCGATCACGCGCACGTGCGTCAGCGCCACCAGATCGGCGTCGACCTTGACGAAGTCGCGGACGCCGCGGCCGATCGCCGGCCGCTGCGCGTAGGTGAAGGAGACGCCGGCAGCGACCAGCGCGGCGAAGACGAAGGCGATGCGCTTCATGCGGTGAAATCTACCCGATCTTCAGCGTGTCGACGTGGCCCGTCGCCAGATCGATGCGGCGGATGCCGTGGTTGTTCGTGTCGGCGACGAAAAGCGCGTCGGCCGCCGCCGAGATCCCTCCGGGCTCGTAGAACGTCGCCGCCGCGCGATCCCAGTCGTCGTGACCCTCGCTGCCGGTGCCGGCAAACGTCCGCACGTCGCCAGTCGCCGGATTGAGCGTGCGGATCTTGTGGTTGTAGGTGTCGGCAACATAGAGGACGCCGCCGTGCCACGTGATGCCGAGCGGATGCTGCAGCCGCGCCTTGTCGCCAGGGCCGTCCCGGTCGCCGAAGTCGAACAGGTCGCCGCCGGCCAGCGTGCGCACCTGGTTCTTCGGCGGCAGCTCGATGGCGCGGATGATGTTCGATTCGGCGTCGGCGACGTAGAGCGTCGCGTCGTTCAGCACGAGACCCGACGGCTGCGCAAACGCCGCCTGGTCGACGACGCCATCGATGCGCGCCTCGCGGCCCGATCCAGCGTACGGCAGCGTCAGACGTCGATCGAGATCGATCATCCAGATCTGATGCGAACCGGCCATGGCGACGAACAGGAGCCGCCCGGCCAGCGCCAGATCCCACGGCGAGTTGAGCGACGTCTCCGCCGCGGCGCCGCCCTGCGCGCCCCACCCCGCCTGCCGCCCGGTGCCAGCGAGCGTCGTCACCTCGCGCGTAGCGAGATCGATCGTGCGGATGAGGTGATTCTCGGTATCGGCGACGTACAGGCGATCGCCGGCGATCGCCATGCCTTGCGGCCGGTAGAACCCGGCGCGATCGAACGCGCCGTCGGCCCGGCCCGCGGCGCCCGATCCGATCGTCTCGAGGATGTGCCCGTGAAGATCGGTGACGACGACGCGATGATGATTCGAATCGGCGATGAAGAGGCGGCTGCCGCCGGCGTCGGCCAGGACCTTGCCCGGAAACGCCAGCGTCGACGTCTTCAGCTTCTCGCGCTCGAGCGACAGGGCGATCGGCGTGCGATCGATGCCGCCCTTCTCGTCGAAGAACTGGATCACCGCCGC
>DASTCC010000529.1:0-23208 GCA_035711465.1 Vicinamibacterales bacterium
CTGCCACCGCTGATCGCTCGCTCGTTTCTCTGTCTTCTGGATAGACGATGAATCTCGCCGACATCCGCACGCGACTGGCTGGCCTCGAAGGCCGCGCCTATTGGCGCAGCCTCGAAGAACTGGCCGATACGCCCGAGTTCCAGAACTACGTGAACCGGGAGTTTCCGTCACAGGCATCGGAATTCACCGATCCGGCGGGCCGGCGTCAGTTCCTCAAGCTCATGGGCGCGTCGATCGCCCTGGCCGGCGCGACCGCCTGCACCCGACAGCCTGAAGAAAAGCTCGTCCCGTACGTCCGTCAGCCCGAAGAGGTCGTTCCCGGCCGTCCTTTGTTCTATGCGACCGCGATGCCGCTCGGCGGCGTCGGCATGCCCGTCCTGGCCGAAAACCATCTCGGCCGCCCGACCAAGCTCGAGGGCAACCCGGAGCATCCCGCAAGTCTCGGCGCCACGGACATTTACACGCAGGCCTCTGTGCTCGGGCTGTACGATCCCGATCGCTCGCGGACGGTCCTCAACCACGGCGAGGTCAAGACCTGGGGCGCGTTCCAGGCGGCGATCCAGTCGATCTCCGGCGCCCAGAAGGCGCTGCGTGGCGCGGGACTCCGCATCCTCTCCGAGCCGGTGAGCTCCCCCTCCGTCCTCGATCAAATCCAGGCGCTGCTCGAGGCGATGCCGGACGCGCGCTGGCACCAGTGGGATCCGGTCTTCGGCGCGTGGCAGGGCGGCGCCCCGGCACAGACGCCGGTCTATCACTTCTCGAAGGCCCAGGTGATCGTCTCGCTCGACGCCGATTTCCTCGGCTTCGGGCCGGGAGCGGTCCGCTACTCGAAGGACTTCTCGTCGCGCCGCCGCCTGAGCACGCCGCAGGACGAGCTCAACCGCCTCTACGTCGTCGAGCCGGTGACGACGATCACCGGCGGCAAGGCGGATCACCGTCTGGCGCTCAAGGCGCGCGAGGTCGGTGCGTTCGCGGCCGCGCTCGCGGTTGCGGTCGGCGCCGGCGGCAGCGCCACGGCCGAGTTGCCGGAAGAAGCGCGGAAGTGGGTTCCGGTGGTGGCGGCCGATCTCCAGGCGCATCGCGGCACGGCCGTGGTCGTCGCCGGGCCGCAGCAGCCCGCCGCCGTGCACGCGCTTGCGCAGGCGATGAACGAAGCGCTCGGCAACGCCGGCACCACCGTCACCTACGGCGCGCCGGTCACGGCGTCGCCCGCCGATGGCGTGGCGTCGCTGGCTGCACTCGTGGCCGACATGAACACGGGCGAGGTCGACACGCTCTTCGTGTTCGGCGCCAACCCGGTGTTCACGGCGCCGGCCGACCTGGGCTTCAGCGAAGCGTTCGACAAGGTCGCGACGCGCGTGCACGTCGGGCTCTATCACGATGAAACGGCGGAGCGCTGCCAGTGGCACGTGCCCGAGGCGCACTACCTCGAGAGCTGGGGCGATGTGCGCGCGTTCGACGGCACGGTGACGCTGCAGCAGCCGCTCGTCGCGCCGCTCTACGACGGGCACACGATGCTCGAAGTCGTCGCCGCGCTGAACGGCGCCGCCGGCGCGCCGATGGATCTCGTGCGCGATTACTGGACGCGTGCGTTCGACGGCAAGACCCGCACCTCGTGGACGCTGCGTGATACGAACGGTCAGCCATTCGCCAGCTTCGACGCGCTCTGGCGCCGCGCGCTGCACGACGGCTTCATCGCCGGCACGGCTGCGGTGCAGACCGCAACCGCGCCCGCTCCGGCGCCTGCGGCGCCGGCCACTGCCCTGGCGACGACCGGCATGGAGATCGTCTTCCGCCCGGATCCGCTGGTGCTCGACGGCCGCTACGGCAACAACGGCTGGCTGCAGGAGCTGCCGAAGCCGATTTCAAAGGTGACCTGGGACAACGTCGCCTACGTCAGCTTCGCGACGGCTCAGCGCCTTGGCGTGAACACGCACCGCGTCGGCAACGGCAACGTCAGCGTGATCGAGATCGCCTATCAGGGCCGCACGGTTCGCATGCCGGTGTGGATTCTGCCCGGCACGGCCGACGACGTCGTCGTCGTGCACCTGGGCTACGGCCGCCGGCGCAGCGGCCGCATCGGCAACGGCCTCGGCGTCGACACGTTCCCCCTGCGGACGTCTGGCGCGCCGTGGTTCGACGGCGGCGTCCAGGTGACGGTGACCGACGAGGAGTACCCGATCGCGTCGACGCAGAACCACTTCGCGATGGAGCACCGCCATCCGGTGCGCGTCGTCGATCACGAGGAGTACAGGAAGAATCCGGCGTCTGTGGCCGCGCAGGGTCATCCCGCGCCGCCGCCGTCGCTGTCGCTGTACCCGGCCCACGAGTACAACGGCCTCAAGTGGGGGATGGCGATCGATCTGAACGCCTGCACCGGCTGCGGCGTGTGCGTGGCGGCGTGCGTCGCGGAGAACAACATCCCGGTGGTCGGCAAGACGCAGGTGATGCGCAGCCGCGAGATGCACTGGATCCGCGTCGACACGTATTTCGAAGGCGATCCGGCGAAGCCGGAGGGCACGTTCCACCAGCCGATTCCGTGTCAGCAGTGCGAGAACGCGCCCTGCGAGGTGGTCTGCCCGGTGGCGGCGACGGTGCACAGCGACGAAGGCCTGAACGACATGGTCTACAACCGCTGCGTCGGGACCCGGTACTGCTCGAACAACTGCCCGTACAAGGTGCGGCGTTTCAACTTCCTGCTCTATTCGGATTTTTCGACGCCGGAACTGCAGGGCCAGCGCAATCCGGACGTCACGATTCGCAGCCGCGGCGTGATGGAGAAGTGCACCTACTGCGTGCAGCGCATCAACCACGCGCGCATCGACGCCAAGACGGCTGGCCGCGAGATCGCCGACGGCGAGATCAAGACCGCGTGCGAGCAGGCATGCCCGGCCGACGCCATCGTCTTCGGCAATCTCAACGATCCGAAGAGCCGGGTGACGACGCTGAAGCAGCAGGAGCGCAACTACTCGGTGCTCGCCGATCTCGGGACGCGGCCGCGGACGACGTATCTGGCGGTGGTCCGGAATCCGAATCCGGCGTTGGCGTAGGGCGGGATCGCCGCGCAGGCGCGGCGCGAGCACGGGAAGTCGGGCGGCCGTGAAGGCCGCGGTGAGATCAGAACGGAGACGTTCGTGGAAGCAAGCCAGTATCCCAAAGGCGACTTCAGAGAGCCGTTGCCCGTCATCGGGCCCGGATACACGTTCCGGCGGATCACCGACAAGCTCGCGTCGGTGGTGCTCACGAAGAACACGCCGTTCACGTGGTTCATCTTCGCCGGCGTCGGGTTCATCCTGCTCAACATCCTGACGATCTCGATCGTGTATCTGTTCGCGCGGGGCGTCGGCATCTGGGGCACCAACACGCCGGTCGGCTGGGCGTTTCCGATCATCAACTTCGTCTGGTGGATCGGCATCGGCCATGCCGGCACGCTGATCTCGGCGATCCTGCTGCTCTTCAAGCAGGACTGGCGCACGTCGATCAACCGCTTTGCTGAAGCGATGACGCTGTTCGCGGTCGCCTGCGCGGCGGTGTTCCCCGTGATTCACACTGGTCGTCCGTGGCTGGCGGCGTACTGGCTGTTCCCGTACCCGAACACGATGACGCTGTGGCCGAACTTCCGCAGCCCGCTGATCTGGGACGTGTTCGCGGTCTCGACGTACGGATCGGTCTCGCTGCTGTTCTGGTTCATCGGCCTGATCCCGGACCTGGCGACGTTCCGCGACAAGGCCGAGCATCCGCTGCTCAAGCGCATCTACGGCGTGCTCGCGCTCGGCTGGCGCGGGTCGGCGAAGCACTGGTACCGGTACGAGCACGCGTATCTGCTGCTCGCCGGCCTCTCGACGCCGCTGGTGCTCTCGGTGCACACGGTCGTCAGCTTCGACTTCGCGGTGTCGGTGCTGCCGGGCTGGCACGCGACGATCTTCCCGCCCTACTTCGTCGCCGGCGCCATCTACGCCGGCTTCGCGATGGTGTTGACGCTGGCGCTGCCGCTGCGGTGGATGTTCGGGCTGCAGGACTTCATCACCATGCGGCACATCGAGAACATGGCCAAGGTCATGCTCGTCACCGGCCTGGTGGTCGTCTACGGCTACGCCTGCGAGCTCTTCTTCGGCTGGTACAGCGGCAACGAGTACGAGCGCTTCATGCTGCTCAACCGCACCGTGATCGGTCCGTACGCGTGGACGTACTGGGTGCTGCTCCTCTGCAACTTCCTGGTGCCGCAGTTGATGTGGTCGAAGCGGATGCGGCGGAACCTCTGGGCGGTGTTCACGGCGGCGATGTTCGTCAACGTCGGCATGTGGCTCGAGCGCTTCGTCATCGTCGTCACCAGCCTGCACCGCGACTTCCTGCCGTCGTCGTGGGAGATGTACTACCCGACGATCTGGGACTTCACGACGTTCTTCGGCACCATCGGGCTGTTCCTCACGCTGATGTTCGTGTTCGTGCGCGTGCTGCCGATGATCTCGGTCTTCGAGATGCGCACGCTGCTGCCCGAAGCGCAGCCGAAGTCCTCTGAAACCGAAGGAGGGTCGCACTGATGGCCCACGCTGTTGCTGCATCGGGCCCGTACGGGCTGATGGCGGAGTTCGACTCCGCGCAGGCGCTTCTCGAGGCCGCGCATCGCGTCCGCAAGGCCGGCTACACGCGCGCCGACGCGTTCTCGCCGTTTCCGATCCACGGACTGGCCGAGGCGCTCGGCTTCAAGGATCGCCGGCTGTCGAAGATCGTGTTCGCGGGCGCGCTCACCGGCACGCTCGCCGGCTACGGCCTGGAATACTGGACGCAGGTGATCGCGTATCCGATGAACATCGGCGGCCGTCCGTATCACGCCTGGGTCTCGTTCATCCCGCCGGCGTTCGAGACGACGATTCTCTTCGGCGCGTTCACGGCCGGCCTGGCGATGATCGGACTGAACGGGCTGCCGCGGCCGTATCACCCGGTGTTCAACGCGCCGCGGTTCAACCGCGCGTCACAGGATGGCTTCTTCCTCGTGATCGAAGCCGCCGATCCGAAGTTCCGGCTCGAGGAGACGCGGACGTTCCTGCAGGGTCTTCACGCGCGAGAGGTGGTGACCGTTGATGAATAACCACGGTCGAAAGACCGCTCGCGCCGCGCTCGTGGTGCTCGGCCTGTCGTTCGGCGCCGGCGCCTGCCGTCAGGACATGCACGACGCGCCGCGCTACGACCCGCTCGAAGCGAGCTCGTCGTTCAGCGGCGGCGCCTCGGCGCGGCCGCTCGTCGCCGGCACCGTCGCCCGCGGCCATCTGAACGACGACGCAATGCTGACGACGGGGATCGGCGCCGACGGCAAGCCGACGGCGGTGTTTCCGTTCCCGATCACGCGCGCCGACCTCGATCGCGGCGAGCAGCGCTTCAACATCTACTGCGCGCCGTGCCACGGCCGGACCGGCGAGGGCAACGGCATGGTCGTCCAGCGCGGCTACCGCCAGGCGGCGTCGTACCACATCGATCGGCTGCGCGACGCGCCGGTGGGCTACTTCTTCGACGTCGTCAGCAACGGCTTCGGCGCGATGCCCGATTACCGCGCGCAGATTCCGGTGGAAGACCGCTGGCGGATCGTCGCCTACGTGCGCGCGCTGCAGCTCAGCCACCATGCAACCACGGCCGACGTGCCGGCGGCGGAGCTGGAGCGGCTGAAGTCCGGTGCGCCGGCGCCGGCGCCGGCGCCGGCAGCGGGGAGCCACGCGGGCGGCAGCGACTAGCGACGCAGGCTGAGAGTAAGGACTCGGGACTCAGGACCCAACACGAACATGGCAGAACACTTTGACGACGCGACCTTGATGGCCAAGCCGACGGCGGAGATCGCCGCGCTGCGCTCGCGGTCGCTGATGTTAGGCGGCGTGGGACTGGTGGCGGTGCTGGCCGGGTGGTTCATGGCGCCGGAGACGTTCTGGCAGTCGTACCTCATCGGCTACATGTTCTGGATTGGCATCACGCTCGGCTCGATGGCGGTGCTGATGATCCAGTACCTGTCCGGCGGCGCCTGGGGCATGGTGGCGCGGCGGATTCTCGAGGCCTCGGCGCGGACGCTGCCGCTGATGGCGGTGCTCTTCATCCCGATCTACCTGCAGCTGCCGACGCTCTATCCCTGGGCGCGGCCGGAAGCCGCCAACGACGCGCTGATCCAGAGCAAGGCCGCCTATCTCAACCCGGGGTTCTTCGGCCTGCGCGCGGTGATCTACTTCGCGCTCTGGGGCGGCCTGGTGTTCATCCTGAGCAAGTGGTCGCGCGAACAGGACGAGAGCGCGCCGATGCTGCCCGGCCCGCAGGACCGCCGCTTCCGCGTCGTCTCCGGTCCCGGGCTGGTGATCTACGTGCTGACCATCACGTTCGCGAGCGTCGACTGGGTGATGTCGGTCGACCCGCACTGGTATTCGACGATCTTCGGCATCTTGACGCTCGGCGGGCAGGGCCTGTCGACGATGGCGTTCACCATCCTCGTGCTCGCGATGCTGACGCGGTTCAAGCCGATGTCGTCGGTCGCCTCGGCGGACAACTTCCACGATCTCGGCAAGCTGATGTTCGCGTTCGTGATGCTGTGGGCCTACTTCTCGATCTCGCAGCTGCTGATCATCTGGTCGGCCAACCTGCCCGAAGAGATCCCGTACTACCTCGAGCGGCTGCACGGCCCGTGGTTCCCGATCAGCGTGCTGGTCCTGATCGGGCACTTCGTGCTGCCGTTCCTGCTGCTGCTCTCGCGCGACTTCAAGCGGAACCCGCGCGCCGTCGGCCGGATCGCCGTGATCATCCTGGTGATGCGGATCATCGACATCACCTGGACGATTGGCCCGGTGTTCCGCGAGCACGGATCGACGCTGCACTGGCTGGACTTCGCGATGGTGCTCGGCATGGGCGGCCTGTGGCTGTCGCTGTTCTGGAGCCACCTCGCCGGCCGCGCGCTGGTGCCGGCCAAGGACCCGTACTTCAAGGAAGCGATGGCTCATGGCTCACACTAAGTTTCACGCCAGCGACCCGGCGGCCGGGCTGCCGGTCCAGCCCGACGACGTCAGCTTCAGCGGCATCAGCTGGTTCGTGGTGATCCTGACGGTCACGACGCTCTTCTGCGCCGGGGTGGTGTGGGTGATGTTCCGGGTCATCGACAACCGCGTCGTCGCCGCGGACGCGCCGCGTTCGCCGGTCGCGCGCCCGACGGGCGAGCTGCCGCCGGGACCGAACCTGTTGACCGACGAACCGTCCGGCCTGAAGACGTTCCGCGAGAGCGAACAGAACGCGCTCACCAGCTACGGCTGGATCGATCGCAATGCCGGCACCTTGCGGATTCCGATCGACCGGGCGAAGGATCTGCTGATTCAGAAAGGACTGCCGTCGCGATAGTGACGGCTCGGGCGTCGAGCCTCGCGGCTCGGGCCTGACGCAAGACATGGACGTGAAAGAGGCACGACGATGACGACCACGCACTTCGGCCAGAGCATTCAGCAACTCGTCGGCGGTATTCGGCGCCGCGCGACGCGGAGCCTCGCCTTGTCGCTGGTCGTCGCCGGCACGATCGCGCTGCCGGCGCGCGCCGCCGCGCAGCCGAGCGGCCCGCTGTACGTGCCGCCGCCGGGCGCGATCGCGTCGAAGCAGATTCCGGCGCTCCGCGAAGTCGGCGTCGATCAGAAGCTCGATGCGCCGATCCCGATGGATCTGGTCTTCACCGACGAGCACAACCGCGAGGTGAAGATCGGCGACTTCTTCGGCAAGCGTCCGGTGGTGCTCGCGCTCGTCTACTACGAGTGCCCGATGCTGTGCACGATGGTGCTGAACGGGCTGGTCGGCTCGGTCGAGGCGCTGTCGTTCGATCCGGGCAAGGAGTACGAGGTCGTCGTCGTCAGCTTCGACCCGGGCGAAACGCCGGCGCTGGCGAAGCAGAAGAAGGACCTCTACCTGAAGCGCTTCGGGCGGCCGCAGACCGAGGGCGGCTGGCACTTCCTGACCGGGCGCGAGGCCGAGATCAAGACGCTCGCCGACGCGGTCGGATTCCGCTACGCCTACGACGAGGCGATCGACCAGTACGCGCATCCGGCGGCGATCACGATCGCGACTGCGGAAGGGCGCGTCTCACGGTATCTGTTCGGCATCGAGTTCGCGCCGCGGGACCTGCGGCTCGCGTTGATCGAAGCGACCGACGGCAAGATCGGCACCGCCGTCGATCAGATGCTGCTCTACTGCTATCACTACGACCCTGAGACCGGAAAGTACGGGCTCGTCGTGATGAACCTGATCCGCCTCGGCGGCGTGCTCACGGTTCTCGCGCTCGGCGCGTCCATTTTCGTGAGCCTGCGCCGCGAGCGGCGCGAACACAGCGCGGTCGAGAAGACCGCAACGGGTATTCGCTAGATGTCGACTCCTTTCCCGCTGTTTCCCCCCAGCGCCTCCTCCGTCGCGATGGAGATGGACCTGCTCTATCTCTTCATCGTCGCGGTCTCCGCCTTTTTCGCGGTGCTGGTCACGGCGCTGGTGGTGTTCTTCACGATCAGGTACCGCCGCACGCATCCCGACCAGGTCGGCGCCGACATCCACGGGTCGATCGCCCTCGAGCTGGGATGGACGTTCGTCCCGTTCATCCTGGCGATGGCGATGTTCGTCTGGGGCGCGGACCTCTTCTTCCGCCTCGCCAAGCCGCCCGCCGACGCGATGGAGATCTTCGTCGTCGGCAAGCAGTGGATGTGGAAGATCCAGCATCCGGCCGGCGTCCGCGAAATCAACGAGCTGCACGTGCCGATCAACCGCAACGTGCGGATCACGCTCGGCTCGGAAGACGTCATCCACGACTTCTCGATTCCGGCGTTCCGCGTGAAGATGGACGCCGTGCCCGGCAAGGTGACGACGATGTGGTTCAAGGCCACGAAGCCGGGCACGTATCACCTGCTCTGCCTCGAATTCTGCGGCACGAAGCACTCGGGGATGATCGGCCAGGTGATCGCGATGGAGCCGCAGGACTACGAGGCCTGGCTGGCCGGCGGCCGATCGACGGGGACCGCGGTCGAGAACGGCCAACGGCTGTTCACCCAGTACCAGTGCGCGACCTGCCACAAGACCGACTCCACCGGGCGCGGCCCGTCGCTCGTCGGCGTCTACGGCAGCACCGTCGAGCTGACCAGCGGATCGACGGTGGTGGCCGACGAAAACTACCTGCGCGAGTCGATCATGAACTCGCAGGCGCGGGTGGTGAGAGGATTTCAGCCGATCATGCCCGCGTTTCAGGGCATGGTGAACGAGGAGGACCTGATGCAGCTCATCGCCTACATCAAGTCCCTGAAGCCCGCGCCGGCGGGCGGCGACAAGCCGGCTCCGGCGGGAGGCGAGAGGTAAGGCCATGGCATCGCCAGCAAGCACGACCAGCGAACGACACAGCTATCTCGATGCGCCGCACGGGCTCGCGGCGTGGCTCCTCACCCGGGACCACAAGCGCATCGCGATGCTCTATCTCATCTCGATCACGGTCTTCTTCGCCTTCGGCGGCTTCTTCGCCGCCGGCGTCCGCGCCGAGCTGATGACGCCGCGAGGCGACCTGCTCTCGCCCGACACCTACAACAAGTTCTTCACGCTCCACGGCGTGATCATGGTGTTCTTCTTCCTGGTGCCGGCGGTGCCGGCGACGCTCGGCAACTTCCTGATCCCGATCATGTGCGGGACCAAGGACCTGGCGTTCCCGCGCATCAACCTGCTCAGCTGGTATCTCTACGTCATCGGCGGATTGATGGCGGTGATCGTCATCGCCAACGGCGGCGTCGACACCGGCTGGACGTTCTACACGCCGTACAGCACGCAGTCTTCGGCGGGCCAGGTCACGCTGGCGGCGATGGCGGCGTTCGTCGCCGGCTTCTCGTCGATCCTGACCGGCTTCAACTTCATCGTCACCGTGCACCGCATGCGCGCGCCGGGCCTCACCTGGTTCCGGCTGCCGCTCTTCGTGTGGTCGATGTACGCGACCAGCCTGGTGATGATCCTCGGCACGCCGGTGGTCGCGATCACGCTGGTGCTGGTGGCGGCGGAACGCACGCTCGGCCTCGGCATCTTCGACCCGAAGCTCGGCGGCGACCCGGTGCTGTTCCAGCACCTCTTCTGGTTCTACTCGCACCCGGCCGTCTACATCATGATCCTGCCGGGCATGGGCGTGATCAGCGAGATGGTCGCGGCGATGTCGCGCAAGCAGGTGTTCGGCTACAGCTTCGTCGCCTTCTCGAGCCTGGCGATCGCGATCCTCGGCTTCCTGGTGTGGGGCCACCACCTGTTCCTGAGCAGCCAGTCGATCTACGCCGGCCTGGTGTTCTCGATCATCACGATGCTGGTCGCGGTGCCGAGCGCGGTGAAGACGTTCAACTGGACGGCGACGATGTACAAGGGCGCGATCTCGTGGGAGTCGCCGACCTACTGGGTCGTCGGCTTCATGGGGCTGTTCCTCATCGGCGGGCTGACCGGACTGTTCCTGGCGACGATGGGCCTCGACGTCCATCTCACCGACACCTACTTCGTCGTCGCCCACTTCCACTACATCATGGTCGGCGGCAACGTCATGGCCTTCCTCGGCGGCCTGCACTTCTGGTGGCCGAAGATGACCGGGCGGATGTACAACGACGCGCTCGGCAAGGTCTCGGCGGTGCTGGTGTTCGTCGGCTTCAACCTGACGTTCTTCCCGCAGTTCGTGCTCGGCTACATGGGCATGCCGCGCCGCTATCACGCGTATCCGGACGAGTGGCAGGTGCTGAACGTGATGTCGACGGCAGGCGCCTCGATCCTCGGCTTCGGGTACTTCCTGCTGTTCAGCTATCTCGTCTATTCGCTGTTCAAGGGCGCGAAGGCCACGGTCAACCCGTGGGAAGCCACGGGGCTCGAGTGGCAGACGTCGTCGCCGCCGCCGACCTTCAATTTCGACGAGGACCCCATCGTCACCGAGCCGGCCTACAACTACAAGCCGCGTCGGGAGGTGACCGTTGGCTAACGGGCACGAGACGATCCTGCCGGGCGGCGTCGCCCACGGCCACGATCCGCATCACGCGCCGCACGCGCACCACCCGAAGCTGCAGCACCACTTCTATTCGATGGAGCAGCAGCTCGAGGCGTCGATCCTCGGGATGTGGATCTTCCTGGTCACCGAAATCATGTTCTTCGGCGGCCTGTTCCTCGCTTACATCGTCTACCGGACGATGTACCCGGAAGCGTGGGTCGCGGGCAGCAACCACCTCAACGTCTACATGGGCGGCGCCAACACGCTCGTCCTGATCTGCAGCTCGGTGACGATGGTGCTGGCGGTGCGAGCCGCGCAGGTGGGCTCGCGCAAGGGTCAGGTCGGGTACCTGATTGCCACGATCATCTTTGGAAGCATCTTCCTCATCGTCAAGTATTTCGAGTACGCGGAGAAGTTCGAGCATCATCTCGTGCCCGGACCGCACTTCGATCCGACCCTGGCGCCGGCGCAGCAGATCTTCTTCGCGCTCTACTTCATCATGACCGGCATCCATGCCCTGCACATGGTCGTCGGCATCGGCATCATGCTGGTGATTCTGTGGATGGCGTGGAAGGGCACGTTCACGCCTGACTACTACGGCCCGATCGAAGTGTCCGGCCTCTACTGGCACTTCGTCGACATCGTCTGGATCTTCCTGTTCCCGCTGCTGTACCTGCTCGGGTTCCACTACGGTCACTGAGGCGCTGATGTCCACGTCGCATCCGATCACGTCCGTTGGCACTTACCTCGCGGTGTTCGCCGCGCTCTTCGTCGGCACGATCGTCACCGTGTGGATCGCGTACTTCGACTTCGGCCTCCTCAACGTCGCCATCGCGCTCTCGATCGCCATCGCCAAAGCCTCGCTGGTCGTCTGGTACTTCATGGGCGTGCGCTACAACACGCCGCTGACCAAGGTCGTCGTCGTCGCCGGGCTGTTCTGGCTGTTGATCATGTTCGGCCTGGGCATGAGCGACTACGGAAGCCGCCACTGGCTCGGAGTGCCCGGGCGGTAGGCAGGCGGCGGGCGGCGGGCTGCGTAAACACAAAGGGCGCCCCGCAACGGGCGCCCTTGTGTTGACAGTCGTCAGGGGAACGCCGATGGTCGTTGCTCAGACGGCCACCAGCGGATTCACCACCTCTTATCGCAACTTCAGTGCCTGAGGCACTGACGCGCCGACATAGAGCTTTAAATCAGTGATCTACAGGGACTTATAGTCCTAAATCAGCCCGTGGGCGAGATGAATAAGGCACCTATTAGGCAGACTTGAGTCGCTTCGGGGGAAGACGATTGTAGTCCGCCGCCCGCAGCCCGCCGACCGCCCGCCGCCAGCAGTCACTGCTTCAGCGTCCTCATCGGATCGACCGCGCCTGCCCGGCGCGCGGGCGCCCAGCTGGCGATGAGCGCCGTGATCAGCACGAGCGCGGTCGTGCCGCCAATGACCGCCGGATCCGTGCGGGTGACGCCGAACAGCAAGCCCGAGACGACGCCCGACAGCAGCCACCCGCCGACGAGTCCGCCGGCGAGGCCGATGCCGGTCACCCACAGCGACTGTCCGACGATCAGCCTCGCGACGCTCGACCGGCTGGCGCCGAGCGCGAGCCGGATCGCGATCTCGCGCAGCCGCTCGGCGACCGCGCACGCCAGCACGCCCGAGAGTCCGATCGCGGCGAGCAGCACCGACACCGTCGCGAACGCCGCGATCACGATCGCCTGCAATCGCGGCACCGCGAGCTGCCGATCGAGATAGTCGTTGGCGAGGCGCACGGCGCCGATCGGACGCCCCGGCGCGGCGCGAGACACCGCGTCGCGAAGCGACGCCGACAGCCGCAGTGGATCGTCGCCGGCGCGGACGACGAGCGTGCTGCCCGAGCGCATCCAGTCCTGCGCTTCCTGTCGGTACGGCGTGTAGAGCGTCACGTCGCCGCTCGTGGTCAAACCGAACTCGCGCACGTCGCGGACGACGCCGACGATCTCGCGAACGACGCCGCGGACGACCGCCTGGCGGCCGAGAGCGGATTGGCCGCCGAGCACTTTCGCGACGAACGACTCGTTGACGAGCGCAACCGGCGCCGCGCCCTGCCGATCCGCCTCGGTGAAGCCGCGGCCACGGACGACGGGCACGCCGACGGCGTCGAAGTAGTCGCCATCGATCGCGCGGACCAGCGTCTGCGTCGGCTCGGCGGTGGCGCCGACGATCGAGATCGACGTCGAGTTGATCGCGCCCGACATCGGGAAGTCGGTGATCGTGCCGGCCGCTTCGACGCCGGGCATGCGGCGGACGTTCGCGAAGACGGCGTCGAGCAGGGCCGTCTGCTCGGACAGCCGCGCGAACGGCACCGGCGGCAGTGACAGCGACGTCACCAGCGCCCGGTCGGCGTCGAAGCCGGGACGCACCGACAGCAGATTCACGAGCGACCGGCCGAGCAGGCCCGCCTGCACCAGCAGCGCACAGGCGAGCGCGGTTTCGACGACGACCAGCAGCCGGCGCAGACTCTGGCTGGCGCGCGACGGCCCCTGGCTCCGGCCGGTCTCGCGAAGCGCGATCTGCACGTCGTTCTTCGACGACCGCCACGCTGGCAGCAGGCCGCAGAGCAGCGTCGTGACCAGCGCCAGCGCGACGGCGGCGATCACGGCCGAGGCGTCGAACTCGAACGCGCGGCCGGAAAGGCCGTACGGCCCGGCGATCGCGCGCACCGCGCGGACACCGCCCAGGGCCAGCAGCAAACCGACGCCGGTGCCGACACCGGCGAGAATCGCGCTCTCGGCGAGCACCTGCCGAATCACGGCGCCGCGCGAGGCGCCGAGTGCGAGCCGCAGCGCGATCTCGCCTTTGCGTCCAAGGCCGCGGCCGATGAGCAGGTTCGCGACGTTGACGCAGACGATCAGGACCAGCGCCACCACGGCGGCGAGCAGCGCGTAGACGGTGGTGCGAACGCCGCGCGTGTTGGCCTCGCGAAGAGTGGCGATCGTGAACGGCGCGCCGGTCGAATCCGGCTGGATGCGCCTGGCGATTGCCGAGATCTCGCTCGCCGCGGCGTCGATCGACACGTCACGCTTGAGCCGGATCACCGACCAGAACCCCACCCAGGTCTTGTCGCGCCGCCCGCGATCGAAGACCTCCGGCGCGGACCGCCAGGCGCCGATCGGCCGGTTGCCGAAGATCGCCCAGTTGATCGGATCGATGAACGCCGCCGGCATGACGCCGACGATGCGGTACGGCGCGCCGTCGATGTCGATCGAACGGCCGACCGCCGACGGGTCGCCGGCGAAGTATCGCGTCCAGGTGGCGTCGCTGAGCACGACGACCGGCTCGCGGCCGAGCTGATCGTCCTCGGGCAGGATCGCGCGGCCGAGCGCCGGCGTGACGCCGAGCATCCGGAAGAACTCGCCGCCGACCGAGGCCGCGGCGACGCGCGACGTGATGCCGTCCCGATCGGTCAGCGTCGCCTGCCAGCCCTGCCACGCCGACGCCGCTTCGATCGACGCCGACCTCGCCGCCACTTCCTCGTGGTCGCCAAGACGGACGCCCCACAGGGCGCGCGCGTTGCTCGAGAGCATCGCCAGCCGATCCGGCGCGGCCCACGGCACCGGCGCGTTCAGAATGCCGTCGGCGACGACGTACATCGTCAGGGCGGCGCCGAGACCGACTGAAAGCGTGACGAGCGCGGCGAGAGTCAGCCAGGGCACGCGCGCCAGCGCGCGGGCGGCGAATCGAAGATCGCGAAGGAACGACGTCATGCGGATACCTCGTGAGTGATGGTCGGCGGCGCGAGCGAGCCGGGCGTGGCGATGGCTGTCCCAGGCGCTGCGAAGGATGGCGGCCGCGAGCGCCGCGGCGGCGATCATGGACGAGCGGCGGCCGTGGCAGCCGTGATGGTCGTCGAGCAGATCGGACAGCACCTCGTCACGAAACGGCCGGGCAATCGCGAGGCCGAGGGCTCGAGCGAGGAGCGGCGGCCGGGGCGTCATGGCTTCTTGGCCCCGAGCGCGCGTTCGGGATCGAGCGCCGGTTCCAGTCCGTGCGCGAGCACCGCGTACTGGCGCCAGGTGCGCCGCAGCTCTTTGAGCCCCTGCGGGCGCAGTTCGAATACGCGGCGCGACCGCCCGCCGCGCTCGGGCAGCGGATCGCTGGCGACGCTCTTTACCAGGCCGCGATCTTCCAGACGCGCGAGCGTCGGATAGATCGCGCCAGGGGTCACGTCGCGCCCGACACGCGCCCTGATCTCCGCGCGGATCGCGGCGCCGTACGCCGCGGCGCCAAGACGCAGAAGCGCCAGCATCACCAGCAGTTCCAGCTCACCCAGACTCTGTCGCGGCATTTGTCTTACTCAATCGTTCATATTCGACGGCGAACCGGGGCGGCGGGTTGCACGCTGGAGCGCTGAGGCCTGATCGGCTGGTGGCCGATCGCCGGGCGTCAGTCGCCGTTCACCGATTGCGGCGACCGGTCGGGGCGCGGGCTCCGTCATGCTCGTCGTGCGTATACTGGAAAGCTTGCCGGTCGGCCCGGGGCCGGACACGTGGGGCCCGGGACCGGACATGTTCTCTCCAGTCGAGGACGTCGTGAGCGAATTGAAAGATGACCTGGCCGCCTTGCGCATCGATCGACAGCCGGAGGTCGCACGTTCGCGCCGCTGGATCGGGCCGGTCGTCACCCTCCTGATTGTCGGCAGCCTCGGCGCCGCCGGGTGGTTCTGGTTCACGCGCGAGCGTCCGATCGAGGTCACCGTCGCCACTGTCACCGCCCGGGCGGCTGGCGCCCAGGCATCGGTTCTCAACGCGGCCGGCTACGTCACGGCGCGGCGCCGCGCGACGGTATCGTCCAAGATCACCGGCAAGGTCGTCGAAGTGAACGTCGAGGAGGGCATGGCCGTGCGCGAGGGCCAGATCCTGGCCCGGCTCGACGACAGCACGTTCAAGGCCTCGCTGGCGCTGGCCGAGTCTCAGGTCGAAGCGACGCGCCGGCAAGTGCAGGAGAACGAGGTCCGCCTCAAGGAAGCGCGGCTCACCCTCGGGCGCACCATCGATCTGCTCAAGGACGGCTTCGCCACTGCCGCCGATCGCGACCGGGCGCAGGCCGAGGTCGATTCGTATCTGGCTCGCATCGCCGCGCTCGGCCAGCAGATCGTCGTCGGCGAGCGCCAGGTCGAGCTCGAGCGCACCAACCTCGACAACACGATCATCCGCGCCCCGTTCAGCGGCGTCGCGATCTCGAAGGACGCGCAGCCCGGCGAGATGGTCTCGCCGGTGTCGGCCGGCGGCGGGTTCACGCGCACCGGCATCTGCACCATCGTCGACATGCGGTCGCTCGAGATCGAGGTCGACGTCAACGAGGCGTACATCAACCGCGTCAGCGACGATCAGCCGGTGACCGCGGTGCTCGACGCCTATCCCGAATGGCAGATTCCGGCGAAGGTGATCACCACCGTGCCGACCGCCGATCGCCAGAAGGCGACGGTGCTGGTGCGCATCGGCTTCGAGAAGCTCGATCCGCGCATCCTGCCGGACATGGGCGTGAAGGTGACGTTCCTGCGCGAAGCGGACCAGCCGGAATCGGACGCCGCCGCGCAGCCGGTGACGCTGGCGCCGAAGACCGCGTTCCGCGAGGAGAACGGCACCACGTTCGCCTTTCTGGTCGGCGCGAACAACGTCGTCGAGAAGCGCGCGGTGAGGCTCGGCGGCAGCGACGGCGACCGCGTCGAAGTGGTCGCCGGCCTGCGCCCGGGCGATCGCGTCGTCGTGACCCCGCCACCCGATCTCGCGGCTGGCGCCGTGGTGACCGTCAGGTAATCAGGAGCGGAGGAACAGGCATGTCGGGTTCACTCGTCAGGATCTCGAACGTCCACAAGTTCTTCACGCGCGGATCGGAGCGGATCGACGTGCTCCAGGGCGTGAACCTCGAGATACCACAGGGCGACTTCCTCGCCCTGATGGGCCCGTCGGGATCGGGCAAGACGACGCTGCTCAACCTGATGGGCGGGCTGGATCAGCCGACGAGCGGCAGCATCAACGTCGGCGGATCCGAGATCAGCCAGCTGAGCGGCTCCGCGTTGTCGCGGTGGCGATCGCGCAACGTCGGCTTCGTCTTCCAGCTCTACAACCTGCTGCCGGTGCTGACCGCCGAGCGCAACGTCGAGCTGCCGCTGCTGCTGACGTCGCTCGGCAAGAGCGAGCGGCGCAAGCGTGCCGGCGTGGCGCTGAAGGTGGTCGGCCTCGCCGATCGCGCGAAGCATTATCCGCGTCAGCTCTCGGGCGGCCAGGAGCAGCGCGTCGGCATCGCCCGGGCGATCGTCACCGACCCGACGCTGCTGCTCTGCGACGAGCCGACGGGCGATCTCGACCGCAAGTCGGGCGACGAGATTCTCGATCTCCTGCAGACGCTGAACCGCGATCACGGCAAGACGATCGTAATGGTGACGCACGACCCGCGCGCCGCCGAGCGCGCGCGCCACACGCTGCATCTCGACAAGGGCGTCCTGGTCTCCGGAGTGCACGCATGAAGTACCTGCCGCTCATCTGGAAGAACATCTGGCGGCGCAAGTTCCTGACGCTGGTCACGCTGGCCGTGGTGTTCGTCTCGTTCCTGCTCTTCGGCCTGCTGATGACGATCCGGACGGCGTTCTCGCTCGGCGTCGAGCTCGCCGGCCAGGACCGGCTGGTGCTGATCCACAAGGTCAGCCTGATTCAGCCGCTGCCGGTCGCCTATCAGGGCCGGCTGGCCACCGTTCCGGGCGTCGAGATCGTCACCCACAACTCGTGGTTCGGCGGCATCTACCAGGACCCGTCGAACTTCTTCGCGCAGATCGCGGTGGAGCCGGAGCCGTTCCTCGAGATCTACAAGGAGATCCACCTGCCTCCCGATCAAGTCAAGGCGTGGCTGGCCGACCGCCAGGGCGCGATCGTCGGCGTCGATCTCGCTCGGCGCTTCAACTTCAAGATTGGCGACCGCATCCCGATCCAGGGCACGATCTGGCGGCCGAAGAGCGGCACCGGCGACACCTGGGAGTTCAACGTCGTCGGCATCTACGATGCCGAGCCCGGCTTCGACAAGACGCAGCTCTTCTTCCGCTACGACTACCTCGACGAGAACCGGCAGTTCGGTGAAGGGCTGGTCGGGTGGTACATCGTCAAGATCGCCGATCCATCGCAGTCGACGAGCCTGGCGCAGCGGTTCGACGAGATGTTCGCCAACTCCCAGGCCGAGACCAAGACGACGACGGAGAAGGGCTTCATCGACAGCTTCGCCAAGCAGATCGGCGACATCGGATCGATCGTCGTTTCGGTGGTGACGGTGGTGATGTTCATCATGCTGCTGATCGTCACCATCGTCATGGTCTACCTGATCGATCAGCGCACCAACGAGCTCGCGGTGCTGAAGACGCTGGGCTTCACCAACGTCGCGGTGGTGACGCTGGTGTTGATCGAGTCGGTGTTCGTTGCGGTGCTCGGCGGCGGCCTCGGACTGGGCGCCGCCTGGCTGATCGTGCAGGCCGGCGATCCGACCAACGGGATGATGCCGACCTGGACGCTGCTGCCGCGCGATCTCGGTGTCGGCTTCGGACTGATGCTGGTGCTCGGATTCCTCGCCGGCGCGCTGCCGGCGTCGTACGCGATGCGGCTCAAGATCGTCGACGCGTTGAGGAGGCACTGACGTGAAGCAGCTCGTCGCAGTCACGGCGCTCAATCTCAAGAGCCTGCCGCAGCGGCTCGGCGGCTCGGCGGTCGCCATCATCGGCATCGCCGGCGTCGTCGTCGTCTTCGTCGCGGTGCTGTCGATCGCGGAAGGCTTCAGGGCGGTGATGCAGGGCACCGGGGCGCCGGATCGCGCGCTGGTGATGCGCAGCGGCGCCGACAGCGAGATGACCAGCGGCCTCGCCGGCAATCAGATCGAGTTGATCAAGCAGGGCCCCGGGATCGTCAGGGACGGCCAGCGGCCGACGGCGTCCGCCGAGCTCTACGTGATCATCGACCTGCCGAAGAAGTCGACCGGCACGCCGGCCAACGTGCCGATGCGCGGCGTCGGCCCCGAAGCGGCAAGCGTGCGGACCGAGTTCTCGATCGTCGACGGCCGGATGTTCGAGTTCGGCACCAACGAGGTGATCGTCGGCCGCGCCGCCGCCGGACAGTTCAGCGGCCTCGCCGTCGGGTCGGAGATCCGGTCCGGCCAGACGAGCTGGAGAGTCGTCGGTCACTTCGAGACCAACGGCTCAGTCGCGGAGACCGAGATCTGGTGCGACGCGCGGACGCTGCAGGGCGTCTACCGCCGCGGCAACAGCTACCAGACCGTGCTCGCGCGGCTGGATTCGCCGGGAACGTTCGATGCGTTCAGGAACGCGTTGCTCACCGACCCGCAGCTGAACGTGCAGGTCCGGCGCGAGAACGAGTACTACGCCGCGCAGTCGGTCGCGCTCACCAGGCTCGTCACCGTCGTCGGCTTCGGCATCGCGGGTCTCATGAGCCTCGGCGCGATCTTCGGCGCGATTCTGACGATGTACATGGCGGTGGCGAGCCGCGCGCGCGAGATCGCGACCCTGCGCGCGCTCGGCTTCAACGCCTTCGCCGTGATCGTCTCGGTGCTCGCCGAATCGCTGGGCCTGGCCCTGATCGGCGGCGTCGCCGGCGGCCTGCTCGCCTACATCGGCTTCAACGGCTACCAGACGTCGACGATCAACTTCCAGACGTTCAGCCAGGTGGCGTTCGCGTTCAAGGTCACGCCGGCCCTGTTGATCATGGGCCTGACTTTCGCGCTGATGATGGGCTTCGTCGGCGGCCTGCTTCCGGCGGTGCGGGCGGCGAGGTTGCCGATTTCGTCAGCGCTTCGAGAGCTCTGACGGGTGACGACGAGTTACGACGGGTGACGAGAGGTTACGGCGGGTGACCTCGGGTGACGATGGGTTACGACGGGTCACTTTGGTCACGACGGGTGACGGCGAGTTGCGGGAATAGTGCACCTCGCACCCGTACGGCGTCGACGCCGGCGTCGACACCGGGCGGCCGGCGAAGAGCTCGGTCAGCGCGCGGTCGACGTAGTTCGTCGCGCCGTCGAGCGACGCGGGCTCGGTCTTCGGTTGATCGTCGATCGCGCCGTTGTAGACGACTTTTCCGGCCGGGTCGACGATGACCATGTGCAGTGCGGTCGTGACGCCGTACTGACGGCCGACCAGGCCCTTTGGATCGAGCAGCACCGCCGTCGCCGCGACGTCGAGGGACTTGAAATACGTCTGCGACTCCTCTGGCGTCAGATAGCTGTGCGCGCCCTCTCCGGACGAATTGAGCAGCAGCCATCGCACGCCACGAGCGTTCCACTTCTTCTGCAGCGCCTGCATCCGCCCAGACTTGTAGTGCTTGGCGACGTACGGACAGCCCTTCTCGTGCCACTCGAGCACGACGTAGCCGCCGCGGAGCTCCGCGAGCGAGCGCGTCGCACCGCGATCGTCGGTGGCCGAGAAGGCGGGCGCCGATTCACCGACGCGGACTTGCGTCCAGTCCGGCGGCTTCACCAGGGCGAGCACCGTGCTGTCGTCGCCGGCGGGCTTCACGATCAGGCAGTCGCCTTCGCCGACCGAGCCGCGCCGGACCGTGCCGAAGCTCTGATACAGCAGCCCCTGATGCGTCATCAGCAGGCGGTTGCCGCCCGACGCTACGGGCGATGTCATCAGCCTCTTCAGATCTGCGGCACGGCCGCGGTTGTTCATGGACAGCGCGGCATCGACGTCGGCCTTGCCGAACATCAACATCACGCTGCGGCGCGCGCGGTCGTACGGGCTCGCGAGCAGCTCCGAGAACGGAATCCTGAGCTCGACGAGATCCTTGCCGAGCTGCGTCGCCTGCGCCTCGCCCGCCGCTGAGAGCACCCGCTGCGTGCCGGGATCGTCGAAGTCGACGGGCGATCGATCCTCGCGCTCGTGGCTCGTGATGGCGTGACGGCAGGCGACGACGAAGCCGCCGCGCTGCAGTTGAGCCAGGAGATCGGCGGTGAGCGCCGGCGGTGTGGTTGCCGGCGTCGGCGCTGGTGCTTGTGCCTCGACCACCGTCACGGTCGCAATCGCGAAGACGATGGCCGATGCGAGGCGAGTCGCAGCGGGCGCTTCGGGCCGGCCGATCGCGGGCGCACGCAGAGATTTCAGCAACAGCGCGGCGACGAGCGGCGCCGTGTAGCTGCCGCCGCGCTCTACGAACTCCCAGATCGGCGCGCCGGCGAGCGGAAACAGCGCCTCGGTCGCGATCTTCCACCCTGCGGCCGCGAACATCAGCGAGGGACTTCGCCACAGCACGCAGGCGGCCGCAAGACCAAGCTCCAGGGCGCCGAACGCCCGCACTGAGGAACCGAGTCCCACCAGATCGAGATGGCTGACGATCAGTGGCGTTCCCAGCATCGCCAGCCAGCCGTGACCGGCGAGGAGCCACGCGGTGACCCAGCGGCAGGCGTCGATGACTGCCTCGATGGCGTCCTCGGTCCGAGGCGCCTGTACACGCGCGAACCAGCGCTGGCCGGTCGTCGCGACCAGCAGCGCCAGCGGCACGCCGAAATTCCCGGCCCGCTCGATCACCTCGCCGAAGCTCAGACCGGCGAGCGGACGCAGCGCCGCGGTGAACAGACACCAGATCGCGGCGTAGAGAAACAGCGCCCGCATCGGCAGCAGCAGGCCGGCAATGCCGATGGCGATGTCGATCGTGCCGACGATCGGCATCAGCGTGCTGCCGAGATCCGCACCGATCCCGAACGTCTGGAAGAACACCAGCCACTCGCGCTTCTGCAGCAGTCCGAACGCACCGTGGCCGATGAAGCAGCACGCGAACCCGATCCGAAGCAGTACGAGCATCCGCGTCATCGCGACCTCCCGCAGGGCCGCATCGGCCCGCATGGTCACGATAGAAAGTGCCGCGCGCGTCGAGGTGACGATCGCGTCCGATGAATGCAAGAAAGCGATGAAGGGCGATCGTTACTCGAGGCGGTAGCCGGCCTTCCGGACTGTCAGGATGTGCTGCGGCTCGGCCGGATCCCGCTCCAGCTTGCGCCGCAGCTCGGCGATGTGGGTGTCGACCGTCCGCGTCAGAACGGACGCCGAGTGTCCCCAGACCTCGGTGAGCAGATCGATCCGCGACGCCACCGAGCCGCGCCGGCGCAGCAGCGCGACCAGCAGATCGAACTCCATCGGCGTCAGCGTCACGTCCTGGCCGGCGCGCATCACGGTCCGTTTGCTGGCGTCGACGAGGACGTCCCCGAACCCGAAGCGCTCGTCCCGGGCCGGCCACGCTCGCCGCAGCAGCGCCTCGATCCGGGCCAGCAGCTCGAGCACGCCGAACGGCTTGGTGACGTAGTCGTCGGCGCCGAGCTTCAGCAGGCGGACCTTGTCGGCCTCCTCCGCGCGGGCGGTCAGCACCAGCACCGGCACGTCGCGGCGCGCGCTGCGCATCTCGCGCAGCACGCGATAGCCATCGAGCCCGGGCAACATCAGATCGAGCACGACCAGATCGGGAGCGCGCTCGCGAAAGGCCCGGACGCCGCACGGGCCGTCGGCCGCCCACTCGACTTCGTACCCTTCGATCTCGAGGTTGTTCCGCAGACCAGCGGCCAGGTCGCGATTGTCCTCGACCAGGAGTACTCGCTTCATGCCGGAACGACGGCGTGCCGATCGCGTTCGGCCGTCGGCGTGCCGGTGGAGAGTGTGACGACGAAGCCGGCGCCGCGAGTCCAGCGGTCGTCGACGATAGCGTCCCCCCCGTGACGGCGCGCGAGCTCGCGGACGATCGACAGCCCCAGCCCCGAGCCACCCTCGGACAACCCCGGCGCACGCCAGAAGGCGTCCCAGATTCGCGAGGCATGCTCGCGCGCGATGCCGGGGCCCTCGTCGCCCACGCTCAGCGTCACCAACGAGGACGATGCCTCGACGCCGACGCGAATCGTCTGCCCCGCGGGCCCGAACTTGACGGCGTTGTCGAGCAGGTTGAGCAGGATCTGCCGGCAGACGTCGCGATCGACGGCCAGGGCGTCGACGCCGCGGGCGTCGAGCACGACGGTCGCGTCCTTGGCGGCCGCAAACGGCCTGAAGCTTTCGACGACGTCGCGGGCGAGCGCGCCGACGTCGGTCGCGACGCGGCTGATGGTGACGCGCTGCCGGCTGATGCGCGAGAACAGCAGCACCGTGTCGACCAGCGCGCCCAGCCGCTTCGACTCCTGCACGATCACCTCGGCCGCTCGCCTCCCCTCCTCCGGCGATCGCACGCGGCC
>DASTCC010000530.1:0-6332 GCA_035711465.1 Vicinamibacterales bacterium
TCGTGATCGCAATCGCGACCGGCAGCATCAGCAGCGCCCACAGCGATTCGAACGCGAGCGCCGCGCCGGCGTGCATCAGGGCGAAGCCGACGAACATCGGATTGCGCGACCACGCGTACGGACCGCTCGTGACCAGCCGGCGGGCCGGACGATCCGGCATGATGCCGGTGCCGATGCTGTTGAAGAACACGAGGCACATCGTAGTCAGAAGCGCGCCGGCGACGATGGCCGCAATCCCGATCCAAAAGATCCACGGCCCGCCGGACGCGCCGATCGACGGCAGCGGCACGACGACGTCGAGCACCAGCCCGGCCGCCAGCGCGAGCACGAAGATCGCCGTCGGACGGACTTCGTTGTGCGGGGCGGCGCGACGCGCGCCCGTCTTCCTTTCGGTCGGATCAGTCCCGGATGGGGTCGTGTTCGCCAGTTGATGCATCGCTGATGCCGCACTCCTTCATCTTGTTCAACAGCGTCTTGTAGCTCACGCCCAGCTGACGGGCCGCCTTACGGCGGTTCCATCGCTGCGCGATCAACGTGCGTTCTATGGCCGTACGCTCGGCCGCCAGCGCGGCGCGCTTGGCGAGCTCGAGCAGCGACCGCGCTTCCGCCTCGGGATGATTGTTCGTGGCCGCCGACGCCGCCGGGGCATGCGTGGCTGCCGCTCGCGGCTCGCTTACCGGCTCCTCGGGTCCAGCGCGCAGCTCGCTGAGCACGAGCGACTCATCCTGCAGAATCACCAGCCGCTTGACGAGGTTTTCCAGCTCGCGCACGTTGCCAGGCCACGGGTACTCGACGAGCGCGCGCTTCAGCTCGTCCGACAGCGGCATCGGCCGGCGGTGGTACTGCGCCGTGAACCGGGCCAGGAAGAACTCCACGAACGGCATGATCTCCTCGCGCCGCTCGCGCAGCGCCGGGACGTGGATCTGGATGACCTGCAGCCGGTAATAGAGGTCGGGGCGGAACTCGCCGGTCGCGAGCAGATCGGCGATCGGCCGGTTGGTCGCGGCGATGACGCGGACGTCGATCGGCACCACCCGGTTGCTTCCGAGCCTCGTCACCGCGCGGTCCTGGAGGACGTGCAGCAGCTTGGCCTGGAGCATCGATGGCATCTCGGCGATCTCGTCGAGCATCAGCGTGCCGCCGTCGGCGAACTCGAACTTGCCGGTGCGATGGAGATGCGCGCCGGTGAACGCGCCGCGCTCGTGGCCGAACAACTCGCTCTCGAGCAGCTCCGAGGGCAGCGCCGCGCAGTTCACCTTCACGAACGCTTTCAGCCGGCGGTTCGATCGCCGGTGAATCTCGCGAGCGACGACTTCCTTGCCCACGCCGCTCTCGCCGGTGATGAGTATCGGAACGTCGCTGTCGGCAACGCGTTCGACGAGCGACTGCACGCTCAGCATCGCCGGAGACACCGGCGCCGCCCGCAGCGCGTTGGGCTGGAGTTCACGGTCCGCAGGTTCGACCGGCTGGGCGCGCTGTTCGAGCACGCGCCGGATGGCCGCGCCGAGCGGTCCGGTCTCGGCCAGGCTCGCGGCGCTCTTGACGATGTAATCCGCTGCGCCGGCCCTCACCGCGTTCACGATGATCGACGCCGGCTGCTGGCCGGACAACATGATCACCGCCAGCTCCGGGCACGTCTCTTTGGCGCGCTTCAGCGTGCCGACGCCGTCGAGGCCGGGCATCGCGACGTCGAGCAACACGAGATCGGGTGCGGTCGAGGCCGAAAGATCTGTCAGGAACGCGCCTCCCGAGTCGTAGACGACGACCTCATAGCCGTGGCCCCTGAGCGCCTGCTCGAGCACGGCGGAGTAGTCGCGGTCGTCGTCGACGACCGCTATCCGTTCAGGGGTCATGGAATGGCCCGGTTCAACAGTCATGCCAGCAAAATGGCCCAATAGGGACTTATCGCGCGATGCCGCGCCACGGCCCCGGGCGGCGCAAAACTCCAGGGGCCGCGCAGCCTGCCGGGTCAAGCGAATAACCCGATGCACTCTCACAGAGGCTGAGGCGAGCCACTGATCCCCAGGTCCTGCTCACATTGGCCACGCGCCGCGATCGCGCGTGGCGGCGAGAGAGGGAGAACGAGTACTGCGTTACCCCATTGCGCCGTTTTACAATTCGGGAGTGATACGCGTCCTGCTCGCGGAGGACCACGCGACCGTCCGGGAAGGGCTGCGACTCTTGCTGGACGGCCAGTCGGACATGGAGGTCGTCGGCGAGGCGTGCGATGGCATGGAGGCCATCGAACTGGCGACGCAGCTGACCCCGGACGTCATCGTCCTCGACCTGACGATGCCGAACCGAAGCGGGTTGTCCGCGGCCAGGGATTTGCGGGCGGCGTCTCCGACGTCCGCCATCGTCGTGCTGACGCGGCACGACGAAGCGCCGTTCGTGCAGGAGCTCGTCGGCGCCGGCGCGCTCGGCTACGTCCTCAAGCAAAGCTCCTCGTCAGAACTGATGCACGCCATTCGCGCCGCGGCGCGAGGCGAGCGCTACCTCGACTCGACGATTCCGGCGCCGCAGCGGCGCAGCGAGCTGCCGCCGCAGTCGCGCAGCACGCGCCTGACCGATCGCGAGGTTGACGTGCTGCGTCGCACCGCAGCCGGGCACAGCAACAAGGACATCGCCAACGCCCTCGACATCAGCATCAAGACGGTGGAAGTGCACAAGGCGAAAGCGATGCGCCGCCTCGGCTTGCGCGATCGGGCCGACGTCGTCCGTTTCGCGGTGATGCGCGGGTGGCTGCAGGAGCTCTAGCGCTCGATAGCCGTTCTAATCTAAGGGCTCTGCCCAATATCTGTCGGTACGGTACGCATGGCATGCTCCGGATCGACCGACGCGGCGGATCCTGTGCGGTCCTGGCTTCATGCAGGAACAACTACCCGACGCGCCCGTTCGCGCGTTCGCCGACAACGTTCCGGTGCTGTTGTGGGTCAACGGCCCGGACGGCTGCGAGTTCGTCAACCGCGCCTGTCTCGAGTTCCTCGGCGTTGACGATCAGGCCGACGTGCGCGGTTACGACTGGACGCGGCACGTCCATCCCGACGATCGCGATCGCTATCTGCAAACGCACCGCGCCAGCGTCGCCGCGCGCGCGCCGTTCTCCGCGGAGTTCCGGTTGCGCCGTCACGACGACCAGTACGTCTGGATGCGGTCGACCGCTCAAGTGATCCGCGACGAGGCGGGTGAGTTCGCCGGCTATGCGGGCTGCATCGTCGACCTTCGCGAGGCGCCGCCGCGCACGGCGCCGCTGCCGCCGCAGCGGATTCTGGTCGTCGACGACAATCACGCGAGCGCCGAGACGCTGGCGATGCTGCTCGAATTCGACGGCCACGAGACCCGCGTGGCGCACGACGGCCTCGAAGCGATTGCCGCGGCCGAAGAGTTCCGGCCGTCGGTCGCCCTCGTCGACCTGACGTTGCCGAAGCTCGGCGGCCTCGACGTCTGCCGCCGTATTCGCCAGCAGCCCTGGGCGCGCGGCATCACGATGGTGACGATCACCGGCTGGTCGAGGCCCGACGACGCGCACGAGATCGAGAGGGCCGGCTTCGACGGCCATCTCGTCAAGCCGATCGATCCGGATGCGCTCGTGCGCCTGCTCTCCCGCCTGGTGGCCCGGCAGGCGCCACCCCTCGACTCGGGTCGATAATCGAGCCCATTCAGCTGGAGGGACGTACCGGAGTTGGGCACGGCCGTGCCGCCCACAGCCCGGACGCCGCGCGCCGCGCGGGCGATCGGGGTCGGCACGAGTGTTGCTGCACGGCCTGCAGTGATGGGCAAGCGCGTCAACCCGGACAATTCGCGTCGAGCGTAGCCGGCCGTGTTGAGCACCCGTACGGACGGGCCGTTCGACTACGCCAGTCTCGCGCACGTCGCGCATCGACCGTGGCCGAAGCCGTCACGGCCCTGGGTGATGACGCAGACGTGGACGGATCTGCTGTTCGCGCACTGGCCCACGTCGCCCGATCAAGTCGCGCCGCACATTCCTGACGGTCTCGATCTCGATCTGTTTGCGGGGACGGCGTGGGTCGGCGTAGTGCCGTTCCGGATGTCGAACGTATCGGCGCGCGGCGTGCCGAATCTGCCGGGACTCTCGGCGTTTCCCGAGCTCAACGTCCGGACCTACGTCACCCGCGCCGGGAAGCCCGGGGTTTTTTTCTTCAGCCTGGACGCGTACAACCGCGCTGCGGTGCACACCGCCCGGATGCTGTTCAACCTGCCGTACCACTTCGCCCGGATGGACGTGGCGCGCCGGCGTCGGATGATCCATTACTCGAGCACGCGTGACAACGGCGAGGCGGAGTTCGAGGCGGTCTACTGGCCGGTGGGCGACACGTTTACGGCCGCCCCGGGATCGCTCGATGCGTTTCTGACCGAGCGCTATTGTCTGTACACGCCGTCGCGGTCCGGCCAGATCCGCCGCCTCGACATTCACCATCGGCCATGGGCGCTGCAGTCGGCCTCGGCCAGGATTCTGAAGAACTCGATGACGCAGCATCTCTTCGCCGACATGCCGCCGCTGGTGCTCCACTTCTCGGAGCGGCAGGACGTTGTCGCCTGGCTGCCCGAACGGACCTGACGCTATTCCTCCGACGGCGGCGCCGGCGAACGTCCGTGCACGCCGACCGCGGCGCAGAGCAGGCTCATCGCGCTGACCGCGAAGAGCACCGCCGCCATGCGCGGCCCGATGCGCGTCATGACGTCGCCGCCGATGCGGTACGACCCGAGATTCGGGTCATATCCCCGCGGCGTGGGCGTCCAGAACAGCATGATGCCCGACAGGACCAGCGTGACCAGCGCCAGGTTCAGGAAGCCGCGATCGCTGGCGGCGTGGCGGTAAGCCGCGAGCCACACGAAGAAGCACGCCGCCAGAACGAGCGTGAGTGTCATGGCGAACCCCTCTCACGCTCAGCGTGCGCCCATCGACCGTGGATGGCAATGAAAAAAAAGCCAGCCCCTTCACCGGCAGTCAACCCGCCGGGCGTTCGGCTCGTCTAACCCAGGCGAATTGACTTATCTGTAATCTACAGATAACTTCGCGACATGTCTGGCTCACCACGCGATTTTCTGCCGCTGCCGCCTCACGACTACCAGGTCCTCCTCGCCCTGGCCGAAGGGCCGCGGCACGCCTACGGTCTGGCGCAGGCCGGCGAGGATCTGCGCGACGGCACGGTGCGCCTCGAACTGGGATCGCTCTATCGGGTCCTGGCGCGTCTCACCGCCAGCGGTCTCATCGCCGACGACCAGCGGGAGGGCGGAGAAGGGCAGGAGGCGAAGCGGCGCTACTACCGTCTGACGCCGCTCGGCCGGCGCGTGGCTGAAGCCGAGACGGCGCGCCTGCAGGCGATCGTCCGGCTCGCCCGGCGGCGGCGCCTCGCCCCCGGCAAGAACACATGAGCGGCTCCTCATCCTCGTCGCGGGTGTTCGGCTGGCTGCTGCGAGCCTTTCCGCGCTCGTTTCGCGAGATCTACGGCGCGGAGATGTCGGAAGACTTCGCGCGCCGCCTCGACGCCGCCGGGTCGCTCGGCCGGCATCGCCGGATGGCCGTGTGGATTCGGAGCAGCGTGAACGTCCTCGCGGCCGGCCTGGCCGAGCGTCAGCGCAGTTCGTTCGCCGTGCAACTCCCGGGCGCGTGGGCGCCCAGCAAGCGAGGAAGCATCATGTTCGGCTGGACTCAGGACCTTCGCTTCGCGGCCCGTCGGCTACTGCGCGAGCCCGGTTACGCCGCGTTCGTGACGTTGACGCTGGCGCTCGGCATCGGCGCCAACGTCGCCGTGTTCTCCGTCGTCGACGGCGTGCTGCTGAGGTCGCTGCCATTCCACGAGGCCGATCGCCTCGTCGGCGTCTGGGGACGATTCCTGCCGGAGAGCGGATTCGACTTTCCGCAGTTTTCACTATCGAATCCCGAGTACTTCGACTACCGCATCGAAAACCGGACGATGGCCGATGTCGGCGCGTGGACGAGCGGCACGGGCACCATTGGCGGCCCCGGAGAGAACCCTGAGCGCATCGACGCGGCGGTCGCGACGCCGAGCTTCTTCTCGGTGCTTCGCGCGAAGCCGCTGCTCGGCCGGCTGATCAACGAGACCGATCCGCCGCCCGGTCCGTCGAGTGTCGTCCTGCTGAGCCACGTGCTCTGGCAGAACCGTTTCGGCGGCCGTCAGGACATCGTCGGGCAGCGGGTGCTGATCAACGGGACCTCGCGCGAGATCATCGGCGTCATGCCCGAGGACTTCGACTTTCCGGCCGGCGCGCGCATCTGGGTGCCGCTCGTCATCACCTCGTCGGTGCTGCAGCAGCGCCAGTCACACAGCACCCGCGCCATCGCGCGC
>DASTCC010000531.1:0-5987 GCA_035711465.1 Vicinamibacterales bacterium
GAACCGGACCGCCTTCGTGCGCGATCGCGATCCAGTCGGCGTCGGGCTCGCGCGTCGCGAACGAGCAGTCGGTGAAATCGGGCGTCGGCACCGGCAGCGAGATGCTTGCCGGATCCGTGCCGCGGCCGTCCGCGCCGTGACAGGCGGCGCACGCCTCGGCGTAGAGCTGCGCGCCGCGCCGTTCGGCGACGGTCCCGATTTGCGCGCCAGTCGGCGGCGACGCCGGGGTTTGTGACGCCGCGCGGGTCGAATCCTGCCGCCACGCGAACGTGGCGATCAGGAGCGCGCCGGCCGCGGTCAGCCGGCGAGCCGCTTGGCGGTCCCTTCGCACGGTCGAACACGATACACGATAGTCGCGGCGTTTGCGTCGTCCGACGCGAGCATCACCGGAACAGCAGCGGCACGAGATCGCGCAGATTGCGGCAGCACGCGCAGCGCCGCGTTGGTCGCGTCCGGATCGGCGAAGACCGGCGCGTAGGCCGCTTCGATCGCCGCGGCGGTGACCTCGCGCCCGCCCGCGGCGACCGTGCCGCAGGAGGTCGCGATCGCACGAAAGAGGTCGAGCCGCGCGAAGCCGACGGCGGGACGCGCGACGCCACCGCGCGATCCTAGCGCCGATTCCAGGCGCGGAATATTCGACGGCGGTGAGAATTCCTTCGCGGGACGCCCGGTCTGCGGTCAACCGGTCCTCCGACCTCCGCCGTTATCCTGTCGCAACGTCGCCCTCGACGTAAGCCGAACGAGGTACGGCGATTGCACATCAACTCGCGGGGTGCCCCATGCGACCTCGACCTCTCGATTCAGAGCTGGCGCGATTCGTCAGCGCCGGTGCGCTCGGCGGCGGCATCAATGCCTGGCTGTGCTACGCGGGGATACCGGTGGTGGTGTCCGACACCTACGTCAAGGTCGCCTGGCACCTCGTGCCGGCCGGCGCGGTGCATGGCGCGGTGCTTGCGCTCGCGGCGCTGCTCGCCACCCGGTGGGCTCGACGCCGGGGCTGGCCCGCGAGGGTCGGGGCGGCAGTAGCCGCGGGCTGGATCGCCGGCTACGTGTCGTGGGAAGTCCTGCTCCTGTCGCTGAATGAAAACTTCACCGGGATAGCATGGCCGTTCGACGACGACGTCTCCGGCATCCTCCTCGGCCCCTTCAATTCGTTTGGACTCGTCGTCACGACCTATTGCCTCGTCGCGTTGTTGCACTCGGGTCGCGAGGGCTCGACCGCCCGGCGCTGCTGACCGGAATGCTTGCCGGCGTCCTCGGGTCGCTGTGGTTCTGGATCGATCTCGAGCTGTGGTACTACAGCCTGATTCACGGGACGATCTGGGGCGTCGCCGTCGGCGCGGCCCGCCATCGCCGCGTCAGGGTCGATCGCGGCGCTCACCCGATCGCACGAGCGGCATGAGCGCCGCCGACGACGCCGGGTCGGAACCGTCCAGGCTCGTGCAGTTGGTGGCGCTGCCGCTCCTGGTTCTACGGCGGCGTGAAGCTCAGCCTCTTCTCGGCGGTACTGCCGGAAGTCGTGGTCATGCTGTGGCTGCCGAACGGCATGCTGCTGGCGGCGTTGATCCATTTCGGCATGCGCCGCTACGTGCCGCTCGCGGCGCTCGTCGTCGTCGCCGAGATCGCCGCCGACCAGCCGACGTTCTCGGCGATCGAGGCGGCGCTGTGCGTCGTAGACGTCACCTCACCAGTCGAGCACTTTCGCGAACACCAGCGGCGCGACGATGGTCGCGTCGGACTCGATCACGAACGACGGCGTCTCGGGACCGAGCTTGCCCCAGGTGATCTTCTCGCTCGGCACCGCACCCGAGTACGAGCCATAGCTCGTCGTCGAGTCGCTGACCTGGCAGAAGTAGCCCCAGAGCGGCACCGACCGCTCATGCAAGTCCTGCTGCAGCATCGGGACGACACAGATCGGAAAGTCGCCGGCGATGCCGCCGCCGATCTGGAAGAAGCCGATCGAGTGCGCCGCCGCCGTGCGCGTGTACCAGGCGGCCAGCTCGATCATGTACTCGATGCCGCTGCGGACGAGCGAGACGTCGCCGATGGTCCCGTCGACGCAGCGCGCCGCGAAGACGTTGCCCATCGTCGAGTCCTCCCACCCGGGCACGAAGATCGGCAGATCGCGTTCGGCCGCCGCGACCATCCAGCTGTGCGCCGGATCGATCTGATACGCATGGCGGAGCGTGCCATCCCTCAGCAGGTCGTAGAAGAACTGGTGCGGGAACTTGCGCTGTCTCTCGGCCGCCGCCCGCGTCCAGCGCTCGATCACGAAATGCTCGAGGCGCCGCATCGCCTCGAACTCCGGAATGCAGGTGTCGGTCACGCGATTGAGGTGCCGCTCGAGCAGCGCCTGCTCGTCGGCGGGCGTCAGGCTCCGATAGTGCGGGATGCGTTCGTAGTGATCGTGAGCGACGAGGTTGAAGAGGTCTTCTTCCAGGTTGGCGCCGGTGCAGCAGATCGCGTGCACCTTGTCCGCGCGAATCATCTCCGCGAGCGACACGCCGAGCTCGGCGGTGCTCATCGCACCGGCAAGCGTCACCAGCATCCGGCCGCCGCCGTCGAGATGACGGCGATAGGCGTCAGCCGCGTCTTTCAACGCGGCGGCATTGAAGTGGCGGAAGTGACGATCGACGAACGCCGACACGGGACCTGACATGAGGCCTCCCCGGGTCGGCAAGAGTGGACTGTGGTGGAGCCGACCCGCGGCGTCCTACGGCTCCGGGAGGAGCCGCCATCGGAACGCCAGGTGGCTGATCGATGGTAGCAGGCGTTCGCCCGGATCGCCAGCGCGATCGCGGCGGCCGTCGCGCGATGATGGAGGGCGATGCCCGAACTACCCGAAGTCGAGTCGTTGCGACGGCAGCTCGCGCCCTACGTGCGCGGCGCCGAAATCGACCGCGTCGTCATCCGCCGAAGCGGGCTCCGCCGCCCCTTCCCTGCCGATCTCGCCGCGCGGCTGACCGGCGCCACCGTGCGGCAACTGACGCGCCGTGCGAAATACCTGCTCGCGGAGCTCGCGTCGGACGACACGCTCGTCGTCCACCTCGGCATGTCTGGGTGGTTCCGGATCGAGCCGGCCGAACATCCGGAACGGCCTCACGATCATGTCGTGCTCCTGCTCTCGAACGGCCGCGCGGTCGTGTTCAACGACCCGCGCCGCTTCGGCGTGATCGATCTCGTCGCGAGCGGCGAGGCCGGGCGCTACGGGCCGCTCGCCAGTCTGAGCCCCGAGCCGCTTTCAGCGGCGTTCGACGCCGCCTGGCTGGCGCGCGCCTGCGCCCGCTCCCGTCGGGCCATCAAAGTCGCGCTGCTGGATCAACGCGTCGTCGCCGGTCTCGGCAACATCTACGCGAGCGAGGCGCTGCATGTCGCCAGACTCTCGCCGCGGCTCGCCGCCTCTGCCCTCGCGACGCGGACAGGTCGGCCCCGGCCTGCCGCCCATCGACTCGCGGCCGCCGTCAAGACCGTCCTGACCCGGGCCATCGACCGGCAGCGGCGCAAGGCCCGCGCGCCGCGGTTCCGCGTCTACGACCGCGAGGGCGAACGCTGCCTTCGTCCGCGCTGCACCGGAACGATCAG
The DNA here is from genome assembly GCA_035711465.1 of Vicinamibacterales bacterium. GTDB lineage: Bacteria > Acidobacteriota > Vicinamibacteria > Vicinamibacterales > SCN-69-37 > DASTCC01. The sequence continues at coordinate 3,583 of DASTCC010000531.1, forward strand.
GCGCGTCACACAAGCCGGCCGGTCGACCTTCTATTGCCCGGTGTGTCAGCGCCGGTAGTCAGCTCACCATTGCCGCCCGTGCCCGATGCGGCCGACGGCGACAAGACGGTTCGCATATACTGGTTGGGTCAGTACCAACTGACGCCCGCCAGCGTTCCGAGTAGCATCCGCAATTCCGGGTGCGCGCCGACCGGCAGTTGTTTCGCCGGACCCGTTGCCGCCCTCAATCCCGATGGCGCGCGATCGATCCGATTCCTTCGGAGGTGATCGTGAGGAAAACACTGATTTCTATCTTCGCCATCGTCGGCTGGCCGATCGTGGTGACCGCAGTGCTCGCCGTGCGGGCGAGCGGCGGGGGCGTCAGCTGGCTGGAGTATGTGGCGTGGCTGCTCGTCGCCTTCGCGCCCGCCGCCGCGTGGCGTCTGATTGTCGTTCGCCGGCCGTCACAATCGATCGCCGAGATCCTCTACGACACCGAACACAGGGACGAGCCCGCCGAGGTGAGACGTGGGTGAAGTCCTGTTCAAAGCGCCGCAGTGCTGTCCGTACTGCTCGTCCGACAAGGTCGTCAAGAATCCAAAGCAGCAGGAGACGGCGTACTGGCGCTGCGACAACTGCGGTCAGCTGTGGCATCCGGACCGGCCGCCGCGGAAGTTCGCGCCACGGTCGTGGCACCGATGACTCGCCGCGCGCCCGGCGCCGAGGCGATCCGACCAGTCCAGGGAGCGTGCATGATCGATTCAGCCGAAATCGGCAGGTTCGAGTTCGTGAAGCTGGCATCGCTTCGCACGGTGCAGTTGATGCGAGGCTGCACGCCGCGCGTCGCCGCTGGCTGGAAGCGCACGACCACCGCACAGCGTGAGGTTGCAGATGGCAAGGTCATTCGTGCGCCTCGACCCTATCGCCTCGCGGTAGAGCGCACTCGGGCAGGACCAGATGTTGAGTAGCCGCAAAGAAGACAAGGGCTGCCAGGCGCGCGAGATGCTGGTCGACCTCTACGGCCTGGTCGAAGCGCTCGATCGTCGAGTGCCTCGGCTGGAGCGAGTCGGCGAAGCGCAGATCGCGCACGACGCCGCTGAGCTCCGCGAACGTGCGGTCAGCTTGATTCGCCAGATCGAAGGCGAAACACCGATGGAGTGACTCGGATCACACGACGCCGCAGCGCGGTGTCCACCAGGAAGGAATCGTCGCATGCCTCGGTCTGGTCCCCCGCCTCTCTCCTCACGACCGGTGCGCCGGCCGCCTGACTCTCGCTCGGGCACCGTCGAGTGCCCGAGGTGCTTCCGGTCAACGGCGAGGATCATCGGCCGCTCAGAAGTCGTGCCCGTCGTCTATCTGCGCTGCGACGGCTGTCACCTGACGTCGATCGCCCGTGACTGAGGTGGTGCGCCGGCCGCCAGCGCCGGCGCGCTCAGTTGCTCTCCCGGTCGAATCTCACAGCCCGCGCGCGAAGGTTGGCGGTGGCGACGCGGTGGGCCAGGACCCAGGATGTCGCCTGCGGCGAGTGGCCACCTGACTCGTCGGCGTTGGCCCACCAGATCGGCTCGACGTATGCTTGCGTCGGCAGCGCGTGGCCGAGCAGGTCCTCGATCTGCGCGAACGTCAGGACGCAGCAATCCACGTAACGGGCCGCGAGGTACTTGTGGAGCGGGCGGTATTCGGCCGGCACACCTGAACCCGGCTGTTTGATCCGTGTCGCGGCATCGTCCATGGGACACCACGACCATACACCCGTCTTGCGACGCTGCCTTGCGCCGGCCCGGGGCGTGACACGGCGCGCTCGATCGATCTTGATTCGGGCCCGCCGCGTAATGGCTGTGGTATCTTCGCCGCCGCTCCTTCGACTCCCAGGAGAGACGCGATGGTCCTCACCACATCCGAACTGATCGCGCAGCTTCAGAACGAAGTGCGCATCCTGCAGCACCTGGCGGGCAAGCTCGATCCGGTGCATCTCGACTACCGGCCGACGCCGAAACAGCGCAGCGCGTTCGAGCTCCTCAAATACCTGACGATGATGGGGCCGGCGCTCGTCCAGGCGGCCAAGTCCGGCACTTTCGACGGCGACGCATGGGCCGCCGCCGAGCAGAAGGCCGCGGCGATGACCTTCGACCAGACGATGGCGACGCTGGCCGCGCAAGCCGAGGGCTACGCGGCGATGCTCGCCGACGTTGACGACGCCGACATGCGCGCCGAAGTCGCGCCATTCGGCTACCCGACGACGCGCGGCGCGTTTCTGGTGCAGTGGGTGCTCTGCGGATGTGCGGCGTATCGAACGCAGCTGTTCCTGTATCTCAAGGCCTGCGGCCGCGATGAGCTCGGCACGGCGAATCTCTGGCGCGGGATGGATGCGCCGGTGAAGGCCTGAGCCAAACAGACTTAAAACTCAACATTTCAGACTCAAGACT
>DASTCC010000532.1:0-5146 GCA_035711465.1 Vicinamibacterales bacterium
GTCGTGTTGGTGAGCCAGACCGCGCGCAGCGGGCGATTGATGCGGCTCGCCGGACTCCACAACGACACTTTTTCGGCGACCACGTCGGCGGCGAGGATCGGCACGAGTGCCGATTCGTTCTTGCGAATCGTCACCGGCGCCTTCAGGCGGTACTCGAACAGGTCGCCGAGCTGAGCACCGACGGCGTCGGCCTGGACGCTTGTCAGTTGCTGGAAGTAGTCGAAGTTCATGTACGACGGGCCCGAGGTGGCGAGGTCAGTAGCGGCGGCCCCCTCGAGATTCCACTGCACGCTCGCCGGATTGCCGTAGATTGAGCCCGTCGTCGTCTTCTTGGTGTCGACCACCGGCGTGCCCGCCGTCACCGTCATCTCCTCGGAGAGCCGTCCGACCTGCATCGTCACATTGAGTACGCTCTCCATCCCGCCGGACACTGACAATCCCGTCCGCGTCTCGGGCCGAAAGCTCGGCAAAGTGAATCTCAGGTCGTAGATGCCGGGCGGCACATTGGGCATTCGGTACTGCCCTGATGAAACCGTCACCGCCCGCGCCGCCGGTCCGCTCGTCCGCGATGTGGCGATCACCGTCACGCCCGGGAGCACCCCACCCGACGCATCGCGCACGACGCCGGCGATCGCGCCCGGTCCGGCCGCGGCGAGTGCGCCCTGGTGCGTCTGCGGCGCCAGGAGCACCTGCGCCGGCAGCGGCACGATCGGCCGCTGCAGGTAGAACGGCTGTGAGATGTGCTGAATGAACGACTGCGGCGCGCCGGCGACGAGCGAGAGATCGATTGCGGTCCAGTCTTCGCCGATCGTGTTGTCGACCACGGCCCAGCCCTGCAGCATCGGCCGGCGCGCCTCGCCGGACGGCGGCAGCACCAGACGATACGTCGCCTTCCATACCGGCACTTCGCTGACGTAGCTCACCAGCAGATCGCGATCGCCGCTGCCGGCGGTGGCGATCGTCAGCCGCCGCAGGTCCTGATCGCGCGCCGACGCGGTCACCGCCAGGTACTTGCCGACCTCCTCGCGCAGCTCGGCGTCGACGATGCGGACGCTGACGCCGGCGTCGAGCGCGATCGATCGTAGGTCGCCGTTGTCGGTGACGAGCGACGCCATCTCGACGCTCGAGGTCGCGTCGCCGTTCCGCTGCTCGATCGTCTCGACGCCGAGGAGCCGGCCGGTGACACGGCCGCCGCGGCCGTCCACGGCGAGGCGAGCGCCGCGCAGCGCGGTGAGGAACTCGGCGCGCGTCGGCTGCGACCCGATCGGCAATCGCAGCGCGCCGAGGCGCCGGTCGATACCGGCCTCCGAGTTGTAGCTCACGCCGGTGACGCGTCCGCCGCCGAGATCGAGCGCCGTCAGCGACTTCAGCACGTCGTTCAGCTGACCGCTGGTGAAGTCGATGAGGACGCTCTGATCGCCGCGAATCCGGCCGAGGTGTTCGAAGTAGCCGACCCCGCTCTTGTAGAGCACCACCCGACGCACCGGCAGCCGGCCGTCGGCACGAGTCTCACGCGCCGCACGCGGCGCGGGTGTCTGCGCTTCGATCCCGGCGAGGCTCAGGGACACGAGCGTCGCCAGCCACACTCCGACGCGGAACATGACAGGTCCTCCGGGCAGGAGGACAGGCAGGACGCTGAGGCATGCGACGTTGACGATCCAACTTTCGTGCCGAGCCGAATCGCCGCGAAGACCCGGACTGCCGCCTTCGCGATCCACACACGGCGGACGTCACTTCAGGGAATTGAACGCGGCGAGGACTTCGAGCAGATCGGCGCTCGAGAACAGCGACTCACCGGGACGGGGTCGCGTCGCGCCGGCGATCAGCGTCTTGTCGTTCCTGACCTTGAGGACCATCGAGTAGGGCGGCGTCATCCTGAACGGCTTGACGCGACCGCGGTTGCGCACGCCGCCCTCGACGCCGCTGCGAATGCGATCGCGCGCCTCATCCGGCGACAGGCCGAGCACGCCGCCCCCGCCGATCGCCTCCTTCACCGCCACCGTCTCGATCGATCCCAGCAGCGTCTTCGCCTGCTCGACGAACGCACGATCGCCCGAGGCGAACACCACCGGCACGTCGTAGAGCCCGGCGACCAGCGCGTTGTAGCCGGCCTCCGGCAGCGACGTGCCGTTGATCGAGAAGTCGATGACGTTGCCATTCGACGTGTGCGCGAGGATCGCGTCCGGCGTGCCGGCTCTGGCGTGGTAGCCGACGAACACCGCCGCGCCGAACGACGCGTCGATGCCCTCCATCATGTTCTTCGGCGCCGTGGTCGCGCCGCGCAACAGACGCGCGCGCCGATCGACGTCGCCGGGCAGCAGGTTCTGTTTGGCGCCGTGCGAGTCGCGGACGACCACCTCCGTGGCCCCGGCCGCGAACGCCCCTTCGATCGCGGCATTGGTCTCGCCGGCCATGATCTTCCTGAAGTGCTCGTAGTCGCGGCCGGTCTGACTGACGTCGCTACTCGTCACGACGCCGGCGAGCCCCTCCATGTCCACGGAGATGAAGACCTTGAGCGAACCCTGTGCGCCAGCCCCGGACGGAGCGCCCATCCAGGCCAGGATCGCGACTGTAGACAACCAGGCCACGCCGTACTTCCGGTGCATGTCGACCTCCAGAATCCGCCGCTACTGCCTGACGACGTCGACGTAGTAGAGATCGGTCGCCACGGCGAACTGCTCGAACGGCATCGCGATCGTCATCGTCTGCGGCTGCGTCGTCGGCGTGATCACGTCCCACTTGTCTTTCGTGCCGACCCGGATCGGCATCGCGAAGCCGGGCTCGTCGGCGCGCCAGCGATACGACACGGTCGAGTCGGCGGCGTTGTAGGTGAGCTCGAGCGCCGGCAGCGCGGTGCGAAGGAGATACTGATTGAAGACCGGCGTCAGATCGCGTCCGAGCTTCCCGTTGACGAACGCGACCATCTCCTCGGTCATGATGTTCCGGTACTTGAACTCCTGATAAACGTCTTTCAGCAGCTTCCACCACCTGGCATCGTCGTTGACGACACCGCGGAGGGTGTGGAGGAAGAGCGCGCCCTTGAAGTACATGTCCTGCGGCGGCGTCTGATGGATGCCGCGCCGGGTGATGATCGGCGTCTGGTTGCGCACCTTGGTTTTGTAGCCGTTGATGTACTTGAGCGCGTCGTCATAGCCGAAGAGCTGCTCGACGTAGATCGCCTCGAGGTAAGTCGCCCACCCTTCCTGGATCCACATGTCGGAGACGTCCGCGGCGCTGACCGCGTTGCCGAACCACTCGTGGGCGCTCTCGTGAACGATGATGAAGTCGAACTTCGGGCTGACGCCGACGCCGGTCCAGTCGCGCTCGAGGTAGCCGTTGGCGAAGCGGTTGCCGTAGGTGACCGCGCTCTGATGCTCCATCCCCGAGTACGGCACTTCGATCAGCTTGTAGCCATCCTTCTTGAACGGATACTCGCCGAGGACCTTCTCGAACGCCTCGAGCATGCCGGCGGCCTGCGCGAACTGCTTCTTCCCCTTCTCGACGTTCTCGGGCAGCGTGTAGAAGTCGAGCGTCTCGCCCTTGTAACGTTCGCTCCAGTGCTCGTAGGCGCCGATGTTCAGCGACACGTTGTAGTTGTTGATCGGGTACTGGATGTGCCAGTCCCAGCGGGTGTAGCCATCGCCGAGATCGGTCCTGCCGACGAACTTGCCGTTGGACACGTCGACGAGCCCGTTCGGGATCGACACGCTGAGCCGCATGCTCTCGACTTCGTCGCGCCACTGATCCTTGTTGGGCCACCAGACCTGCGCGCCCTCGCCTTCGCACGCGGTGTTGATCCAGGGCCGCCCCTGGGGATCCTTGCGAAAGGCGATGCCGCCGAAGCGGCCGGTCTCGGGCGGCGAGCCCGAGTAGTAGTAGTCGATCGAGTACTCGCGTCCGGCGCGCAGCGGCGCCGGGAAGTCCACCCACACGGTGTTGAGCTCGCGCTCGTACTCGAGCGGCGCGCCTTCGAACAGGATCTTCTCGGTGACGAGGTACGACACGAGATCGAGCTGGATGCGCGTGTCGTCCTTGAGCATCCTGAAGCGGATGGTGTTCTTGCCGCTGATCCGCTTCGCGTCAGGATCGACGCGGACGTCGAGATGGTAGTAGAGCAGGTCGTTATTGGCGCGATACGGACCGTACTCGCCGCGCAGCACGCCGAGCCGGGGATTCGGCGCCGCGCCCTGCTGCAGGGCTACCATCAACATCGCGATGCCGATCGCCAACCGGGTCACAGATCCCTCCGCTTTCGGGAAGGCCGAATTATAGTCGGGCCATGCGCCTCACTCTCATCTGTCTGCTCGGCGCCGCCCTGCTCTCACAGGTCGGCGCCTCGAAGACGCCCGACTACGAGGTGTTCGCGGTCCGCTTCGCGCACGTGCCGTACGCCCTATCGTCTCTCGTGGCCGGCGCCGAGCGGGGGCCGCGCGTCGACATCGCGTTCACGATCTGGCCGATCCGCGATCGCGCGAGCGGGCGCGTGATCCTCGTCGACGCCGGCTTCCATCGCGACAAGTTTCTCCAGCAATGGAAGCCGCAGGACTACGTGCGGCCGTCCGACGCGCTGCAGGCGCTCGGCATCACGCCGGACGCCGTCACCGACGTCATCCTCACCCACTCACATTGGGATCACGCCGACGGCGCCGATCTGTTTCCAAAGGCCGCGATCTGGATTCAGAAGGACGAGTACAGCCACTACATCGGCGAGCAGGGCCAGGTGCTGAACCGCGGCGGCGTCGACGCCGACGACGCGGCGATGCTGGCGGCACTGAAAGCGGCGGGACGGGTGCGTCTCGTCGACGGCGACGACCAGGAGATCGCGCCAGGCATCCGCGTCTACACCGGCGGGAAGCACACGTTTCAGTCACAGTACGTCGGCGTCCGCACCGCGGCCGGCATCGTCGTGCTCGCGTCCGACAACGCGTACCTGTACATGAATCTCGACAAGCGGCTGGCAATCGCGCAGACGGTCGACGCGGCATCGAACGTCGCCGCGCAGTCGCGCATGAAGACGCTGGCGGGCGATACCGGCGTCGTGATCCCGGGCCACGATCCGGACGTCTTCCGGCGCTTCCCTGCCGTCGCGTCCAACGTCGTCAGAATCGCGCCGCGATGAGGGGGGGGGTCGGAGCAGGGTCGGAGC
>DASTCC010000533.1:0-16297 GCA_035711465.1 Vicinamibacterales bacterium
CGTCGACCGGACCGCAGTAGTCGGAGTCGACGACGCCGACGCCGTTGGCGACGACGAGCCCGCGCTTCAGCGGCGTGCTGCTGCGCGCGAAGATGCCGAGGAGATGGCCGGGCGGCACTTCGATCACCAGCCCGGTCGGGACGAGCGCGATCCGTCCCGGCGCGATGGCGACGTCGGCGCTGGCGGCGAGATCGAAGCCGGCCGCGCCGGCCGTCTGGTACGACGGCAGCGGCACGGCGGGATCGAGACGATGGATCCGGACCGGCCGGCTCAGTGCTTTCCGCCTCCGGACGGCGATGGCGTCGTCGCCCGCTTGAACATACCGCTGACGTCGCGCGTGCCGCGATCGAGATACGGGACGCCCTTGTCCATCCACGCCGGCCGCGGCTTGCCGAGCAGGTAGTGATCGAAGAATTCGTCCATGTGGACGGTCCAGTGCTTCATGTTGTCGCGGTTGCTGAGGCCGTGGCGTTCGCCGTTGTAGGTGAACATGTAGGCCTCCTTGCCGAGCCGGCGCATCGCGGTGTTGAACTCGATGCCCTGGTACCACGGCACGGCGTCGTCGGCGTCGTTGTGAATGGTGAGGTAGGGCGTGTTGATGCGCTCGATCCAGAACAGCGGCGAGTTCTCGATGAACTGCAGCGGCGCGTCCCACGGGCTGGCGCCGATGCGGCTCTGCGTCTTCTCGTACTGGAACTGACGCACCATGCCCGTCCCCCAGCGGATCCCGCCGTAGGCGCTGGTCATGTTGGTGACCGACGCGCCCGCCTCGACCGCGGCGAACATGTTGGTCTGCGTGATCATGTAGGTGATCTGATAGCCGCCCCACGAGTGGCCCTGGATGCCGATGCGCTTCGGATCGATGTAGCCCTGGGCCATCACCGTCTGGATCGCGGGAATCACGCACTTCATCGCGCTCGGACCCGGGTAGCCGGTCTCGTAGACGATGTCCGGCTGCAGCACGACGTAGCCGTTGCTGACGTAGCGCGACAGGTTGACGCTGGTGCCGACGTTGGGCGCGCGGTAGCTGTGCAGGCCCTGCGACAGCTGCTCGTAGATGTAGACCATCATCGGATACTTCTTCGTCGGATCGAAGTTCTCCGGCTTGATCAGCATCGCCTTCAGCTCTTTGCCGTCGCTGTTGATGTAGGTGATGTTCTCGGCCTTGCCCCAGACGAACTCGGACTGCTGCGGATTGGCGTTCGACACCTTCTTCGGCGCGGCGAAGCTGGTGTCGCTCAGCCAGAGATCGGGGAACTCGTCGAAGCGCTGCTGGGTGAAGACGACGGTGCTGGCGTTCTTCGCCTTGATCGGCGCGCCCATCGCCTTGTCCATCATGATGATTTTCTCGGGCGTCGATCCGGCCGCGTAGTTCACGCGGTAGTAGCCGGTTGCCTTGGTGTCGTCGTTGGTCGTCGCCAGCAGCAGCGGCGCCGACGTCGGGATCGCCCGCTGCTCGGGGTTGAGCGTCCGATAGCGGAAGACGAGATGCTGCTTGCGGCCGTCGCCGTTCGTGATCATGCGTGGCGGCTCGCGCCCCTCGGCCTTGAGCTCCCAGATGTCGTACTGGTCGTAGAGGAGGACGCTCCTGTCGCCCTCGGTCCACCCCGCCGATCCGTACGAGCCCGGAAGATCCGGCGTGTCGTGGCTTTCGTCGAAGAACTTCACCGGCAGCGCCGCGGTGAGATTGGTGCGGGTGCCGTCCGCGATCCGGTAGGTGAACCAGTCGGCTTCCTTCTCATCGAAGTAGAGGACGTAGTGGCCGCTGGGCGAGAGCGACACCGGCCCGTTGAAGTGCTCGAGCAGCTTGCGGCGCTGTCCGTTCTTCAGATCGACGAGATAGGTGTCGTTGTACGACGTGTCCCAGGAGATCTCCTGCTGGTACGGCAGATCGTTGGTGCCGAGCGCGCGGTTGGGATCGTTGCCGGGATTGACGTTCGGCAGGTCGCGCGTCGCCAGCTGCACGTAGCGCTTCTCGGGAAGGTGCACGACCGCGCGGTAGTTGCGGTTGCGCTCCTGGGTCGCGCGGACCTGCTGCATCGGCTGAATCATCGGGTCGCGCGAGCTCCAGATGTCGACGCGGAGCGGCGCTTTGGCGCCTTCGGCAGCCGGCGCCGGCGGCGGCAGCGCGACGCCGAGATAGAGCTGCTTGCCGTCCTCGGAGAATCGCGGCGTGAAGTTGTCGCTCACCACCATGCCTTCGGCGATGCCGCGCGTCGACGCCGAGACGAGCTCGGTGGCTTCGCCCGCATCGCTCGTTCTCCAGTAATAAAGGCGGTACGGCGCCACCGGCTTCTCGTACTCCGGCTGATCGCTCAGGAACGCCACTTGCTGTCCCGCCTCGTCGAACGCCAGGCCCTTGTAGTGGCCGCGCCCGCCCTTCAGCGTCCGCGTCGTGCCGTCGCTCATGCGACGCGCGAAGGCGCCGTCCTTCGCGGCGTCGGTCGACGAGGTCGCGTAGGCGAGCCAGGTGCCGGTCTTGTCCCACGCGTACTCGACGACGTCAGCGATCGTGGTGTCCTGACCGGTCGCGAGATTGCGGACGATCAGGTCGTTGCCCGGATCCTTGCGCTTCTCGCCGGAGGCGCCCGTTTGCGTACCTTCAGCCGCCGGTTCGCCGCCGCCCTGGCGTCCGCCGCCGCCGGCGCGACCGCCGCCACGTCCACCGCGACCGCCGCGGCCGCCGCCGCCGGCGCGGCCCTTGTGCATTGCCACCCACGTCGACGCATTCTCCGGCAGTCTGAAGTTGCTGATCTGCTCGACCGTCGTCACCGTGCCGCCGGGCAGCGCCATGATGCCGACCGAATTGCGAGCCACCGCGTTGCCAGCGCCAGTGCCGGCGCCGCCACGGCCGCCGCGGCCCGTCGCGCCACCAGCCTCGTTCTCATCGTCGTCGTTGGCGTCCGCCTTCGGCGGCACGATCGTGAAGATCACGAACTTGCCGTCGGGCGTGAACGTCGGCGACGTGCCGCGCGGATGCTTGAGCTCCTGGCCGCTTTGCACGTTGCGGACGATGAGCTCGCCATCCTCGCCCTGCGACGTCAACGCATACGCCAGCCAGGCGCCGTCATCGGATAGCCGCGTGCCCTGGATCGATCGCCAGTAGTCGTAAGCGTCGTAGGTCAATGGCCGCTTGGTCGGCGCCTGCGCATCGACGGGCCAGACGACCCAGGCGCAGAGGGCGAAAGCACACATCGCGAGCGCGGCAGCGCGGCGGCGAAGTCCAGCAGACATGGCGGCTCCTTGAATCGGCAATCGGCTAGTCGGGCGATCGGGGAATCGCTGATCGTGGAATCGTCGGGTCGAGGAACCGGGAACGGCCGACCGGTTGATTGACGATTCCCTGATCCGCGACTTCCCGACTGCCAATCTCCCGATTACCAGATGAAATCGCGCCTATTATGCCACTCAGCAGGTGGTCAAGGAGCTTTCGATGCAACTAGGCGGAGCGGTCATGGGCGCGGCGTTGATTGCGGCGGCGACGCTGACGGCGACGCAGGAACGGCCGCGATCGCGTGATCTCGGCATTGCCCCCGGACCGGGCCAGCCCGGGCAATTCAACGCGATCACCGACGTGCCGGGCGTGAAGGTGGGCCATACGACGCTCGTCGAAGGCGATCGCGTCCGCACCGGCGTCACCGCGATCGTCCCGCACGGCGGCAACCTCTTTCGGGAGAAGGTGCCGGGCGCGGTGTTCGTCGGCAACGCTTTCGGCAAGCTCGCCGGATCGACGCAGGTGGAGGAGCTCGGCACGATCGAGACGCCGATCGTGCTCACGAACACGCTGTCGGTCGGCGCGGCGCTCGACGGGCTCGTGCGCTGGACGATCGCGCAGCCGGGCAACGAGAACGTCCGGTCGGTCAACGGCCTGGTCGGCGAGACCAACGATGGCTCGCTCAACGACATCCGCGGTCTGCACGTCACCGCGGATCACGTCCGCCGCGCTATCGAGAGCGCCGCTGGCGGCGCGGTCGGCGAGGGCGCGGTTGGCGCCGGCACCGGCACAATCGCGTTCGGCTGGAAGGGCGGCATCGGCACGTCCTCGCGCATCGCGACGCAAGGGGCGGCGACGTGGACGGTCGGCGTGCTCGTGCAGACGAATTATGGCGGCCGGCTCACGATCGACGGTGTCCCGGTCTGGAAAGAGATCTCGACGGGTACGACAGGTACGACGGGTACGGCCGATGGGTCCTGCATGATCGTCGTCGCCACCGATGCGCCGCTCGATGCGCGGGATCTGAAGCGGCTCGCGGCGCGCGCGATCTATGCGCTGGCGCGGACGGGATCGACCTACTCCAACGGCAGCGGCGATTTCGCGATCGCCTTCTCCACCGATCCGACGCTGCGCGTCGTCAACACGAATGGTCCGCAGCCGCGTACGGTGCTGCCGACCGATTCGGTGTCGGGACTGTTCGCTGCCGTGCTCGACGCGACCGAAGAGGCGGTCTACAACTCGCTGCTGCGGGCGACGGACACGACCGGCAACGGGCGCACGGTGCGCGCGTTGCCGATCGAGCCGCTCAGGGCCGCGCTCAAGAAATACGGCCGATAGTCTGCGCACTACTCGGCGCGCAGCGTCATCATGGGATCGACGCAAGCCGAGAGGCGCGCCGGGATCAACGTGCCGATTAAGGTCGTGACCAGGACGACGAGAATCGCGACGGCCCACACACGACTGTCGTACGGCGTCAGCTGATACAGATACGTCTCGAGCGCGCGCAGGCCCCACGCCGCCAGCGCCAGACCGGCGGCGATGCCGATCGACACGCCCGCGATCTGTTCCCGCGCCAACAGTCCGACGACATGGCTTGGCGTGGCGCCGAGCGCGACGCGTACGCCGATCTCCCTCGTTCGGCTCACGGTCGACATCGCTACGAAGCCCAAAACGCCGACGCCGAGAATCACGAGGGCCGCTGCAGCGAGGCTGCCGAACAGCCACGACTGCAAACGTCGCTCGCGGATGGAGTCGGCTATCAGTGCCGTCAACGCGCCGGATCGACTGATCCTGACGGTTGGCGCCGCACGACGCAGTACCTCAATCGCGTCTTTTCGGGCACGGTCAGCATCCGGCCCCCGCACGATCAGCGTCTGCTGGCCATCGCCCTGGGCGAAAGAAGCCGGTTGGTAGACGGTCGCGACGCGTCCGTGCAGATCCCACGCGTAATAGCGCGCTTCGGCGGTGACGCCGATGACGGTCGACTGTCGACTGAAGCCCCTTAACGTTTGTCCCACCGCTCGGGCGTTCGGCCACCAACCGCGCGCCGCGACTTCGTCGATCACGGCGACGTCCGCTCGCGACGCAATCTCCTCGTCGGTGAACCAGCGCCCCTCGAGGAGGCGGGGCGCGAGCACCTCGCGGAAGCCCGACGTGACTTCCTGTCCGCCGGCAAAGAATCGGGCACCCGACGACGCCGGTCCTTGGACAGAAGCCGAACGCACGTTTCGAGTGAAGAGCGGACTGCTGGTCATGGCAGCATGGTCGACCGACGGTAGCGAACGAATCTGAACCAGAAGCGCCTCGGCCAACGCCTTTCTAGCCGACATCTGGCCAGAACGATCGGCGGATTCAGGCAGCAGCCGGATGTCCGCCGCCGCCACATGATCGAGATCGATCCCGATGTCAGATCGTTCAACCGTGATGAGCGACGTTACGAACAGCGTCCCGCCGATCGCCAGCACGAGACTGCCGGCAATTTGGAGCGCGAGGACGACGGTCCGCGTCGCGCGCCGGCCAGGCGGTGCTGGCGCCAGCGCCGGTCCTGCAATATGTGCCTGTCGTGCGGCCCGCCACGCCGGTACCACCGCCGTCGCGAGTGCCGCGCAGATCGTCATCAAGAGTGCGAACGCCACCACTCGCCCCTCGAGCGCGGGCAGCGAGAAGAATTGGAGATCCACGGGCAGCAGTTGCGTCGCAAGCGCGATGAGTTGCGGCGTCGCCGCCAGTCCGAGAACAGCACCCGCGCTCACGAGAACGGTCGACTCGATCACGACCAGGCGCACCAGATCGGTGGCGCGTGCGCCCATCGCACGTCTGACAGACAGGTCTCGCCTGCGGTTGAACCCGCGCGCGATCATCAGGCCCGACACGTTGACGGATGCCACGGTCACGAGCAACACGGCCGTCAGCAGAATGCCGAGGAAGAGCGAGCGCACACGGCGCGCGACATGCTCGACAACTGGGACAAATCGAGTCGTGCTGAATGGGCCGGCTCGCGTGACCATCTCGGCAGTGGCCGCCGGCGGAACTCGCGGCGTCGGGAAAGCCGGCATCAGGCCGCGGACGACGCTATTCAGTCGCGCCTCGACATCGCCGACCTGTGTTCCACCGGGCAGCCGCGCCAGCACGGTGCCGAGCGATCGGCGCTGAAAGTTCTGCTGCTCTGCCGGAGTCTGCACGAACGGCGCTATGAGCGACACGTCGCCTGATGCCGGGAAGACGAAGCCCGCGGGCATTACGCCGACCACTTCGATCGTCGTGCCGGCGACGGGATCGACCATCAGACGCCGCCCGACGGCATCGGCAGCGGCGCCGAGGGCAGACTGCCAGAACCCGTGAGTGACGACAACCGGCGTGTTCTTCACCGCCGCGTCGAACGCGGCGTCCGGGAAACGTCCGCTCGCCGGTTGAACCCCGAGCGTGTCGAAAAACGACGGCAGCACCCTCGCGATCGTCATCGCCAGGTCGAGACCAGTGTCCGTGCCGACCAGAATCGGCTGACTGATGAACGCCGTGAAGCGGATATCGGGCAGCGCTCGCGACCACTCGGCGACGTCACGCGCGCTCACGCGCTCGCCTGCCGCGATCCGTGCGACCCGTTCGAACCCTGGATCGACGACGAACAGCCGCGCGGCGTCAGGATATGGGAGCGGCCTGTAGAGCCCCGAGTCCACCACCGCAAACACGGTGGTCGTCAACGCGAGACTCAGCGCGATGACGGCAACCACCGATCCGGCGTACACGGGCGACCGCCGAAGACCGCAAACGACAGTTCTGATCTCGGCTGACATCCCGCTCACCGCACCGCCACGGTCCGCCGATCGACGCCGCCGCGGGTCGACCCGATCGTCACCGTCGCGGTGCCCGTGCCCGACACCGTCCAGCTCACGGTCTTCGTCTCGCCCGGCTTGAGCCAGCCGATCTCGGTCGCCCGGCGCGGCGCCTGCGGCTGCGCGCCGCCGCGTCCGCCGCCGCCTCCGCCGCGGCCGAACCCGGCGCCCCGGCCGCCGCCGGCCGGCGGGCCGACGAACGACTGGCCTTGTGACAGTTCGAGGCTCACGACGTCGGGCCGAACGATCTTCACGCGCTTGGCGATCTCCAGCGCGGTCGGAATGCCGCCTTCGTTGGTGACCGTCGCGGTGATCTCGAAGTTGCCGTCGGCGCCGCGCTTGCTCTCCGCGGAGACGACGCGCACCTGGGCGAGCTGCTGCGCGAGATAGAGGTTGAACATCGCTTCGTTGCGCGCCCACTGCTCGAGCAGTACCGGCGGCGGGTTCTGCGACCAGAACTTCGGGTTCCAGCCGCCGACTTCGACCTCGCCGAGCGTCGGGTGCTGCGTCTTCGTCCAGCGCTGGAAGTCGTCGTTCTTGCCGGGATTGGTCTCGTCGGTCCAGCGCAGGCGCTCGAGGTCGTCGACGGTGCCGTCGCCGTTGTAGTCCTTGACGCGGCCGCCGTCCCAGATCTCGTTGCCGTACCAGATGGCGCCGTAATAGAGGTAGCCGAAGTCCGGCCCATGGCCGAAGAGCGGGGTGCCCTGGAGCTCCTGGCCGGGCGCCGCCGTCTGGCCGCGCGTCGAATACACGAAGTAGGTGTCGCCGGCCCACGGATAGCCGGTGATCTCGATGCCCTTGGCGTCGAACTTCCGCAGGTACTCGAGATCTTCCGGGAACACCGACTCCTCGGATTTGCTCGTCGACGGCCCGCGCAGGATCATCGGCACCGAGGTGTCGAGCGACTGGACGATGCCGACGTTCGGGTGGCGGATCAGGAAGTCGAACACCGCCTTGGTCTCGGGCTCGGACAGCGGGTAGGCGCCGGCGCCGCCCTGCGTGTAGCCGCGGCCGGTCTCTTCGGTCATCGGCCGCCAGTTCTCCGGGTAATTCCGATGCAGATCGAGGCCGCCGATGCCATCCTCGTTGATCGCGCCGTCGCCGTCGTTGTCGACGCCCTCCGTGTACATCTGATACTCGCCCTGCCCGGCGCCGACGATCCGCATCAGCCGTCCTTGCGGATCGCGATCGTCGACGACGGCGTTGCCCTTGCCGGCGCCGACGTGCTTGCGCATCTGACGGCTGAAGCCGTCGCCGTCGAGATCCTCCTGCGGGTCTTCGTCGAGCAGGCCGTCGTTGTCGCTGTCCGTCGGCCGGACGCTCGAGCGGAGCGTCTGCGCGGTGTAGTGATAGAGCGACGCGCCGTCGGGGTTGTTGTGCGGCTTGGCATAGATCGCTTTGGTGTCGAGGAGCTTCGTGATCGCCGGATCCTTGCCGTAGTTCGTCAGGACGTGATTGATGAAGTAGAGCGTCGCCTCGATCCCGGTGATCTCACCGGCGTGGCGTCCGCCTTCGATGAAGAACGCCGCCTTGTCGGTGTCGGCGCCAGTGCGCTGGTTGGTGATCGTGACCTGCCAGAGATCGCGGCCTTCGAGCGACTTGCCGACCGAGTACATTCGGACCAGGTTCGGATGGCGCGCCGTCCACATCCGCAGCAGCGCGGTCGCTTCTTCGTAGCTGTGGTAGTGCTTGAAGTCGACGTCGCCCTCTTTGAGCGGACGCATCTGCCAGTAGTTGACGCGCGGAAAGGCGGAGGCGCCGTCGCGCGCGCCGCCGCCGACCTGATACATGCGCCGCTCGGGCGCCTGCCCCTGACCGTAGAGTCCCGGCACCGCCAGGAGCAGCGTCGTCGCTGCGGCTACACTTTTCCCGAAGACGATCCGTCGTTGCATCGTGCTCTCCCTCGAAGCGTGATTGCGGTGGGGAGAGTCTAGCGTGATTCCGCGCCGCCGCGCGACGGTCAGATGCGAGCGCCGATCAGCTTACGACGCACCGCCCTCGAGCAGCGGCTCGATCTTCTCCTGACGGCCGCCCTTCTCGTCGCAGACCGCGAAGTTGCCGCGGCCGGTGGCGTTGTAGAAGGCGACCCCCGCGTACTCGCCCTTCTTGTTGAGCGCGTAGAAGTTCAGGTTGAAGTTCGGCAGGCCGCGATCGTTCAGTAGCCGCTTCTCGACGGTGTTCTTCTGCACGCGGCGCAGCGCGTCCATGCCGGCGTCCTTCGGGTGCTTGCCGCGGCGCATCTCCTCGACGATGAGGAAGGAGCACAGATTGTAGAGATTGGCCTCGCCGCGTCCGGTCGAGCCGGCGGCGCCGACGTCGCCGTCGACGTACAACCCGGCGCCGAGAATCGGCGAGTCGCCGACACGGCCCGGGATCTTCCACGCCAGCCCGCTCGTCGTCGTCACGCCGCAGATCTCGCCTCTGGCGTTGACGCCGTCGCAGTTGATCGTCCCGTAGATGTGGTTCTCGTTGACGCGGCCTTCGGCGACCATGTCGAGGATCACCTGGCGCTCGGCGGCAGCGCGCTCCTCGGGATCCTTGATGTAGTGCAGCGGATCGGTGCGGCGCTTCCACTCGAGCCACTGCTTGCGCGACTCCGGCGTGTTGAGATCGTCGAACACCTCGAAGCCGAGCTGCCGCGCGAACTTGGTCGCGTCGCGGCCGACGATCAGATGATGATCGGTGAGCTCGAGCACGGCTTTGGCGACGAGCGACGGCGTCTTGATGCCCTCGATCGCGGCGACGCCCCCGGCGCGCTTGCGCGGCCCGTGCATGCAGCACGAGTCGAGCTGCACGACGCCGTCGGCGTTGGGCAGGCCGCCGAAGCCGACGCTGGTGTCCAGCGGATCGAGCTCGACGATGTTGACCCCGGCGATGAGGGCGTCGAGGACATCGGTGCCGGCCATCATCTTCTCGAAGGCCGTCTCGACGCAGGTCTGGGCGCCGCCGTTCTTGTACTGATGGCCGTTGCCGGAGGCGATGACCACCGGCCGGGTGCTGCCCTGCACGATCACGGACGGGCCGCTGCCCGAGAGCGGCTGCGCCGCCGCCAGAATGCCCGCGCCTGCTGTCGTCGCCATGAAGTCCCGCCGGTTGATGCGCTCTGCCATGGTCCCACTCCTTCGGTGACCGGGATCGTCGCGCGTAGTCTACTCCGCGAAGGCTGCCTCGTTCATTTACTGAAAACATTTCACCTTGGGTGGCCGTGGAGGGCCGTGGAGTGGTTCTGGAGTCATCTCCTTCGGAACTGCCTTTCGAAATCAGAATCTCTTCTCCATGGCTCCCCGCGGCCCTCCAAGGTGAAATGTTTCGACAAGCAGCTGAGACCGTTGACCGCACTTCACGGTGACATTACGATCGTCGCTTCGCATGCCGCGTTCGATCTCGCTCGACACCATCAAGTCCGCCACCAGCCGCATCTACGACGTCGCGACCCGTACGCCGGTCGTGCGCCTCGATCCGATCACCCGGGACGGGCCGGAGATCTTTCTCAAGCTCGAAGTGCTGCAGCCGATCGGCTCGTTCAAGATTCGCGGCGCGATGAATGCGGTCGCCAAGCTGCCGGCCGGCGCCGCACGCGACGGCGTGTGGACGGTCAGCGCCGGCAACGCGGCGCAGGGGGTGGCGCTGGCGGCGCGCGAAGCCGGCGCGAAGGCGTCGGTGCTGGTCATGGACACGGCGCCGGCGACCAAGCTCGCGGCGATCGAACGGCTCGGCGCGACGATCGTGCAGGCCACGTATGACGAGTGCTGGAAGGCGGTCGAGACCCATCAGTCGGCACGCATGACCGGCCGCTTCGTCCATCCGTTCGACGACGACGATTTCATCAGCGGCAACGGCACGGCCGGGCTCGAGATTCTCGAGGACGTGCCGGACGTCGACGCCATCATCGCGCCGCTCGGCGGCGGCGGGCTCCTCGCCGGCGTCGGCTGCGCGGTGAAGGCGCTCAAGCCCGGCGTGCGCGTCTACGCGGCCGAACCGGAAACCGCGGCGCCGCTCTCGGTGTCGTTCGCCGCCGGTCAACCGCTGCGCTTCGAAGGCTGGACCGCGTCGTTCGTCGACGGCGCCGGCGGCAAGTCAGTGCTGCCGTCGATGTGGCCGCTGCTCCAGCAATGGGTCGACGAGTCGATCGTGGTGTCGCTCGAGCAGGCGGCGCAGGCGATGAAAATGGCGGCGATGCGCTGTCACGTCATCGCCGAGGGCGCCGCCGCGTGCGCGGTTGCCGCGGCGCTCACTCCGGCCATCCGCGAGCGGCATCGCCGCGTCGTGGCGATCGTCTCCGGCGGCAACATCGATCTGTCCAGATTCGCGTCGCTCGTCGGCGCCTGTTCCTGAACGGCCCGCGCCATCATCATGACCGACCAGGTTCCCCAGCTGCCCGCCCGTCTCGCGCGCCTGCGCGAGCTCGCCTCCGACCTCTGGTGGTCGTGGCATCCGGCCCGCGCCGTCTTCCGGCGGATCGACTACACGCTCTGGCGCCAGACCGCGCACAACCCGGTGATGATGCTCGCGCAGATGACGCCGGAGACGCTCGATCGCGCCGCCGCCGATCCGGCGTTCCTGGCGCTCTACGACGCCGCGCTCGACGCGCTCGACGCCACGCGCGCCTCGGCGACCAACGGCAAGACCTGGTGGCACGAGCGCGTGAAGTCCGACCATGAAGTCGTCGCCTACTTCAGCGCCGAGTTCGCGCTCCACCAGTCGCTGCCGATCTACGCCGGCGGCCTCGGCGTGCTCGCCGGCGATCACTGCAAGGAAGCGAGCGACCTCGGCGTGCCGCTCATCGGTGTCGGCTTCATGTATCCGCAAGGCTACTTCCGGCAGCGGATCTCGGCCGAGGGCTGGCAGCAGGAAGTCTACGAGAAGCTGAACTGGGAGCACGCGCCGATCGCGCACGCGCGCACGCTCGACGACAAGCCGTGCGTCGTCCTCGTCCCGCTCGGGACACGGTCGGTGCTGGTCCAGGTCTGGGAGATCAAGCTCGGCCGCGTGCGGCTGCTGCTCCTCGACACCGACCTCGAGGAAAACCAGCCGTGGGACCGCGAGCTCTCGGCGCGCCTCTACGGCGGCGGTCAGGACACGCGGCTGCAGCAGGAGATCGTGCTCGGACTCGGCGGCGTGCTCGCCCTGCGCACGCTCGGACTGACTCCGGCGGTCTGGCATCTCA
This sequence comes from Vicinamibacterales bacterium, assembly GCA_035711465.1. Classification (GTDB taxonomy): domain Bacteria; phylum Acidobacteriota; class Vicinamibacteria; order Vicinamibacterales; family SCN-69-37; genus DASTCC01. The sequence goes on from DASTCC010000533.1 coordinate 12,215, forward strand.
ACGAAGGCCATGCCGCCTTCGTCGTCCTGCAGCGGCTGCGCGACTTCCTCGCCGCCGGACGCAAATGGGACGACGCCGTCGACGAAGTGCGGCGGACGACGGTGTTCACGACGCACACACCGGTGCCCGCCGGCCACGACGCCTTTCCGTTCCATCTCGTCGAACAGCAGCTCGCGATCTGCTGGGGATCGATGAACGGACAGCGCGAGAACTTCCTCGCGCTCGGCGATTACGACTCGGCCGAGGGGCCGAAGTTCAACATGACGGCGCTGGCCATGCGATCGGCCGGCGCCATCAATGCGGTCAGCCAGCTCCACGGCCACGTCTCGCGTGAGATGTTCGCGCCGCTGTGGCCGGACAAGGCGACGGCCGATCGGCCGATCTCCGCGATCACCAACGGCGTCCACGTGCCGACATGGCTCGCGCCCGATCTGGCCAAGCTGCTCGAACAGCACCTCAGCCCGGCGTGGCGCGACCAGTACGAAGACCCGGCGTTCTGGGCGCGGGTGCTCGACATTCCCGACGAGGATCTCTGGGCGGCGCGCCAGTCGCTGCGCTCGCACATGTTCCAGTTCATCCGCGAACGCGCGCGCCAGCGCTGGACCGACGATCAGGCCAGCGCCACTCGCGTCGTCGCCGGCGGCGCGATGCTCGATCCGTCGGCGCTCACGATCGGCTTCGCGCGGCGCTTCACCGGCTACAAGCGTCCCGATCTGCTGTTCCGCGACATCGATCGGCTGATCCGTCTGGTCAACCAGCGCGGCCGGCCGGTGCAGTTCGTCTTCGCCGGCAAGGCGCACCCGGCCGACGAAGCCGGCAAGCATCAGCTGCAGACGGTGTTCCGCCACGCGCTCGACCCGCGCCTCAGCGGCCGCATCGCCTTCGTCGACGACTACGACCTGCACGTCGCGCACGTGCTGGTGCAGGGCTGCGACGTGTGGATGAACACGCCGCGCAAGCCGATGGAAGCGAGCGGGACGAGCGGCATGAAGGCGTCGATGAACGGCGTGCTGCACCTCAGCATCGCCGACGGCTGGTGGGCCGAGGGCTACACCGGATCGAACGGCTGGCAGATCGTCGGCACCCCGGCCTCCGACGATCAGGACGCCCTCGATCACGCCGACGCGCAGGCGCTCTACGCGTTGCTCGAACAGGACGTGGTCCCGACCTGGTACGAACGCGACGGCAAGCGCCTTCCCCGCCGCTGGCTGGCGATGATCAAGCAGGCGATGCTCACGATCACCCCGAGGTTCTCCTCGCGGCGGATGCTCAAGGACTATGTGGAAAAGGCGTACGCGCCGGCGTTTCGAAGATAAGAGCTGCGTCGGTTCCGGCGGGTGCTCCAGGTCCGACTGGTGCGGGCAGGTGCGCCTCAGTCCGCCGGTTTCGCTCTCGAGCGCTGTGATTTCTTGAAGCGGATGGTTGCCACGGTGCAGCGCTTCGCGTAGTTCAGCGCTCGAGCGCAATCGGCGGCAGCAAAGTATCTCAGTTGAATCGCGTCGCGGATGCGGTCTTCCGCCTCGTGTAGTGAAGCCAGTGCGTATCCGAAGAACTGATCGATCGACCGAGGCTTGAAGCGCCGAAAGCCCTCTGCGATGTTCTTGCTGACCGAACAAGCAGCTTCGATGAGCTGCGATCGAAACTTGTGCTCGAGTTGAATTCGCTCAGACTTGTCTACGAGCTCGAAGACTGCTTTCTTGAACTCCTCGGCCAGTTGCCACGCGATCAACTCGCGATAGTTTTTGACGATTGCCATGTCAGCGCAATGAGCACGAATCGTGCCCGAAATCGCTGACGCATTCCGGCCGAAATCCGGAGTGCCTTTGAAAAGTGCGCTCAGCCCGCCCTCAGGAGTAGCAGAATCCGCGTACTAGCAGAACCGCTCGAACCGAGAACCACCCGCCCGCACCCGTCGGACCCGGAGCACCCGACGGTACCGACAGATCACCACTTGAACACCGTCCACGCCGCCGCCTGCGCCAGACGTCCATGCAGTGATTCGGCCGCGCCGATCGAGAGGTACGGAATATCCACGCGATGCCCGGCGTCGCCCGCGCCGGCCGTGTCGACGCTGAGGCGGGCCATGCGATGTCGGCGATCGAATGGCGTTTGATGCCAGCGCACGGCCTGAATCTTGCTGAAGCGCGCGATGCTCAGGTGGCGCGACAGCCAGCCGCTTTCGAAGAGGACCGCGCCGTCGATCACCGCCCAGCGCAGGTGGCTCGTGTACTTCCAGGCCGCGAACACGGCCCAGGCGATGTACACGGCGCCGAACGCGATCGCCCACTTCCCGATCAGCCACGAGGACAGCGCCGCCACGATCGCCGCAAAGGCCGTGCGGACGAACGCCTCGCGGCGGAACGCGCGCCGCGCCGGCGGCTGCCAGTCGATCGACGACAGATCCAGTTCCGGCAGCACTTCGTGCAGCAGCGACGGCAGTTGATCGACGCCGACGATCGGCGCCAGTGACTCGCGTCGCTTCGAGCCGCGCTCCGCGCCGTCGCCGCCGGCGGTCTCGACGCCGAGCGAGGCGCGATCGAACCAGCGATGGATCAAGCCCGAGCGGATGGTCACCGTCTGCACGCGCCGCAGCGGGATCGTCGCCGAGACGCGCGTCAGCAGTCCGTATTCCGTCCGCAGGTCGTCGTCGATCCGCGTCAAGCGGAAGTCGTGGAGGCGGACCATCGCCCAGATCATCGAAAAGATGCGCAGCACGGCGATGAGGGCGACGAGCGCAGCGAGGGCCATGCCCACCGTGGACCACGAGATGACGCCGTCGCGGAACCAGCCGGCGAGGAAGCGGCGCGCCGCGCGCGGGGCCGGCGATCCGTCGCCAAATACCCGCTCGAACGCCGATTCGAACATGCGCGTCTCCCAGAGCAGACCGATGACGGCGGCGACGAGCACCGCGGCGCGGTTCTCGATGATGCCCAGCAGAGACAGGTCACGCGGGCCGAGGTGCAGCAGCGTCCGTCCGGCCGGCGTTTCGGGCGCGCCTTCGCCGGCCGGCGCCGCGGCCACGCCGGCTCGCCCGACGAGCACGCGCTGGCGCATCTCTTCGTACGCCGGCCAGGTGACGACGCTCAGCTTCGCGTCGACGTCGGCGCCGCTGCCGGTGTCGACGCGGACGTCGACGACGCCGAGGAGCCGGTGAAGGGCGTTCTGGATCGCGTCGAGGTTCTGAATGCGCGCGTACGGAATGTGGCGCTCGTTCCTGAAGATCAAGCCGGATCGAATCACCAGCTCGTCGTCGCCGAAGGCATAGCGGAACGAGATGAAGCGGACGACGACGCCGATGGTGTAGGGCACCAGAATCGGCAGCGCCCAGAGCTCCATGTTGTCGCCACGCGATCCGACGAAGAGCGCGAGCAGCAGCGGCACCGCGAACTGGCGCGCCTGTCCGGCGAGCGAGAACAGCAGCGACCACGGATGGAGCCGCCGCTCAGACGGCATCGTCGCCTCCGGCCGGCAGCAGGTGATCGCGGATCGCGAGCGCGCGCGCGTACGGCAGCCCGGGCAGCTCGACGCGCGCGTGATCGGTGCCGGCGGTATAGATGACCAGCGTGCCGATGCCGAACCGGCGTTCGATCGGCCCCTGCGAGACGTCGGTGTGCTGGACCCGCGACTTCGGAACGGAGGTGACCTCGCGCCACCACACGCCGCGCCGGATCTCGAGCCCGACGGCGTCGACGCGATAGCGCGCGTGCGCATAATCGAGCGGCGGCCAGCGAATCGTCCACCACACGAAGAACACCGCCCCGGCCACCCAGGCAGGCAGCTGCCACCAGAGTGCGCCGGGCGCACCAAAGGCCGTGATCAGCATCCCCAGCGTGGCGATGGTCATCACCACCGTCGAGGCGATGGCGGCCGCCAGCCGCTGAACGACGACGTACTGCGGATCGAGGGCGTGCAGCTCGCCGTCGGCCACGGACGGCGGCGGCGCTTCGACGGAATCGGCCATGCGGGAATTCATTGTACTCGCCGAAGCCGCGCGCGTAGCACGTGCGCTGAGGCCAGACGCGGCGCGGGGGTGGGGCCCCGCGCAACTTCTAGAAAGCTGACGCGACATCAAAAAGGAGTTGC
>DASTCC010000534.1:0-6739 GCA_035711465.1 Vicinamibacterales bacterium
CAATCCAGACGAGACGCTCGAACACCATCAGCACGATCGCGGCCGGACGCCGGCGGCGCGGCGCCGCGACCGACGGCCGCTCCCCGGTCGCGGGCGCGGGCGCGTGAAGCAGGTCGTCGATCTCAATCCGGATGTCGCCGGCATCTTTCAGCCGATCCCGGGCGTCGCGCACCAGGCAGCGCCGCAGCAGCCGCTGCATGGCCACCGGCGTCGACGCCGGCAGCCGGCTCCACGGAATCTCCTGTCGCAGCACGGCGGCGACCGTGTCGGACACCGTCTCGCCCTCGAACAACCGGGCGCCTGTCAGCAGCTCGAAGGCGATGACGCCGAACGCCCAGATGTCCGCGCGGCGATCCACCGGGCGTCCGCGCGCCTGTTCCGGACTCATGTACGCGGCGGTGCCGAGAATGACGCCGAGTCCCGTCGCCGGACTGGTGATCGTCGGCGACGCCGACGGGTCCGATGACGCCGTGGCGGGATCGAAGGCTTTGGCGAGTCCGAAATCGAGGACCTTGACCCTGCCGTCGTTCTTGATCTTGATGTTGGCGGGCTTCAGGTCGCGGTGGACGATGCCGCTGTCGTGCGCGGCTTCGAGCGCCGCCGCGAGCTGTTTGAGCACCGGCAGCAGATCTTCCACGGACCACGGGCCCTTCACCTCGTCGAGCGACTGCCCGTCGACGAACTCCATCGCGATCGCCGGCGCGCGGCGTCCGTCGCCGCCGGCCAGGCCGTAGACCTGGGCGATGTTCGGATGATTCAGCGCCGCCAGCGACCTGGCTTCGCGCTCGAAGCGGCGCAGCCGCTCGCCGTCGTCAGCGAAGGCATCGGGCAGGACCTTGAGCGCGACGTCGCGATCGAGCTGGACGTCCCGGGCGCGGTAGACCTCGCCCATGCCTCCGGCGCCGAGCGTGCTGATGACTTCGTAGGCGCCAAGGCGCGTCCCTGGATTGATCGGCATGGTGGGGGCGGGCAAAGTATACGCTCGCATCCGCCGCGACGATCGGCTGGTGTAGCCTGTCTGGCGATGCCCGATTTCGTCTGCGACGCCTGCCACAAGTCCTTCACCGTTTCCGCGGCAGCGCTGGCCAAGTACCCGAGCTGGCGGCCGAAGAAGTGCGTGCGGTGCCGGCCGCCGTCGAGGCGCGCGAGCAGCCGCGAAGAGAACCTCACGACCGCGGCCGTGCTCGAGCGCTACAGCGAAGGCCCGGCGACCGGCGTATTCACCGACGGCGCTGCTGAGCCCAATCCCGGTCCCGGCGGCTGGGGCGCCGTCTACGTGGTCGACGGCGTCGTTGTCGCCGAACAGCACGGGCACGAGCCGCACACGACAAACAACCGGATGGAACTGACGGCGCTGATCGCCGGCTGCCGCATGGTGCCCCGCGGGGCGAAGGCGACGATTTACTCGGACAGCGAGCTCTGCGTGAAGTCGATCACGATCTGGGGACGGAGCTGGAAGGCGCGCGGCTGGACGCGAAAGGACGGCCCGATCAAGAACCTCGAGCTGGTGCAGGAGCTCTACGACCTCTATCACGGCCATCCGGGCCTGACGCTGCAATGGATCCGCGCCCACGTCGGCCACCGCTGGAACGAGTACGCCGACTCGCTGGCGACGGCGTATCGGCGGAGGTCGTCAGATCAGGACATTCAGGCGATGTCTCTGAAGCGCGTGTCGAAAGATTGAACATGGAGGGCCGTGGAGGGCCGTGCTCTTATTTTTGAAGAGCAAGAAGGACTCAGGATCCTGAAGAGCTCTTCGAACCTGCATTCGAAAAGAATTCCTCCACGACCCTCCATGTTCAATCTTTCGACAAGCGCCTTTCGACAAGCGCTTTTGGCAAGCGCTTTTGGCAAGCGACTCACCCGAGCGACTGACGTAAGACCCGAATCCAATTGCCGCCCATGATCTTCTCGATCTCTGCGCTGCGGAAGCCGGCGCGATCGAGCGCGTCGTGGATCAGGAACGCGCGACGCGGGTTGTTGAGCTCGGGAATCACGACGTGGGCTGGCGGCGTGTCGAAGCCGAGCACCTGCGACTTCGCCACCGAGTTCCACCACGGCAGAATGTTCTGCACCGCCCTTGCGTTGTCGTTGCCGACGCTCTGCGCCCCGGCGTCGCCGCCGATCGCGTAGTCGTTGGCGATGCCGACCGCGTCGATGCCGCCGACCCTGACGATGTGTCTGATCTGCGCGACGTAGGATGCCGGCGTCGGCATGGGATCCGTCGTCAGCCAGCAGGTCATCATGAACACGCCCATCGCCCCGCCCGAGTCGGCGACGCCGCGGATGACGTCGTCGGGCGTGCAGCGCGCGTTGTCGACGAGCGCGCGCGCTCCGCCATGCGAAACGATCACCGCCTTCCGGATCGCCCTGGAAATGGCGATGACGTCGCGGCAGGTCGGATCCGAGACGTGGGCGAGATCGGGAATCATGCCGAGCGCGTGCAGCCGCTCGACGCCGGCGCGGCCGAGCGCCGTCAGCCCGGACCACTTTGGTTCGATGGCGCCGCCGCCCCACGGGTTGTCGTTGTGGTGGGTGATCTGGAAGACACGCAGCCCGAGCGCGTGAAGTGCGTCGAGCCGATCGAGGTTCTGGCCGACGATTTCGCCGCCGCCCTGGACCTGGAAGAACACCGCGGTGCGTCCGTTGCGATGCGCGCCGGCGATCTCGCTGCCCCTGGTTGCGTGGAACGCCAGCGGCTCCCGCGCGAGATCGGTGCGCATCTCGGCGATCGACTTCGACGTCGCGTCGAAGCTGCGCCAGTACTTGATCGAACCGTCGGTCGTCTCGAGCCGTTCGGCGCGCGAGACGTCGACGAGAAACGCCGACAGCCCGCTCGCGGCCAGATCGTTCATCGGACCGGCGAGCGTGAGTCCGTCGACGTACGGAAACGGCGTGATCGGTCGCGACTGTGCCGGGCTGTCGGCGGCACGCGCGGTCGCGGCGGCCGCGCCCAGCTGCTGGAGGAACCCGCGGCGCGTGGTGATCATCGCGGCCGCCGAGTGTATCGCGTCTTCGCGGGCCAGTCGTCATAATAGGCGCGGCTCCCATGACCCTTTCCCCAGGGACGCGCCTCGGTCCGTACGAAGTCGTCGCCAAGCTCGGCGAAGGCGGCATGGGCGAGGTGTTCCGCGCCCGCGATACGCGGCTCGACCGCATGGTCGCGATCAAGGTGCTGCCGGCCGGCGTCGCCGCCGACCCGGATCGCCGCGTGCGGTTCGAGCGCGAGGCCAGGGCGATCGCGGCGCTGTCCCATCCCAACATCCTCGCCATCCACGACGTCGGCCAGAGCGACGCGTTGCTCTACGCCGTCACCGAGCTGCTCGACGGGACGACGCTGCGCGAGCGGCTGACGGCGCCGCTGCCGGCGCGCAAGGCCGTCGACATCGGCATCCAGATCGCGCGCGGGCTGGCGGCCGCGCACGAGCGCGGCATCGTGCATCGCGATCTGAAGCCCGAGAACATCTTCCTGCTCGACGACGGACGCGTGAAGATTCTGGACTTCGGCCTCGCCAAGACGGTCGAGTCGGCCGACGCGATCGGGGCGGCGGCGACCGCGATGGCGCCGGCGATGACCGACCCGGGGATGGTGCTCGGCACGGTCGGCTACATGGCGCCCGAACAGGTTCGCGGTCAGGCGACCGACGCGCGTACCGATCTGTTCGCGCTCGGCGCGGTGCTCTACGAGATGCTCACGGGCCAAAGGGCGTTCCGCCGCGACACCGCCGCGGAAACGATGACCGCGATCCTCCGCGAGGATCCGCCGGACCTCGTGGCGACGCGCGCCGATCTTTCGCCGGCCTTCGAGCGTATCGTCCGCCACTGCCTGGAGAAGAGTCCCGCCGAACGATTTCAGACGGCGCGTGACGTCGCGTTCGCCCTCGACGCGCTCTCGGGCACGTCGACCGGCACGGCCGCCGCGCCTGTCGTCGAGGCGCCGCGGCGGCGATTCGGCCTGGCGGCCGCGCTGGTGGCGCTGCCGATCCTCGGCATCGCCGGCGGGTTCGCGCTGGCCACCTCGCTGCGGCCAGCCGCCGAGCCGGCGGAGATCGCGTTCACGTCGCGCACGTGGGATCCGCAGTGGATCACGAACGCGCGCTACGCGCCCGACGGCAAGACGGTCTTCTACAGCGCCGCCCTGAGCGGCAACGAGCCGAGCCTCTTCATCGCCCGGCCCGGCGCCGTCGTTGCCCAGCCGCTCGGCGAGCCGGGCACGCATCTGCTCTCGGTCTCGCGTACCGGCGAACTGGCGGTGCTCACCCATGCCGCGTTCATCAACCATCGGATGTTCCGCGGCACGCTGACGCGGATGACCGTGGACGGCGCGGGCCGGCCGCTGCTCGAGGGCGTGCGCGAGGCCGACTGGGCGCCGGATGGATCGACCATGGCGATCGTTCGCGACGATGGGACGAAGGATCGACTCGAGTATCCGATCGACAAGGTCCTGCACGAGGCGGCTGGCTACATCAGCGATCCGCGCGTCTCGCCGGACGGCACCCGGGTCGCGTTTCTGGAGCATCCGATTCGATACGACGATCGCGGCTGGCTGAAGGTGGTCGATGCCAGCGGCACGGTGAAGACGCTGGCGGGAGAGTTCGCGGCCTCCCAGAGCGTCACGTGGTCCGCCGATGGCCGCCATGTGTTCGTGTCGGTCTCCACGGGCGGCGCAGAGTACCTGCCGATCGTCGTCAACGCCGACGGCGATCCCGAAGTGCGGCAGGCCTTCCCGAGCATGTCGTCGTCGCTGATGATGGACGTGGCCGGCGATGGCCGGCTGCTGGGCACCGTCAACGACATCCGCCTGACCATCCGGGCGCAGGTGGCGGGTCTGACTCCCGAACGCGAATTTCCCTGGCAGCAACAGTCGCTCGCCAACGACCTCTCGGCCGACGGCCAGTGGCTGGTCTTCACCGACCAGTCAGAGAGCGCCGGCGTCAATTACGGCGTCGCGATCCGAAAGACGGACGGGTCGCCGGCGGCACGGCTCGGTGAAGGTGCCGCTCTCGGCGGCTTCTCGCCCGATGGCAAGCAAATCCTGGCGTTCGTCCCCAGTCCGGCGCCGGGGCGACATGTCATCTACCCGACCGGCCCGGGACAACCGCGGACGATCGATTTCACGCCGATCGCGAACGCCAGCAGCGTGTCCTGGTTTCTCGACGGCAGAGTGCTTTTCTGCAGCGGCAGCGCCAGCGAAAGCCGCTGCTACGTCCGGGCTGCCGACGGCGGCACGCCTTCGCCGGTCACGCCGCCAGGGATCGGCATCGCAAAGCCTTCGCCTGACGGCCGAACCATCTTGTCGCCGTCATCAGACGGCGCGTGGCACGTCGTCGACGTGGCCACGCAGGTTGCGCATCGCCTTCCCGGCAGTTTTCTCGCCCACCGCTTTGCCGGCTGGAGCCGCGACGGGCGTTCGGTGTTCGTGTCCGAGCGGCAGAACGTTCCCACACTGATCGAACGCGTCGATCTCGCGACCGGAGCGCGGACGAGAGTCCGCGAGCTCGCGCCGCCGGATCGCGCCGGCGTCATCGCGATCATCGTCGCCCTGGTTCGCGACGATGGTCAAAGCTACGTGTACACGACGTGGCGGAACCAGACGACCCTCGTCGAGGTCACGGGCGTGAAGGCGGCCCGATAGCGGACGGGGCTCTGCTGCGCGTAGACTCGTCGAATGGCCCGAGTCCTCATCAGTACGGCCGCCGCGGCGCTGACCGTCATCGCCATTTCCGCGAACGTCCAGACACCGTCACCGGCGTTCAAGCAGGCGCACGCGCTCGCCGCGACCGAAGGCGTCTTCGCCTACTCGCGGATCTCGCCCGACGGCAACTACCTCGCGTATGCGTCGCAGGCGTTCGACACGTCGGTGCCGCGGCGCCAGTCCGCGGAGAACCTCTACGGCCCGTCCGGCAACGTCACCAGCCAGACGGTGACGGTCGTCGACCTGCGCGGCGGCAAGATCCTGTTCACCGAGCGCGGCATCGATCCGTACTGGTCGCTCGACGACGAACGGATCATCTACTCGGGGCCATCGGTGAGCATCTGGCACCGCCGCACGGGCGAGATCTCGCGCAATGTCGTGCCCGCCGGCCTCGGCGATTACTACAGCTGGGCCGTTCACGAGGGACGCGATCTGATCCAGACGATCACCGGCAACTACTACTACCTCGACGGCGACAAGGGCGTCCTGCCGGCCGGCAAGGTGCCGCGCTGCCCCGCTATCGGCGCCGGCGAACGGCCGCTGATCTCGAAGGACGGCGTCCGCATCACCACGTTCGTCCGCGGCAACGTCATCGTCCGCAACCGGACCGACTGCGAAGGCGTGATCGATACCGGGCTTGCCGGACAGAAGGCCGACTTCTCGTACGACGGGCGCTATATCGCCTTTCACGCGCAGCGGCCCGGCACCCGGCACTACGACATCCTCGTCGTCGATCTGGAACAGCGCACGGTTCGCAACGTCACCGCCAGCCTCGCCGGCTCGAGCCTGTTCCCCAACTTCACGCGCGACGGCCGCCTGTCGTTCCGCTACGATTCACCCGATTACCGCGGCTTCATGTTCGCGTCGAAGTTCCTCGGCCTGCCGGCGTCACCGCTGCCGAAGACGAGCGGCGCATTGCGCGACGATCGCACCTGGGGCGACGTGTTTCCCGAGAGCCGCCGGCCGGCGACGGCGTACACGATGGTGCTGATCTGGAGCAGCTGGAGCGCGCACTCGCCGATAGCGCTCGCGGACATGCAACTG
>DASTCC010000535.1:0-2224 GCA_035711465.1 Vicinamibacterales bacterium
CCTTCGCGCGCGGCGAGGTGCGGCAGGCCTACGACCTGATGGCGGCTCGCGTGGCCGCCGCGCCGTCACCGGACGATCTTGCCTTTGCCGGCGACCTCGCCGCCGCGCTCGGCCGGGCCGCCGAGGCCGGACGCTACTACACGCTCGCGCAAGCGGCATGGATCTCGGATGCGCCAGATCCCGGCCGCCTGGCCCGCTTTCTCGCGGAGCGCAATCGACGGCCTGTCGACGCGTTGCGCCTCGCCACAGAGGCCGCGTCCACCCGGCGCGACATCTTCACGCTCGACGCGCTCGCCTGGGCGCAGTATCGCAACGCGATGCTGGACGAGGCGCAGGCGACGATCGCGCAAGCGCTCGCCATCGGCACGCGCGACCGGACAATTCGCGCGCACGCAGAGACGATCGCCAGGGCGCGCGCCGCCGCATCCCGATCGGCGCGGAGTGGCGGACGATGAGGGCGCGACGGCTGGTCGCGGCGGTGCTGACGATCGCCGTGTCGATCGGCGCAGCGACGCTCTCGGCTCACCCGGGCGCGGCCAGCGACGTCGTCATCACCGTCCACACCGGGCGGGCGGAGGTGCTGTTCACGACGCTGCCCGCGTCGCTGCGTCTGAAGCTCGAGGCGCTCGGATCGACGCTCGACGGGATGGCGGCGTTCATGAGCCTGCGTGTCGACGGCCGGGCCGTGCCTCTGACATTCGAGGGCGTGTCAGTGCCGGAGACCGCCGCGGACCGCGACGCCGGCAAGATCGCCGTGCGCTTCGCCGCCGCCATGCCGGCGCAGGCCTCGCTGGTGTCATGGCAGACGTCGCTCATTCTCGGCTCCTATCCGCTCGTCGTCCGCGGCCCGGCCGTCGGCGAGACACTCGAGTGGCTGCAGGGCCCCGCCACGAGCGCGCCGCGCGCGATTGCGCCTGCGGCGCCGGCATCGATCTGGTCGACCCTCGCGACCGGCATCGGCCTCGGCTTCACCCACGTCGTGCCGCACGGCCTGGATCACATGCTCTTCGTCCTCGGCCTCTTCCTGCTCGCGGCACGCGCGCGGACGGTGGCGATCCAGGTCAGCGTCTTCACCGTTGCGCACTCGATCACACTTGCCGTCGCGACGTTCGGTCTCGTCTCGCTGCCCGCGCACGTCGTCGAACCGCTGATCGCGTTGTCGATCGTCTACGTCGCGTGCGAAAACCTGCGCGCGACGGCGCTGACGCGAGGCCGGCTGGCGCTGATCTTCGCGTTCGGCTTGCTGCACGGGCTCGGTTTCGCCGGCGCGCTGGCGTCGCTCGACCTGCGGACCTCGTCGTTCCTGGCGACCTTGATCGGGTTCAACATCGGCGTGGAAGCGGGACAGCTGACCGTGATTGGCGGCGCCGCGATCGTCGCCGCGGCGCTGAGCCTGCCAACGCCGGCGTACCGACGCTTCGTGGTCAGGCCGGCGTCTGTTGCAATCGCACTTGTCGGAGCCGTTTCGGCGATTCAGCGGTTGTGACCATCGCTTAACCGGTTAGGCGAGTTCCCGATAACCTACCAACCACCTGGAGCGCTATCTTCACTGTCGCCTTCGTTAGGAACAACTGGTTCTGAGCCCCGCTTCTTTTTTGGAAAGCGTGCTGTTCGATCGCGCCGGAACGGACGTTCTCTTGATTGGCGAGCCCTCGGCGTCCTCAAGAGAACTTCGGCTGGAGTGAGTGGATACCGCCCCTCACTCCAGCCGACGGTACCGTTAGAACGAGATCTGCGCGCCGAAGCGGAACACCCGCGGCGGCACGACGTTCGAGACCTGCGACGACGTCGACAGGCTCGCGTTGTTGCTGGTGTAGCTCTGCACGGTCGCGATGTTCAGCAGGTTGAAGCCGTCGAACATCGCCTTGATCCGGTAGCGCCCGCCGGCGAACGAGAACACCTTCTGCACGCCCGCGTCGAGGAGCGCCGTCGATCCGAAACGCTCTGCGTCGCGCGGCAGGTAGTTCAGCGTGTTGTAGGTGATCTGGCCCTGCCCGACGCCGCCGAACACGTTGCCGGGGCCGTTGATCGTCCGGATGCGGATGTCGCCGTCGTTCCAGTTGAAGTTGCCCGACGCGGTGATGCCCCAGCCGAGCTGGTAGCTGCCGTTCAACTTGAACAGGTAGCGCACCTCTTCGTTGGTGCCCTGGACGAACTCGGCGCCCGTCGGGTTGGTGACCGATCCGACCGGCAGGAAGTCGTCGTTGGTCTGGATCGTCAGCGC
>DASTCC010000536.1:0-3078 GCA_035711465.1 Vicinamibacterales bacterium
AAGCGGCGCCGCGTCGCCCTCGAATCGATTCCCGCCCGCATGCAGGAAGCCGTGCTGGCAATCGAGGACCGCCGCTTCTACTACCATCCCGGTCTCGATCCGATCCGCATCGTCGGCGCGATGTTGACGAATGTGTTCGGCGATCGGCCGTACCTGGTCGGCGGCAGCACCATCACCCAGCAGCTCTCACGAAACTTCTTCCTGACCGAGCAGATGGTCGTCGAACAGCAGACGCGCCAGCGCTCGTGGCGCCGCAAGATCCTCGAGCAGTGCATGGCCGTAATCCTCGAGACCCGCGCCACCAAGGACGAAATCCTCGAGCTGTATCTGAACGACGTCTATCTCGGTCATCGCGGGTCGTTCGCGCTGCACGGCGTCGCCGAGGCGTCGAAGATCTACTTCGGCAAGGACGTCCGCAACCTGACGCTGTCGGAGGCCGCGCTGATCGCGGGCATCATTCAGTCGCCGTCCAACCACTCACCGTTCAACAACCCGGAGCGCGCCCGCGATCGGCGCAACGTCGTGCTCAATGCGATGGTCGACGGCGGGTACATCACCGGCGATGCCGCCGAACGGGCCAAGCAGGAGCCGATTGCCGTCGTCGCGCGGGCCGTCGACAACGAGGCGCCATACTTCGTGGACTACATCGGCGACGTCCTCGATACCGGCTTCCCGGGCATCGTCGCCAAGCCGGGAGCCCTCGATATCTACACCACGCTCGATCTCAACCTGCAGCGCTATGCGCAGGACGCCGTTCGCGAAGGCATCGCCGCGGTGGACAAGACGTTGGCCCGGCGCAAACGCGGGCAGGGCAACGCCCAGGCGGCGCTCGTTGCGCTCGATCCGCGCAGTGGCGAGATCCTCGCCTTCATCGGCGGCCGTTCCTACAATCAGTCGCAGTTCAACCGCGCCATCAGCGCGCGCCGGCAGATTGGCTCCACGTTCAAGCCGTTCGTCTACCTGGCCGCCTTCGAAAAGGCGGCCGACGACGGCGCCGGCGACATCACGCCGGCCACGCTGGTGCAGGACGAGCCGACCACGTGGAGCTACGACGACCAGGAATGGACGCCGCGAAACTACGACGGCGAGTACGACGGGCCGATCACGCTGCGCCGCGCGTTGGCCATGTCGCGTAACGTGGCCGCGGTCAAGGTCGCGGAACAGACCGGCTACGACCGCGTGGTCTCGCTCTGGAAGCGCGCGAAGATCGGCGAGACCGACCAGGTGCGGCCGTATCCGTCGGTCGCCCTCGGGATTGTCGAGCTGACGCCGCTGGAGCTGGCCGAGGCCTACACCGTGTTCCCAGGCTTCGGCACGATCCGAAAGCCGCGGGCCATCATCAGCGTGTCGAGCGGCGAGGAGTCGGTCAAGCCAAAGGCCGAGCGCGGCACGGAAGTGGCGCGGGCGACCGCCGCGTTCCTGGTCACGCACATGATGCGCAGCGTGATCAACGAAGGCACGGGCGCGGCTGTCCGCGGCGCCGGATTTGCGCCGGACGCGGCCGGCAAAACGGGCACCACCAACGATTTGCGAGACGCCTGGTTCGTCGGCTTCACACCGGAATTGCTCACGGTGGTCTGGGTCGGGCTCGACGACAACAAGCCGCTCGGACTCAGCGGATCGCAGGCGGCGTTGCCGATCTGGACCGCGTTCATGAAGGACGCGCTCGCCGGCCGCAGCAGCCCGCCGTTCTCCGTCCCGGATGGCGTGTCGTTCGTCGAGATTGACCGCGACACCGGCCAGATGGCGACGCCCACGTGCCCGCGCATGACAAACGAGGCATTTCTGGCCGGCACCGAGCCATTGGTCGCGTGCGAATTGCACCGGTTCCAATAGCCGCGTTGGCGCAGGGGCGCCGTCTATAATCAACTCATGAATCACGAGGTCTTCGCTGCCCTGGGGGAGGCGCTCACCCGCGGCGAAGAAGCGGCGCTGGTTACCATCGTGTCGTCTAACGGCTCCACGCCGCAGCGCGTCGGCGCGAAGATGCTCGTGTTCGGCGACGGCCGCATCGTCGGCACGGTGGGCGGCGGCTGCTACGAGCACGATGCGATCGGCCGCGCCCGGCAGGTCCTGGCCAGCCGCAAGGCCGTCACCGTGAAGTACGACCTGAACGACGACTTCGCCGAGGAGACCGGCCTGGTGTGCGGCGGACAAATGGAAGTCTTCATCGAGCCCATCGAAGCGTCGCCGGCCGTCTACATTTTCGGCGCCGGGCACGTGGGGTACTACCTCGCGAAGATGGCGCACGAAGCCGGGTTCGGCGTGCACGTCATCGACGATCGCGCCGCCTTCGCCAACACCGAGCGGTTTCCGTTTGCCGCGGCGGTGGTGGTTGACGACATCCCTGGCTGGCTGGAGCGCACCACCATCCCCGCGACCGCCTACGCCGTGATCGTGACGCGCGGGCACCGGAACGACCTCGACGCGCTTCGCGCCTTGGCGCCGCGCGACCTGCGCTACATCGGCCTCATCGGCAGCCGCGCCAAGGTCGCACGCTTGTACGAGCAACTGCTCTCGGACACCAACGTCGATCCGGCGCGGCTCGAGCGGATCCACGCGCCGATCGGCCTCGATCTCGGGGCCGTGACGCCGCAGGAGATCGCCGTCAGCATCACCGCCGAGTTGATCGCGGTGCGGCGCGGCAAGGCCGAGGCGCTCAGGTCGGCCTCGCTCCGATGGTTCCCCAAGCTGAAGGCGTTGCGCTAGACGTCTTGAACGCCATGGTTCGCCGCCTTCAAGACGTCCCGCCCCGCCGGAGGCGGGGCCAAGAGACGCTGTGAAGAGGGAGGCGGAGCCGGAGCCGAGACTATCACCAACACGCGGCGGAGCCTCGCTCCTCCTCCGCGGCGCGACGATCGTCACGATGAACGACGCCTTCGAGGTGCTCGAAGGCGATGTCCTCATCGGCAACGGCCGCATCGCGGCCGTGGGTCGACTCCCGGCCGGCACGACGGCCGACCGCGTGATTGATGCCGGTGGTGCCTACCTTCTTCCAGGCTTCATCCAGACGCACATCCATTTGTGCCAGACGCTGTTCCGCGGCTACGCCGACGACCTGGCGCTGCTCGACTGGCT
>DASTCC010000537.1:0-10300 GCA_035711465.1 Vicinamibacterales bacterium
GAGCCGACGTCGGGGCTCGATCCGATCGTCCGGCGCGAGTTCATCCAGACCGTGATCGGCGCCTACCAGGACGCCGATCCCGGGCGGCGCACGGTGTTCGTGTCCACCCATCTCATCTCGGAGTTCGAGGGGCTGATCGACGAGTTCACGATCATCGATCAGGGCCGCGACGTGTTGACGCTCGACGCGGATGCCGCGCGCGAGCGGTTTCAGCGCATCCACGCGCGCTTCGACGTGATCCCGGCGAACGTCGATCTCGGCGGGGCGGCGGTGCGGACGCGCGGCCGCGATCTCGAGATCGTCGCCGACGGCCGATCGGCAGAGCTGATCGAGCGGCTGCGCGCGTGGGCGCCGGCGTCGGTCTCGACCGAGGCGCTCTCGCTCGAGGAGATCTTCGTCGCCACGCTCGAACCCGGACGGAGCGCCGCATGAGGGCGTGGCGGGCGCTTCTCGTCAAGGAGAGCCGGGCGATCGCGCTGCCGGCCGCGGCGGCGGTTGCTGCCGTCACGGCCGCCGGTGTGGTATCGAACGCGCGCAGCCTCGACCTGATCGCGATTCTCACGTACGCGATCGCGCCCATCGGCCTCGGCGCGCTCGTCGTCGGACACGAGTTCACGCATCGCACGCTGGCGGCGCAGTTGACGCTGCCGGTGCGCCGCTGGCAGCTGCTCGCGGCCAAGAGCGTGGTGCTCGCGGCCGCGCTGGTGGCGGTTGGCGCCGCCGCGCACTGGGCCGCCGAGTTTCGTTTTGGCCATGCCGGTTACGCCGCGCGGTTCGGCGCGGACGGGCATGGCGTCAACCTGTTGATCCTGCCGCTGGCGTGCGGGTTCTTTCTGGCGCCGGCCTTCACCATGCTCGCGAGGAGCACGCTGGCGGGCATCGTGTTCAGCGTGGCGGTCCCGTTGGGATGCTGGACGTTCGGACAGGTGCTGAGCGGCTCGGAGCTCGCCGGGCAGCCCGCGGATCATCCGCTGGGGATGGCGCTCAGCGCCGGCTCGATTCAGACGGCATTCGTGGTCGCCTGTGGACTCGGGACGCTGGGCATGTGGCTTGGATTTCAGCGGCTGTCGGCGATCGACAGCGACATCGGCCGACCGGCAGGGCGGCCGCTCACCCCCCCGACGCCCGAAGACGGTCGCGTCTGGACTCCGCCGATCCGCCGGCCCGTCTGGTGGCGGCTGCTGGCGAAGGAGATGCGACTGCAGCGGATGACGATGGCGGTCGCCGTCCTCTATGCGATCGCCGTCGCCGTGCTGGTCAAGAACCAGGAACAATGGCCGGGCTTGTATCGCACGATGGCGGACGGCGTCACCTACCTGTACGCGTTGTTCGTCGCGGTGCTGGCCGGGTCGCTCGCGAGCGCCGAGGAGCGGCAGCTCGGCACGCTCGAGTGGCAGACGCTGCTGCCGATGGCGGCCTGGAAGCAGGGTCTCATCAAAGTGGCGACGACCTTCGCGATCGCGCTCGGCCTTGGTATCGGCGTTCCGTACGCCATGTCAGCGATGCTGTCGTCGTCGGAGCTGGTGTCGCTGATGGGCGGCCGCGAGCTGCCGGAGTTCCTCGCGGCTTCGGTCGTGATGACGATCGGCGGTTTCTACGTCTCCAGTCTCAGCTCCAGCGGCATCCGGGCGCTGATTCTGTCGTTTCCGCTGTTTGCCGGGGTCGCCTTCGTCGGCCTCCT
The DNA here is from genome assembly GCA_035711465.1 of Vicinamibacterales bacterium. Classification (GTDB taxonomy): domain Bacteria; phylum Acidobacteriota; class Vicinamibacteria; order Vicinamibacterales; family SCN-69-37; genus DASTCC01. The sequence continues at coordinate 1,682 of DASTCC010000537.1, forward strand.
GACGGTGACGGCGGCCGGCTTTGTCGCGTCGCGGCTGATCAGTCGTCAATCCGTGCAGTCACTGCTGCCCGAGATCGGCCGGCAGGAAATGGGCGTCATCACCGCGTGGGTCGCCCTGGGCTACGTGCTCGCGATCGGCGCGTTCCTCGGGTGGATCGTCACGCTTGCGATTGGCAACCACCATTCGGCGGAGCGCGGCAGCGCCCTGGTGCGGCGGCAACTGGTCCGCATTGCCGCGGTGGTGATCAGCGCCGCGCTCCTGTCCGCAGTCGTCACGACGGCGCTCCAGGCGATGCGATACGGGTACCTCTTGCGCCTCGGCGTTCGTTGAGGGCAGCGGGATTCAAGCTGTTCGCCTCCGGGCCGATTTGAGGAACGTCCGCCCGGCCGCCCGTCCATGGCGCGCCGGGCGGGGCAGGAGTGCCGAGCCCGATGTCAGCGCACAAGACTGCACAGCCCGGCGCGGCCGCCGCGCCGTCGGCGGCCGACCAGGACACCTTCGTCACGCGCCTTCCGATCCTCGACCGGCAGCGCCAGGTCGTAGGGTACGAGCTGCTGTTCCGGCCGCTCGAGGTCGGCGCGCGCGGGTTCGTGGCGCCCGATCAGACGAGCGCGCGCGTCATTTCCGATGCGATCGTCTCAATCGGCCTCGACGCCCTCACCAGCGGGCGGCGCGCCTTCGTCGGCATCAGCCGCCGGCTGCTCGTCGAGGGCATTCCGTCGGTGCTGCCGCCCGATCAAGTCGTGCTGGAGCTCGGCACCGATGTCGAAGCGGACGCTGAAGTGATCCAGGCGTGCCGCGAGTTCCGGCGATCGGGCTACGAGATCGCCGTCGACGACTTCATGCTCAACGAGTGGACGCGCGACCTGATTCCGCTCGCCAACTATCTCAAGGTCGATTTCACCACCGTCACCGATTCGGGCGATCGCCAGGCGATCGTCGCCGCGCGCGGACAGCGGGGGCCGTCGCTCATCGCCAAGCACGTCGAGACGTTCGAGACGTTCGACCTCGCGGTCAAGGAAGGCTTCACGTACTTTCAAGGGTTCTTCTTCGGCCGGCCGGTGATTCAGGAAGCGCGATCGGTGCCGACGCAGCAGCTCGGCAATCTGCGTCTGATGCGCGCGCTGCACGATCCGAACATCTCGGTCCATCAGCTCGAGGACCTGATCAAGCACGATGCGGGCCTCTGCTACCGCATCCTGCGCACCGTCAACAGCGCCGCGTTCGCGCAGCGGTCGACGATCGAGTCGATCCGGCAGGCGCTGATATTGCTCGGCCGCGACACGGTGAGCCGCTGGGCGGCGGTGTGGGTGTTCGCGGGCCTTGGCGGCGGCACGCAGTCCGAGCTGGTGCGGATGGCGACCGTCCGCGCCCGCTGCTGCGAGCTGCTCGGCCAGGCGACGGGCCGCGACGAGGCGGCTTCGGAAGGCTTCCTGGTCGGGATGTGCTCGCTGCTCGACGTCCTGCTCGAGTGCTCGATCGAAAAGGTGCTGGAACAACTGCCGCTGGCGCCCGAGATGCGCGGAGCGCTCCTCGGCGAGGACAACGCGTGCCGCCGGCGCCTCGAATGCGTGATTGCCTATGAGAGCGGCGACTGGATGCGCGCCCTCGAGCTCGCCGAACGCGCCCAGATCGACCCGCTCAAGCTGCGCTCGGCGCACGCCGAGGCGCTGCGCTGGGTCGAGACGCTGACGCACGAGAAGTAGTTCGAGCCTTCGGCTCGAACTACTCTCGGCCCCAAGCCGCGAGCCAACTGTAGCCATTGACAATATATCCATACCGGATATAGTCAACGCATGGTCCGTGACGACACGCCCGAGTCGCTGCTGCCGCTGCCGACGGCGACCTTTCACATCCTCATGGCCCTCGCCGACGAAGACCGCCATGGCTACGCGATCATTCAGGACGTCGCCGAGCGGACCGGGGGCGCGCTCCGGCTCAGCGCCGGCACGCTCTATCGATCGATCCAGCGGCTGCTCGAGCAGGGGTTGATTGTCGAAACCCACGATCGGCCGGCGCCGGAGTTCGACGACGAGCGGCGGCGGTACTACCGGCTCACGAAGTTCGGCACGGCGGTGGCCGAGGCCGAGACGCGGCGGTTGTCGCAGCTCGTGAAGCTCGCGCGCGCCCGGGGTCTGGCGACGGGGCGAGCGTGATGGCGTTCTATCGGCTGCTGCTGCGCCTCTATCCAAAGTCCTTTCGTGACGAGTACGGCCGCGAGATGCTGGCCATCTTCGCGTTGCGGTGGCGCGGGGCCGGCGTCGTCGGACGGCTGGCGCTGCTGATCGGCGCCGCAGTGGAAGTGGGCGTCAACGCGCTCGCGGTGCACATCGATCTCGCGCGTCAGGATCTGCGTCACTTCCTGCGCACGCTGCGCCGGACGCCCGGCTTCGCCATCACCGCCGTGCTCATCATGGCGCTCGGCGTCGGCGCGACCACGGCGGTCTTCTCGGTCGCCGACTACGTCATGCTGCGGCCGCTGCCATTTCCGGCCTCTCACGAGCTCGTACGAATCTGGGAGACCCGTCCCGGCTACGGCCAGATGGAGCTCTCGCCGGCGACCTATCGCGACTGGCGCGCCCGGCAGACGTCGCTCGCCGCGCTCGGCGCGTACACGAGCATGGAAGCCAACTTCGCGGACGGCGGCGATCCGGTTCGCCTCGATGGCGCTGCTGTCACCGCCAGCACGTTCGCCGCACTCCAGGTCGCGCCGGTCGTCGGGCGCGTGTTCGTCGCTGACGACGAAATCCCGAACGGGCCGCGCCGCGTGATGCTCGGCGACGAGCTCTGGCAATCGCGCTTCGGCGGCGCCGCGTCGGTGATCGGCCGGCAGGTGCGGCTCGACGGCGAGTTGTTCGAGATCGTCGGCGTGATGCCGCCGAGCTTCCGCTTTCCGGACCGCCGGGTGCGCTACTGGGTGCCGCTGGCGCTCCCGGAGTCGGCCTACACGGATCGCAACGACAACTTCCTGCTCGCGATCGGACGCCTCGAGCCCGGCATCGACGAGGCCCGCGCCCGCGCCGAGTTCCAGCGCATCGCCGCCGACCTCGAGCGCGAGCACCCGGCCGAAAACAAGCAGGCCGGCGCCAACCTCTACCTGCTGCGGCAGGGCTACTCGGCGAGCGCGCGCACGATCATCGCCGTGCTGGGCGGCGCCGCTTTCTGCCTGCTGCTCATCGCATGCGTGAACCTCGCCAATCTGCTGCTCGCGCGAGGACTGCACCGGCGCCGCGAGCTCGTCGTGCGCTCGGCGCTCGGCGCCGGCCGCGATCGTCTGCGCCGGCAGCTCGCGACCGAGACGTTGACGCTCTCCGCGCTCGGCGGCGGCCTCGGCGTGTTCATCGCATCCACGACCGTGCCGCTCCTCGCGCGGCTGACGCCGATGGCGCTGCCGATGGACGGCGTGCCCGCGGTCGATGCGCGCGTGATGGCGTTCGCGATCGCGATCACCATGGTGACCGGTCTCTCGATCGGGCTCGCGCCGCTGGTCGGCATGCGGCGGGCGAGCTTTGTCGAGTTGCGCGACGGTGGGCGCGGAGGCGGCGGCGCGCGCGAATCGCTGCGCGGCGCCCTGGTCGTCGCCGGCATCGTCTGCGCCGTCGTGCTGCTCACCGGCACGGGGCTGCTGCTCCGGGCGCTGTGGAGGATTCAGGACGTCTCGCCCGGATTCGATCCGCGGGGCGTGCTGACCCTCCAGACCGCGCTGCCGATGCCCTCGTATGTCGAAACCGCCAGGCGCGTGCGCTGGTATCGCGACGTCGTCGACGGCGTGAAGGCGATTCCGGGCGTAACCGATGCCGCGTACATCAGCTTTCTGCCGATGACGATGCGCGGCGGCATCTGGCCGGTGGTGATGGCGGGTGACGAGGTGGCGCGATCGCAGGGACAGGTTGCGAGCCTGCGCTACGTCACGCCGGGGTTCTTCGACACGCTCCGCATCCCGATCGTTCAGGGACGCGACCTCACCGATCGCGACACCGCCGATCGGCCCTACGTCGCCGTGGTCAGCCGGTCGCTCGCCGAGCGCTACTGGCCGGGCGAACCGGCCATCGGCAGGCGGTTCACGTTCGCCTTTGCGGATCGCGAGATCGTCGGCATCGTCAACGACATCCGCGTGCGCGGTCTGGAGAGCGAGAGTGAGCCGCAGGTTTACGTGCCGGCCGCGCAGGTGCCGGACGGCGTGCTGGCGTTCTACGCGCCGAAGGACCTCGCGATTCGCGTCGGGACGGGCGACCCGGCATCGGTCCTGCCGGCCGTACGCGAGGTCGTCCGGCAGCTCGATCCCGACCAGCCGATATCCGACGTTCGGCTGCTCAGCGATGTCGTCGCCGACGACACAGGGGCGCGCGCGGTCCAGCTGCGCGTGATCTCGCTGTTCGCCATCGTCGCGCTGCTGCTCGCCGGCATTGGTCTCCATGGCCTCCAGGCGTTCGCGGTCTCGCAGCGCCAGCGCGAGATCGGCGTGCGAATGACGCTCGGCGCGACCCGCGCGGAGATTCTGCGTATGGTGCTGGGTCGCGCGGCGCGCCTGGCCGTCGCGGGGATCGTGCCCGGGGTTCTGCTGGCGCTCGCCGCGGGCCGCGCGCTGGAATCCCTGCTCGCGGGCGTCCCGGCGGCCGATCCGACGACGCTGACCGTGGTCGTCTCGGCGGTGGCCCTGACGACGGTGGCCGGGACGGCGGCGCCAGCGATCCGGGCGACGCGCGTCGATCCGGCGATCGCCGTCCGCGCCGAATGAGGACGTGTCGCCCTGCGGGGACGGATCGTCGACCGGAAATCATCACGTCGTCCAACCGGGACGAATCGCCGTCCTGGTGACGAACTTGCTTTAGACTCCCGGAATCGGATTGCGACGGGAGGTTGGGTGAGCAGGTTCGGCCCTGGGGTGAGGAGCATCTTCGCGATCGCGCTCGGCGCCATCGTCGGCGTCCCGATGGCGTTGTCCGGCGCCGGTCAGCAGGGCGCCGCTTCGTCCCAGCCGCCGCCGCAGACACCTGCCACGTCGCAGCAGCGGCCGGTCTTTCGCGCCGGCGCGAACTTCGTCCTCGTCGACGCCTATCCGACGCGCGACGGGATGGTCGTCGAAGGCCTGACCGCCGACGACTTCCAGATCCTCGAAGACGGCGTGCCGCAGGCGATCGAGAACGTGCAGTTCGTTCGCGTCGAGCCCGCGCAGGCCGAGAGGGAGCGCCGCGATCCCAACAACACCCGCGAGATGATCGCGGCGGCAGCCGATCCGACCAAGCGCGTGTTCGTCGTCTACCTCGACGCGCTGCACGTGAGCATCGACGGATCGCAGCGGATTCGCACGCCGCTCGGCCGCGCGTTGAATCAGATCATCGGCGCCGACGACCTCGTCGCGGTGACGACGCAGGACCTGCCGCCGCGCCAGATCATCTTCGGGCGGCGGCTGCTGACTATCGACGAACAACTGGTGCGCAACTGGCCGTGGGGGATCCGCGGCGAGGAGATTCGGACCAACCGCCTCGATCCGAACGAAGCCGTGCTCAAGGCCTGCTTTCAGTACTACCGTTCGCCACGCGGGCAGGTGATCGAGTGGTACGTGCCGGACGGCGCGATCGAGCGGTTGATGTATCTCGTGATGCTCGAGCGCTACCGCGAAGACCGAACGATCGCGAGCCTCGAGTCGCTCGTGAGCTATCTCGGTACGCTGCGCGACGCGCGCACCGTCGTCCTGATCGTGTCGAGCGGATGGCGGTTGTTCGGGCCCGATCGGGCGCTGGAGGCTGAGACGAGCAAGCACAACGCCACCGGTCCCGAGTCGATCTACTCGTCCGGCAGCACACCGCTGCTGAAGCCGGAGGGCGGGCTCATGCCGGAGCCGGCGGCGTGTAACCGGGAGCTGATTCGGCTCGCCCAGCTCGACACCCAGCAGCGCATGCGCGAGCTGATCGAGCGCGCCAACCGCGCCAACGTCTCCTTCTACGCAATCGCGCCGGGCGGCCTCGACACCTTCGACACGCCCATCAGCGAGCCGGTGAAGCTCAACCCGAATGCGCGGATCGATCAGAGCGTGCTCGGCCAGGAGGTGAGCCGCACGCGGGATCGGGCGGCGAGCCTGCAGACGGCGGCCGAGAATACGAACGGCCTGGCGATCGTGTCGACGAACGATCTCGAGGGCGGGATCAAACGGATCGTCAACGACGTCTCGGCGTACTACCTCATCGGCTATTACTCGACCAACCGCCGCTTCGACGGCAAGTACCGCCGCATCGAAGTGACGATGAAGTCCGGCGATGTGCGGGTGCGCGCGCGCCGCGGTTATGTCGCGCCCGACGAGAAGACGGCGGCCAATCCGGACGCCCCGGCAGCGCCGGAGAGGCCGGGTGTGCCGGCCGAAGCGGATGCGGCGCTCGGGGTGCTCGGGCGGCTGCGGCCCGAGGCCGAGCTCTTTCTCCGCGGCGTCGCGACGCCCCGGGGGGGGCGCGTCGCGGCCGAGCTCGGCCGGAGCGACCGGGCGCGCAAGTGGATCGCCGTCGGCGGGGAGGTGCAGGCCGCGGCGGTGACCGAGGACGGCAAGGCCGTCGGCCTCGGCACGGGCCGCATCGAAGCCGGCACGCGAGGCGCGATGGTGACGGTGCCCTTGATGGCGGATGCCGCGCTGCCGCTCCGGGTGACGGTGACGATCGGCGAAGGGGTCGATCGGATCCAGGATCAGGTCACGATCGCCGAGGGCGCCACCGCAGCGGACGCGCTCGGCGGCGAGCTGCTGTTCCGGGCGACGCCGTCGCCGCGGTCGCCGCTCCTCGCCGTGGCCGACTATCAATTCCGCCGGACCGAGCGCGTCCACGTCGAGCTCCCGATTCTGAAGCCGCTCGACGATCGCGGCATTCGGCTGCTCGCCCGCGACGGCCGGCCGCTCGCGGTGCCGGTGACCGTCACCGAGCGCGAGCGTGACGGGCAGATGATGCTCGCCGCCGACATCAACCTCGCGCCGCTCACCGAGGGGGAGTACCTGCTCGAGGTCACCGCCCGCGCCGGCGGCGCGAGCGTGAGCAAGTACGCGGCGATCCGGGTCATCCGATGAACGGGCGTCGGTCGACCAGGCACTCGGTTCTGATCGTCACCATCGGTCTCGCTGCGCTCGCGGCGCTCAATCCCGGAAGGCGCGACGCCGTCAGCGCGCAGACGCCGCAGCAACAGGTGCGACCGCCCGTCTTCCGCGCCGGCGCCAACTTCGTCTACGTCGACGCCTACCCGCGCAAGGACGGACGGGTCGTCGACAACCTCACGCCGGAGGACTTCGAGATCTACGAGGACGGCGTGCGCCAGACGCTCGAGACGTTCGAGATCGTCAGGCCGCCACAACAGACGTCCGAAGTCGAGCGCCGCGATCCGGGCACGTCGCAGGAGGCCGACCGTCAGGCCGCCGACCCGCACCGCCGCCTGTTCGTGATCTATCTCAACCGCTATTTCCTGACCATGGAGGCGGCGCGCACCATGCGCGAGCCGCTGATGACGTTCCTGCGCCGGGTCATCGGGCCGGACGATCTGTTCGGCGTGATGACGTCGCAGATCACGGTCGCCCAGCTCAGCTTCGGACGACGGATGGACGTCGTCGAACAGGCGATCGATCAGTACTGGAGGCTGGTCGCGCGCAATTTCGAGGAGAGCGACGTGACGCCGACGACGCCGTACGAGAACATGCTCTACGGCTGCTACATCAATCGGACCGGCAACCCCGACATCGACAAGTGGATCGTCACGAGCCTGATCAAGCGCTCGCGACTCGACGACGTCTTCGGCGGGCTCGAGAACCTGATCCGGCATCTGGCGGCGCTGCGGGAGGCCCGCTCGAACATCATGTTCCTCTCCGGCGGCTTCACGCTGGCCGGCCAGAACGATCGGCTGATGCAGTATCTCTGGCGGGGCGGTCCGCCGACGATCGGCGTCGATCCGTCGGGGAAGCTGCGCGTCGGATCGACGCAGCCGAACGAAGTGGACGCGCAGGCGTGCGATCGCGAGCTGATGCGGCTGGCGACGGTCGACTTCAAGGACCGCCTCGACGAGACGCTGGAGATCGCCGCACGCGCCCACGTCGCCTTCTATCCGATCCACCCCGCGGGGCTCTCCGCCTACGACGTGTCCGTCACCTCCGCCGGGCAGCGGACGACGCCGACGAACGCCGCCGTCGAGCAGATCCTCGACCCGTTGCGACGCCTGGCGCTCAACACCGACGGCCGCGCCGTGCTGTTGACGAACGATCTCGATACGCCGTTGCGCGAGATTGCCGCCGACCTGTCGCTCTACTACCTCCTCGGCTACTACTCGACGAACAACAAGCTCGACGGCAAGTACCGGAAGATCGAGGTGAAGCTGAAGCAGCCGGGCGTCGACGTCGTCGCCAGGCCGGGTTATCAACCGCCGAGCGAGAGCGATCGCCGGGCGGCGGAGGGCGCGACGGTGGCGCCGCCGGCGCGCGACGGTGACGTCGAAGCGGCGCTCGGACGACTCGGCCGGATCAGGCCCGACGCGGACGTCCGCGTGATTGCTGTCAACGAGACGGCGGTGGTGCGCGTCGCCGTGGAGATCGGTCGCGCGATCGCAGGACGTCCGCCATGGTCTGCCGGCTCGCAGGTGAGCGTGTCGCTCGTGTC
>DASTCC010000538.1:0-6201 GCA_035711465.1 Vicinamibacterales bacterium
ACGAGCAGCTCGAGTATCGCGAGCTGCTGTACCAGCTGACCCTGCGTGACATTCGCGTCCGCTACAAACAGGCGGTGATGGGCTTCGGCTGGGCGATCTTCATGCCGCTCGTCAACACCGTGCTCTTCTCGGTGATCTTCACGCGAGCGGCGCCGATCGACGTCGGCACGAACTATCCGATCTGGGCGTACACCGGTCTGCTGTTCTGGAACTACTTCGCATCGTCGCTGCGGTTCTCGGTGACGTCGCTCAGCGGCAACGCGCTGCTCGTCACCAAGATCTACTTTCCGCGCGAGATCTTTCCGTTCTCGTCGATCCTCGTCTGCCTGGTGGACCTGGCGGTCGGCACCATCGTCCTGGTCGGCATGCTGATCTACTACCAGGTCGCGGTCGGTCCGGCGATTCTCTTCCTCCCGGTGGTGCTGCTGATCCAGACGTTGTTCACCGCCGGCATCGCGCTCATCGTCTCGATGGCCAACCTGTTCCTTCGCGACGTCAAGTACATCTTCGAGATGGTGCTGTCGCTCTGGATGTTCGCGACGTCGGTCGTCTTTCCGATCTCGGCGATTGGCGGCAAGCTCGGCCAGGTGCTGCTGCTCAATCCAATGACGCCGATCATCGAGGCCTATCGAGACGTGATCCTGTTCAACCGGCTGCCGCCGCTCGGCCCGTTGGCCGTGGCCGCGGCGCTGGCGGTGGTGACGGTCGCGATCGGCTGGCTGATCTTCCATCGCGCCGAGTATCGATTCGCGGAGGCCGCGTAGTGGGCGAGCCGCGCATCGTCTTCGACGGCGTCTGGAAGAAGTTCAATCGCGCTCAGCAGTTCAACAGCCTGCGCGATCTGGTGCCGGCCATGGTCGGCGGCCTGTTCAAGCGGCGCCAGGATGACGACCTGCACGGTCGCGAGTTCTGGGCGCTGCGCGACGTCTCCTTCGAAGTCCGTCCCGGCGAAGCGCTCGGCATCATCGGCCCGAACGGCGCCGGCAAATCGACCGTCCTCAAAGTGCTGACCAAGATCCTGCGCGCCGATCGCGGGCAGGCGCTCGTGCACGGGCGCGTCGGCGCGCTGGTCGAGATCGCCGCCGGATTCCATCCCGATCTCACCGGCCGCGAGAACGTCTTCATGCAAGGCGCGATCATGGGGATGCGGCGCGCCGAGATCATCCGCAAGTTCGACGAGATCGTCGATTTCGCCGGGGTCGCCGAGTTCATCGACACGCCGGTCAAGCGCTATTCGAGCGGCATGAACGCGCGGCTCGGGTTCGCGGTCGCGGCCCATCTCGATCCCGACGTGCTGCTCATCGACGAGGTGCTCTCGGTCGGCGATCTCAGCTTCCAGGAAAAATGCTACGAGCGCATGCAGCGCTACGTGAAGTCGGGCATCGCCGTCGCGTTCGTGTCGCACAACCTCTCGGCGATCTCGATGCTCTGCAGCCGCGTGCTCGTCCTGCGGCAGGGCCGGGTCGAGTCGCTGGCGCCGACGCAGGACGCGATCACGACCTATGCGAAGATCGTGCAGGAAGCCCGCGCGGCGGAGCTGGGCCGGCAGGAGGTCACCGTCCAGCTCTTCAACGCACAGGATCGGGTGGTGAACGAAGTCGACGCCGGCGAAGCCGTCGTCGCGCGCGTCGTCGCCTATCCGCCGGCAAGTGGCGACGAGTTCCAGTCCGAGCTCGAGATCCGGCATCTCGAGTCGGGCAACGTCATCTACCGCTGCCAGAGCCACGCCGCCGGATCCGGGCCGGTGCGCGCGGGGGCGAACGGCGGCCTCGACATCACCTGGGGATTCACCGCCAACTTCGGGCGCGGTCACTACGCGGTGACCTGCATCATCCTCAACGAGAGCTACCGCTGGGTCGCGGTCTCCGCGCCGGTGCTGCTCACCGTCAACGAGCGGCAGAGCGAGCAGGCCCTGGTGTACCTCGAGGCCAGGTGCGCGATGCGTCCGCTCGCGCGCGAGGAAGACAGCCTGAGCGCACCGCGCCGGTGAGCCGCCTCAGGCGCGCCGGTGCTGCGGTTCGCTGGCGGCGTCGGTCGCCGGCGATCGGCGCGGCTTGAGCCGCTGCAGCGTATATCCGTTCTTCACACCCAGCCATCGAAACGTCCGCGCCGATCGCGATCGCCTCAGTGACTCGGGGCCCGAGCGGGAAAGCGCTGCCAGCCTCTGCACGACGTCGTCGACCGCCGACCATTCGAGGCCCGCTTCCCGGCAATGGTTCAGGGCGGACCACAGGCTCCAGAACAGCCGCTCGGCGTAACGATCGAGCAGGTCGGGACGGGCCATCAGCGCGTCGGCGAGGCGAACGATCACATCGGCGTGGCCGCGGGCCCGGTCCTGTTTCTTGGTCGTCGCCAGCTGTGATTGGCGATGCTGCCGATACAGCGCGCCCGCGTAGGCCACCGAGGTCAGCGACGACGCGCGCATGCCGATGCGCCACCAGAGATCCCAATCCTCGAACCAATGCAGCGTCTCGACGAACCCCTCCGCATCGCGGATCAATCTGGTCGGCACCAGCCAGCAGTGAATCGGCGCGAGGTTCTCTTCGATGATGTGAGGAAAGAACGATGACGCCAGCGCGTCCTTGGTGAAATATGGAGCGCCGGGATCCGTGGTGAACCACGCGCACCCCATGACAGACACCGCGTCGGGCGACGATCCAACGGCAGCAGCCAGCCGCTCGAGCGATTCCGGCGCCAGGAGATCATCGGCGTCGAGGAAGAGGATGTGCGTGCCCTTGGCTTCGGCGATGCCTCGATTGCGTGCGACGGCTTCGCCCTGGTTGACCTGGCGAATGACCCGCACCGGCGCGCCGAAGCTCTCGCCGATCGCGGCCGAGCCATCCGTCGAGCCGTCGTCGACGACCAGGATCTCCAACGGCGGCTTCGTCTGAGCGATCGCCGATCGCAGCGTCTCCGCGAGGAAACGCTCGCCGTTGTAGCACGCCATCACGATCGAAACGGAGACGGCATCACTCATGACGTCGATCACCCGAGCAGCCGCGCGTACTTCGCCCACGCGAGCGTCAGCGCCATCGCCCGTTCGCGATCGGCGAGCGGCTGGAAACCGAGCTCGCGCTCGGCCTTCGCGATCGAGACTCGCGCGGCCTCGCCGTCGTACACGAGCCGATCGTCACCGCCGCTGGCCGCCGGCCGGTAGACCACCGCGGCGTCGGCGCCGAAGCGCCGCAGCATCTTCTGCTGGAACTCCGGCGACTTGTCCCACAAGCGCCGCGGCCAGGTGCCGATCGGATCGGTCTGGATCACCTTGCGGACGATGCCACGAAGCTCGGGCGACGTCGCGATCGAGCGGAAGCCCGAGAGCCAGCGGGTACCGAGTCCGGGATGGTCGCCGCCGTCCGCGCGGACGACCGCCGGCGCGCTGCCGACCGTGAGGCCAGCGGCCCGCGCGAAGTGCTCGTAGAACTCGCGAAGCGACACCTGCTCGGGATCGGAGACGAGATAGGCGGCGAGCGACGCTTCCGGCGCCTCGATCGCGCGCGCGATCGCTTCGACGACGTGGTCGACGTAGACCATGTTGGCCGGCACGCCCGAGTCGCCGGCGATGGCGAACTGGCCGCGCGCGATCGCTTGCAGCGGCCGCACCGTGAAGGTCTTCGAATGCGGCCCGTAAATGCGCGTCGGCCGCAACATGATTGTCTAGAGGCCCGCTTTGGCGACGCCTTCGAGCGCGCGCTCGGCGGCGAGCTTCGCCTGTCCGTAGTCGTCGCTCGCCGGCGGATCGAGCGGCGTCGACTCATCGAGCGTGTCGCCGCCGTCGCGGCGGTGCACGAACAGCGTGCTGATGTGGACGAAGCGCCGGACGCCGGCCTTGCGGGCCGTCTCGGCGACGGTCCGCGTGCCTTCGACGGTGACGGCGCGCGACGCTTCGGGCGGCCAGATGGTGCCGACGGCGCAGTGCACGACGGCGTCGCAGCCCTGGACCGCGCGCGCCATGTCGTCGGCGGAACAGACGTCGCCGAGCACGATCTCGCCGGTCCAGCGCGCGAGTCGCGCGGCGCTGCGCGGGCTCTTGACGAGCGCGATCGCGTCCCACCCGTAGCGCTCGCGCAGGATCTCGACGGCGCGGCCGCCGACGAATCCGCCGGCGCCGGTGACCAGCACACGACGGCGCCGGGCCGGCGCCCCGGGCGGGCGCACCATCGGCGTCGCCGGCGCCTTCAGGTTGGCGTCGGTCCACGGCTCATCGATCGCCGTGCGCACGCGGTAGCAATCCTCGATGACTTTCGTGACCGGCACGACCGACCGCCCGGACAGAACGGGATCGGCTTTGCGATCGATCGCCGCAAGCCAATCGTCGAGCTGATCGCGGAATGCCTGGTAGCCCACGAACTCGTCGGCTTGGGCCCATTGCGCCATGAACGCGATCGCACGCTGGCCGTCGCTGGCCGCGACGCCCCCGGTGCGGTTGATGCGGACGTGCGTGAAGTCCGCGCGGCCGAGCTCGAGCGTCGCGTGCTCGCAGGTCACGCGGATGCTGTTGCGCAGATCGCGGGTGCGGCTGAGCTCCAGGCGCACCGGCACGTTCTCGTGCGCGGTGGTCAGGTCGCCGTGCATTACGCAGTCGGTCTCGATGCCGCCGCGGGCGTTGTCCTCGAACCGCCGGACGTCCAGCCGGCCGGGGATCATGAACAGGAGCTCGTCGATGAGGTGCGTGCCGATGTCCATGAGCACGCCGCCGCCGCCGCCGGCGCGCGTCAGCACCGCCAGGGTCGCCAGATCCCAGCCGTACGATCCGCCTTCCTCGATGTCGATCGAGAGCGGCGCGCCGAACTCGCGGCGCTCGACGAGCGCCTTGAAGAGCTGCACTGAGGGCAGAAAGCGCCGGTACAGTCCGACGCCGAGCGTCACGCCGGCGCGATCGGCGGCGGCGACCATCGCTTCGGCATCGGCGTGCGTCGTCGCCATCGGCTTCTCGACGAAGACGTGCACGCCACGATCGGTCAGCGCGATCGTCGCCGGTGCGTGGTGGGCGGGCGGCGTCGCCAGGACGACACCGTCGACGGATCCGGACGCGAGCTTGTCGACGTCGGTCAGGACCTGCGGCACCTGGTAGGCATTGGCCAGATCGCGGGCGCGCGCTTCGTCGCGATCGATGAGCGCAACCAGCTCGAGGCGATCGTGTCCGGCGATCACCGGTAGCAGGTTCGCGCGAGCCACTGCGCCGCATCCAACCAGAGCGATGCGAAAACGGCCGGAGCTCCGGTCTTCACCGGATGACGACTTCGCCGATTCCAGTTCGTGAGGCACGACTGCCGACATTATCGAGTCACCAGATTTCTGCGTCAGCCAACGGGATGGCATTGGTCTGACCGGATGGTGATTAGCAAACCGATGACCGGCCGGTGCGGGAACCTGGGCAAGCGTCACAAGCCTTTGTACCGCGGCCGTTTAGCGACGATCGTAGGTGCAGCGGCCGCCAACGTGATCGCCGGAGTCGCCCGGCCAGCAGACTAATCTCCACACCGTGATTGCCGTTACAAAGGGCTGATGCCCGCGGAGGCGTACGGCCGATAACCTCACAGAACCGTTCGGGTAACCCGAAATACGTGGGTCTTGGTACGAACAGTACTGTGATACCCTGCATTGGCCGTTGACAGTCAGCCCCTCCAACCCCAGCCGACTGACGCCCGTAAACAGTTCACCGTATGCGACTTGTAGTGACCCGGACTGTGGGTGAACCCTGCATGTAAAGGGTAAAAGGAGGCATTGGCATGTGGCTTGGAAGACTGAGGGGCGAGCCTCCTGCTGACGGATCTGCCGCTATCGGCGGGGCTCGTGGGGCGCTTATGTCGAGCCTGTTCGAACGTGCCGTCAACTCCGCAGACCAGAGTCTGGTCATTCTGGCCCCTCCCCAGGCCGAAATCCCATCCTTTTACCGGAACGTCCCGACCGCGACGTCGATGCACGCGACGCTGCTCGAGGAGCTCCAGCGCCTGAGGGGTACCGTGTACCTCGAGGACGGCGCCATCAAGCCCGAGCAGCTGAGCGCTGACGGCTGTCACCGTACGCCGGAAGATCAACGGGCCTGGCACCTGCTCGTACTGGCCGAAGGTCAGGTGCGGGCCTGCGGGTGGTACCTCGAGCACCAGCACGCTCGGTCGATTCAGGACCTTCGCGTCCGCAGTTGCCCGCTGGTGAAAAGCGGCGACTGGAAGCACACGGTCGATCGCGCGATCGACT
>DASTCC010000539.1:0-5514 GCA_035711465.1 Vicinamibacterales bacterium
AGCGGCCGTCCTGCGGGATGCGCTTCTCGGCGATGTCGAGCTCGGCCATGACCTTGATGCGCGAGATGATCGTGCTGTGGTGCCGCTTGTCGATCGGCTTCATCGCCTGCTGCAGCACGCCGTCGATCCGGTACTTCACGTGCACCGAGTCGTCCTGCGTCTCGATGTGGATGTCCGAGGCGCGGCGCTGCAGTGCGGTGAACACCATCGAGTCGACGAGACGGATCACCGGACTGGCGTCCGACGTCAGCTTGTCGACGGTGAGGTTCTCCTCGCCGGCGTCGTCCTCGCGCAGGATCTGGATCTGGAAGCCTTCGGTCGCCTCCTCGAGGACGCGCTGCGAGCTCTCGCTCTTCTTGAGGATCGACTGAATCGCCGAAGGCGTGCCGACGCAGACGCGGATGGGCGCGCCGAGCTGGACGCCAACCTCGTCGATCGTCTGCAGGTCGCTCGGATCGGAGACGACGATGAGCAGCGTCTGGCCCTCGCGCCGCACCGGCACGAAGCCGTAACGGAGCATGAGATCGGCGGGAATGCTGCGGAACAGGCCGTGATCGATGTGGAAATGCTCGAGGTCGAGGAAGTCGAGCTGATAGCGCTCGGCCAGCCGGCGCGCCGCGCGCTCCTCGGCGGCGTGATCGACCGCGGGGGCGCCAGGTTCGGCGTAGATCGGCTCGGCGGATTTGACGGGAGTTTCGGCCATGGCTCAGGCGGTCAGCGATGAGAGCTTGAACAGCGGCATGTAGAGCGACATCAGCAGGCCGGCGATGACGATGCCCATGACGATGAGCAGGATCGGCTGAATCAGATTCGAGAAGCGCGTCAGGCTGGTTTCGTTCTCTTCGTCATAGAAGTCGGCGACGCTGTTGAGCATCTCGGCCAGCGCGCCGGTCGACTCGCCCACCTCGACCATCTCGATCGCGACGTGCGGAAACAGATCGAGTTCGGCCAGCGACTGGCCGAGGCTGCGCCCCTCGCGCACCTGCCGCGCGACGACGCCGAGGCGATCGGCAATCGACAGGTTGCCGCTCGATCGCGCCGAGATGTCGAGCGCGTTGACGAGCGGGATCCCGCCGCCGAGCAGCGTCGCCAGCGTCCGCGAGACCTGCGCGGTCGAGAACTTCCGCGCCAGCGAGCCGAAATACGGCAGCTTCAGCACCATGGCGTGCAGGCGCCGCCGCTGCGCCGGCTGGCGGAACCACAGCACCGTGGCGACGATCAGCGCGAGGATCGCGGCGATGATCAATCCGGCGCTGCCGACCAGCCGGTTCGACAGCCCGACGACGACGCGCGTCGCCAGCGGCAGCTCGGCGCCACGGCCGAACTGCGCGTAGAAGTCGGCGAACTCGGGCACGACCTGGAAGACGATCAGCCCGACGACGGCGATCGAGAGCACGACCAGCACCGCCGGATAGATCAACGCCGAGATCACCTGCGACCGCACGCGCGCGATCACCTTGACGTGGTGGACGTAGCGTCGGATGACCTGCTCGAGGCTGCCGCTCTTCTCGCCCGCCATCAGCGACGCGGTGTAGATCGGCGAAAACAGGCCTTGCGCCTCGAAGGCGTCGGAGAGCGCGCTGCCCGATCGCACCCGCTCGTAGATGTCGTC
Organism: Vicinamibacterales bacterium; assembly: GCA_035711465.1. Lineage (GTDB taxonomy): Bacteria > Acidobacteriota > Vicinamibacteria > Vicinamibacterales > SCN-69-37 > DASTCC01. The sequence goes on from DASTCC010000539.1 coordinate 1,613, forward strand.
GAGCGCCGCGCGGAACGTCGGATTGGGCACGCGGCGCCGCAGGATGTCCAGCGACTGCACCAGCGGCAACCCCGCCTTGAGCAGTGTCGCCATCTCCTGGTTGAAGACGATGAACTCGGCGGACTTGATGCGGCGCCGCCGCGGCACCTGCAGGCTGACGCCGCCGACCTTGAGCCCGCCGCCGCCCTGCACCGAGAGCAGCAGCAGCCCTTTTTCCTCGAGCTCGAGGCGGAGGCGCGCCTCGCTATCGGCGACGTAGGTGGTCTCGATGATCTGTCCGCCAGCCGTCGCGACCCTGCAGCGGTATTCCACCGGTCCCCTGCGCCTCCGAGACTAACGTGCTGAGCGGGCGTCGCTTAGCGGCGTGCCCGCCGGATCTTTCGCGCCCCGCGCGCACCGCGGCACGTCGAAAACAAGCCTTTAGACCGTCAGTGTACTCAAACGGCTGCGTCCGATCGTGCGGTTTGACGCTCAGCCGCCCTGGAAGATCGCCAGGATGCGTTGCACGTAGTTCTGGGTCTCGCGGTACGGCGGCACCGCGCCGTAGCGGCGAACCGCTCCTTCACCGGCGTTGTAGGCGGCAATCGCACGCCGTGGATCGAACCGATCCATCAGGTACCGCAGGTGCCGCATGCCGGCTTCGAGGTTCTCGAGCGGATCGAACGGGTCGCGCACGCCGTACTGCTGCGCGGTGGCCGGCATCAGCTGCATCAGGCCCATCGCGCCCTTGCGCGAGATCGCCAGCGGATTGTAGTTCGACTCCACCCGGATCAACGCGTGCGCCAGCCGCTTGTCGATGCCCCACTTGGCGGCGGCGCGATCGATCGCGATGCGCAGGGCGTTGGCGGTGAGCTGCGGGCCGTTGGCGGCCGGCGACGCCGCCAGCGCCTCGATCGCGGCCGTGCTGGCGTACGGGAACTCGTCCGGCAGCAGCTCGTCGATCAAAGCCTTGCCCATGCGAATCTCGCCGCCGCCGCGCAGCACGAGCACGGCCGTGTCGCCATCGAAGCGGCACGAGTCGATGGTCATCGTCCGGCCGTTGGTGAACTTGACGATGTCAGCCGCGACGGACGCGGGCGTGCACACCACCGCCACCGCCGCGAGACACGCGAGCCAGCCAGTTCGGGCCATTACCCACTCTTATCGGACTTCGACGAAGGCGTGATAGACCCGGATCCCGAGCTCGCGGTTGTCCCGGCCGCCATTCTGCAACTTCGCGGGGACGAAGGACTTGTCCACTTCGATGCGAATCTCGGCCATCTCGTCCGTCCCGAGCTGGGCCGCCGAGATCGGGATGCGTTCGAGCGTCTGGTCCTTCTGGTCGGCGGCAAACGTGTAGACCTCCTGGCCGCCTGCATAGACGGAGACGCGCTGCACCTGGCCGTCGAAGATGTCCTGGCGCGCGTCGTACTCGAGATAGAAGGTGATGTCCTTCTTCGGATTCTTGAGCGAAATGACCGCGGCCTTCTCCGTCCACTCCCAGCTGATCGCCGGATCGTTCGGCGAGAACTCGACCGGATGCCAGCCGCTCTTGTGGATGAGGAGCACGTTCTCGGATTCGGCCTTCAGCTCGAGCGTGCCGGCCTTGTAGGCGCGCGCCGGGGACTGCCGATCGGCCGGATCGATCCCGGCGAGCGGCAAGCGGGTGTCGTCGCGATAGAGGCCCATCAGGATGGTCGCTTCGCCGACGAACGGGTAGAGCGGGACGAAGCGCGTGCGCGTGTACTGAATCGTCTCGCCGGCTTTCCACGTCGAGGTGGGCTTCGGCGGATCGTGATCGTCGGTCCACATCCGCTGGCCGCGATCGTCCATCACGTGCACGAAGACGCGATAGTCGCCGTCGATCTTCGCCTGCGGCTCGATCACGAACTTATAGGTGAGATCGACGGGACTGCCGAGCGGCACGGCCTTCTTGCCGGGCGTGACCGACAGGGTCGCGAGGGCCGGCGAAGAATCGTTCTTCGAACACGAGGCGAGCAGGACGACAGCGAACACGCTCGCGAGACGAGCGGCGGCGATGGAAACGCGCTTCACAAACGTGGATGGTAACTGTATTGCCGCATACTGTTCAATATGTTAGCCTTGCGGCGTTTTTCTCGCCGGACCTCTTCATGACATCTGATGCACTCGGCATGATCGAAACCCGCGGCCTCATCGGGGCCATCGAAGCGGCGGATGCAATGGTCAAGGCCGCGAACGTCGTGCTGATCGGCAAGGAGTACATCGGCGCCGGCTACGTCACCGTGCTCGCCCGCGGCGACGTCGGCGCGATCAAGGCGGCGACCGATGCCGGCGCCGCCGCGGCACGGCGCGTCGGCGAGCTCGTCTCGGTCCACGTCATTCCGCGGCCGCACGCCGAAGTCGAGCGCGTGCTGCCGCGCGCGGGGAACGCGGCGCGGGCCTAGCCGCGGCCGGCACGCGACATGAGCTCACCGGCCCCGGCGACGCCGACCGATCGCGATCTCACTTCCATCCAGGAAGCGCGCCGCATGGCCGAGCGCGCCAAAGCCGCGGCGCCGGCGCTCGGCGAGCTCACCCAGGAACAGATCGATCGCATCGTCGAGGCCGCCGCCGCAGCGGCGCGTCCGTGCGCGGAGGAGTTCGCGCGGCTGGCCGTCGAAGAGACCGGGTTTGGCGTCGTCGACGACAAGATCCAGAAGAACCTGTTCTCGTCGGACCGCGTCTACGAGTTCATCCGGCCGATGAAGACCGTCGGCGTCGTCGCCCGCGACGACGCGAAGAAGGTGATCGAGATTGCCGAGCCGTTCGGCGTCGTCGCCGCCATCGTGCCGTCGACCAATCCGACGTCGACGGCGATCTACAAGATCCTGATCTCGCTCAAGGCGCGCTGCCCGGTCGTGCTCAGTCCGCATCCGTCGGCGGTGCGATGTATCACGCGCGTCGCCGAAGTGATGGCGGCCGCGGCGATGCGCGCCGGCGCGCCGCAGGGCGCCGTCACCTGGATGCAGACGGTGACGCTCGAAGGCACGCAGGAGCTCATGAAGCATCGGAGCGTGGCGGTGATCCTCGCGACCGGCGGCATGGGACTGGTCCGCGCGGCCTACAGCGCCGGCAAGCCCGCGTACGGCGTCGGGCCGGGCAACGCGCCGTGCTACGTCGATCGCACCGCCGACATCGCCAAAGCCGCGAGCGACATCGTCACCGGCAAGTGCTTCGACAACGGTCTGCTGTGTTCGTCGCCGAACTCGGTCGTGGTCGACACCGCAGTGGCCGACGACACGAAGCGCGAGCTCCAGAAGCGGGGCGCCCACTTCATGACGCGGGCCGAGAGCGAGGCGCTGGCGAAGATCCTGGTGACGCCGCAGCGGCTGCCGAATCCAAAGCTCGTCGGGCGGCCCGCCGGCTTCATCGCGCAGCAGGCGGGCATCACCGTGCCCGCGGGCACGAACGTGCTGATCGCGGAGCTCGACGGCGTCGGCCGCGACTATCCCTTGTCGATCGAGAAGCTGTGCCCCGTGCTGTCGTATTACGTCGTCGCCGACTGGCGCGAAGGCTGCGAACGCTGCATCCAGATCCTGCGCTACGGCGGCATGGGCCACACGATGTCGATCCACTCGCGCGACGAGCAGGTGATTCTGCAGTTCGGATTGAAGAAGCCGGCGTTCCGCATCGTCGTCAACACGCCGACGACGCACGGATCGATCGGACTGACCACGGGGCTCGATCCGTCGATGACCCTTGGCTGCGGCGGCTACGGCGGCAACATCACGTCGGACAACATCGGGCCGCGCCATCTGCTGAACATCAAGCGGCTCGCCTACGAGATCAGGCCCGTGAATGCGGCCACCACCGGTCGGCCGCTTGAGCGCGTCCGGCCTCCGACGCTGCCCAAGGTCGCGACGTTGCCGGAGTCCCGCGAGGTTGACCTGTCGCAGATGAAA
>DASTCC010000540.1:0-2369 GCA_035711465.1 Vicinamibacterales bacterium
AGGGTCGGATCGAGGCGCACGACCTCCCGGAATTCGTTCTCGGCGCCGGCGGCGTCGCCCGCCTGCGCGAGCGCGTTCGCCAGATTGAGGCGCGCCTCGGCGAAGCGGCCGTCGAGGGCGACGGCGGTGCGAAGCGCCGAAATCGCCTCCGCAGGCCGCCCTTCGCGCGCGTAGGTGACGCCGATGCCGTTGCGGAGCTGCGCGATGTAGCGCGGCGACGCGCGCGGCGACAGCGCGATCGCGTGCTCGTAGTGCGTCCGCGCCCCCGAGTACTCGCCGGCATCGCGAAGCGCTTCCGCGAGCTTCTCGTGGGCACGGTTGTTGTTGTCGGTCACGGCGAGCGCGTGTTCCCACAGCGCGCGGCTGTCGGCCCAGGTCGCCGTTTGCGCTCGGGCGAGCACGGCAAGCGTTCCGACGGCCAGCGCCGATGCCGGTCCCAGCACCTGCGTCAGCGCCGGCCGCCGCTGCGCGATGGCCGCCAGGCCCCAGACCACGATGAACAGCGGCCCGAGGATCGGCACGTACATGAAGCGATCGGCGTAGGCCTGGTCGCCGGCCTGGAGCAAGCCGCTGACCGGCAGCAGGCCAATCACGAACCACAGCCAGCCGGCGAGCACGAAGGGATGCGATCGCCGCCAGTACACGGCCGCAACAGTGATCGCTGCGAGCATCAATGCCGCGGCCGCGACGACCCACGTCGCCGGCGGCACCGGCGGATAGAACGCGGCGAGGCCGATGGGCCAGAACGTCAGTCGCACGTAGGCGGCGTAGCCGACAATCGCCGTCGCCAGGCGTGGCGCCACGCCGAGCGACTCCAGGTCCGCCATCGCGCCGACGTCGGACTGGATCACGATCGTCACGACGGCGGTGGCGGCGCTCAGCGCCAGGAGCGGCGCTTTCTCTTTGATCCGGGCGATCCAATCGGGCGGCGGCGCATCCCACCGCAGCCGGCCGAGCGGCCAGACGTCGAAGAGCAGCAACAGGATGGGCAGCGTGACGACCATCGGCTTGGCCATCAGCGCCAGCACGAACATCGCAAGAACGAGGAGGTACCGCGCCACGCCTGGCGCACGAACGTAACGGATGTAGGCGAGGATCGTCAGGCACAGGAACAGCGTGCTCAGCAGATCCTTTCGCTCCGTGATCCAGGCGACCGACTCGACGTGCAGCGGATGGACGACGAACAGCGCTGCGACGACGAGGCTGCGCCCGATCGCTCCGGTCGCCTGGCGCAGGATCACGTAGACGAGCACGCTGTTCAGCGTCGCGATGACGAAGTTGATCGCGTGGTGCGGCCCCGCGTCGACGCCGAACAGGCTGACGTCGAGCATGTGCGACATCCACGTCAACGGATGCCAGTACGGCGTATGCGCCGTCGTCAGCGCCCACCACACGTTGGCCCAGCTCAGGCCAGCGCGGACGTGCTCGTTGTTCAGGACGTACTCGGGATCGTCCCAGTTGACGAAGCCGAAGCGGACGACGGCCGAGTACACGAACAACTGCAGCGCGGCGAGGCCGACGACGGCGGCGAGATCGGAGACAGCCGAGCGCGAAGCCGGCGTCGTTTGTGGAACGCGAGCGGCCTGACGCGATCTGCGACGACCCGTCTTCACGGCGAAAGAACCGGGTTCTAAGTTCTGAGTTCTAACTTCTAAGTTTGCGCAAGGCCGCCTCAGGCGGCGTTGCGGACGTCCTTCTCGACCTGCCCGTCGCGGATGTGGATGGCGCGGTGCGCGTGCGCGGCGACGTCGGGCTCGTGGGTGACCAGGACGATGGTGTTGCCACCCTCGTGCAGGCGAGAGAAGAGGCTCATGATCTCGACGCCGGTCTTCGAGTCGAGGTTACCGGTCGGCTCGTCGGCGAGGAGGATCGACGGGTTGTTGACGAGCGCGCGCGCGATCGCGACGCGCTGCCGCTGACCGCCAGACAGCTGGTTGGGTCGGTGGGTCTTGCGATCCGAAAGCTCGACCTTGTCGAGCGCCTCGGCGGCGCGCTCGTTACGCGTCTTCGATCCGACGCCGGCGTAGATGAGCGGGAGCTCGACGTTGTGCAGCGCCGTCGCGCGCGGCAGCAGGTTGAAGGTCTGGAAGACGAATCCGATCTCCTCGTTCCGGATCCGCGCCAGCTCGTCGTCGTTCATCTGGCTGACCTGTTTGTTGTTGAGCAGGTAGCTGCCCTTGGACGGCGTGTCGAGACAGCCGATGAGGTTCATCAGGGTCGACTTGCCCGAGCCGGACGGGCCCATGATCGCGACGTACTCACCGCGCTCGATCTGAATCGACACGCCGCGGAGCGCGTGCACCTCTTCGGTGCCCATGGTGTAGGTCTTCCAGAGATCGACGGTCTCAATCAGCGGCATAGGGAAATCC
>DASTCC010000541.1:0-4542 GCA_035711465.1 Vicinamibacterales bacterium
GCATGCGCGCTGGATTTTCTTCGTCGCTCTTCCGGCTTTCCCTGCTTTCGGGCGTTCTGACGCTCGCTACTCCCTCCGCGGCCCAGGCGCAGTGGTACGTCGGCGCATACCTCGGCGCCAATCACACGCCGCCGGCGTCGGTAGAAATCGTGGTCCCAAGTCGAACGCTCTCGGTCGAGTTCGAAGACGTCGAGTTCGAGGCAAAGCCGTTTTCGGCCCCGCAGTACTACGGCTGGCGCGTCGGCCGGATGTTCGGCGCCTCCGGCCGCATCGGCGTCGAGCTCGAGTTCGTGCACGCGAAGATGTACGCGAAGACGGATCGGATCTATCCGATCAACGACCGCACCGGCCTTCTCGACGTGCCGGCACAGACGCCGATGTCGGGCCTGGTGCAGCGCTACGCGATGTCGCACGGCCTCAACTTCATCCTCTTCAACGTCGTCGTCCGCGAGCCGCTCGGCGAGGGTCCGGTGACGCTCGTCGTGCGCGGCGGCGCAGGACCGACGCTGCCGCATGCGGAGTCGACCGTGCTCGGCGTGCCGCGCGAACAATACGAGTACGGCGGCATCGGCCTCGACGCCGGCATCGGCCTCGACATCAAGATCAGAGGCCGCTTCTCGGCGATGAGCGAGTACAAGCTCACCTACGCAAAGCCGGAGATCTCGGTGGCCGGCGGCACCGGCCAGACGACGGCGCTCGCGCATCAGATCAATTTCGGGGTCACGTTCGGGTTCGCGCGCTGAAGTCTGCTACTATGCGCGCGCGTGCTCAACACTGCGTGCGTCCTCGCACTGACGATCGCCCTCCAGTCCGGCCCCGTCTCTCCGCCGCCCTCGTCTCCGCCGCCGCCAGCCGCGGGGCCGGCGAAGATCTCGGAACCCGGGCGAAGCGCCGCCGATGACCTGTTCCTGCAGCTCGGCGCCGACTTCAAGCGGCTCCCGAGCGCGCAGTCGGGCCTCATCCTCGGCATCGGCGGACTGACGACGCTCCTCGTGCATCAGAAAGACGACGAAGTCTCGGACTGGGCGGACGACTCGGGCGCCTCGTCCTACTCGAAGATCGGCAAGTTCCTCGGCGACGGCTGGGTCCAGGGCGGCGTCGCCGTCGGCGCCTACGTCGTCGGCCGCGCCTTCAAGCATCCGCGCGCCACGGACTTCGGCGCGGATCTCTTCCGCGCCCAGCTGATGAACGGCCTGTTCACCCAGGGCCTCAAGGTGAGCGTTCGGCGCGAACGCCCGAGCGGCGGCAACAAGCACTCGATGCCGTCGGGCCACACCTCGGCGACGTTCGCGAGCGCGTCGGTGATTCATCGGCACTTCGGCTGGAAGGCGGGCATTCCCGCCTACGGCGTGGCCAGCGTCATCGGCTGGTCGCGGGTGCGCGACAACACACACTGGCTGAGCGACGTCACCCTGGGCGCGACGATCGGCCTGATCGCGGGCCACACCGTGGCGCGCGGCAACCACACCTGGCAGGTCGCGCCGGTGAAGACGAGCGGCGGGTTTGCGGTGTACGTGTCGAAGGGGCGGTAAGAGCGTTCTTCAACATGGAGGGCCATAGAGGGCCATGGAGGGTCTTCTCAGGCCGATCTCGGTTCGCCGCTCCTTGCGCCTAGATAGCTTCGCAATCCCTCCTTCAACGTCAGTCCATTGAAGTTCATCAGGAGAGCTCGACGCGCTCCTGACAGCCGCAGGTACGTCAGTACTTGAGCGGTATGGATTGGCTGCAGCTTGTCGACGCTCTTGATCTCCACAATCACATCACCGCCGACCAGCAGATCCAGACGATAGCCACAATCGATCACGGCACCCTTGTAATGGACCGCGACCGGGACCCCGGACATCACCTCGATGCCCTTCCCGATCAGCGCGTGCATCAGGCAGTGCTGGTATACGGACTCCAGCAGGCCGGGACCGAGATCGTGATGAATCTCGATCGCGGCACCGATGATTTCTGCAACGAGCGGATCGCGATCGACTGTGGTCATGCCGTCCGCCGATGCAAGCAGCAGACCACCGAGGCCCGGCAGCCCGGCTACGCCGGGCTGGTTGGAAGAATGAGCGAGTGAAAACGCAAGCAGCGCAGCAGATGACCTCCGCTGTTTGCGTTTTCACTCGCTCATTCTTCCAACCGGCCGCCGAAGGCGGTCGCCAGGCCTGACGTCCGACGGCTCCATGGCCCTACGTGGCCCTCCATGTTGAAGACCTTCAGGGTAACCAGCTACCCGCGCCGTCACGCGTCGCTGCAGTCGCTGGGTAGGCACAGACCCGTCGTTGCTGATCGAAGCTCCGACACTGCGATTCCCGGATGTCGCTTTCAGTCCCTCAATTTGCGCGCTGCGCCCTTCACGTGGGTGCCCGTCCGGCCTGGGCATTCTGTTCGCGGTCCGCTCGCGTCTGCGGGCGGACTGCTGCGATCCGCGCTCGTCGATATGCCGCCGATGGACTTCTGGTCGGCGGCGATCGCAGTCGTTACGCTCGCGTTGAGCGCATAGATTGGTGCGGCGCTGCCCATCGTCCGCGCCATGCGTGCGGATCCGATTGCGGCGCTCAAGACCGATTGATCCCGCTCCCGACGCTATCGATCGAACGACTCGCGCCGCGACGCATCCGTTAGGCGCACGAGATAGCGCTCGGGCTCGGCCGCGACTTTCTTGCGGAGCTCCGAGAGGCTCAGCGCGCCGCCGTAGCTCACGGCCGAGCACAGGTGCTTGAGCATGTCGCGGATCACCGTTCGGACCGATCCGCGCGCCGGGACGCTGAATTCGAGGCCCTCGGCCCCCATCGCGTTGACGTCCGCTGCGGCGGCGTCTTCGAGATCGAGGCGATCGCGGATCGCGCCGAGCGAGGCCATGCCGCGGAACACCTTGAACGGCACCTGCACGACCCGCTGCGATTCGGGCACGACCACCGGGCGCATCACGATCTCGCCCGGCGTCTCTTCAGTACCGGCGAAGGCGCTGCCGAGCATCGCCGTGTCGCCGCCGACGATGAGCGCCAGCGCGAGACTGCCGTCGCGCTTGATGCCGCCGTCGGCGATCACGGGCAGCGCATCGCCGACCGCGCGCCGGCAGCGCACCAGCGCTTCGACCTGCGGCACGCCGAAGCTCGTCGTCAGGCGCGTCGAGCAGCCGCCGCCGGGACCGATGCCGACCTTGATCGCGTCGACGCCCCGATCGGCGAGGAAGCGCGCGCCCTCTTCGGTGGCGACGTTGCCCGCGATCAGGTCGACGTCGGCGTGCCTGGCCCGGATCGCTTTGATGGCGCGATCCATCACCTCCGAGTGGCCGTGGGCGATGTCGATCACGAGCACGTCGGCCCCGGCGCGCAGCACCTCGGCGGCGCGCTCGAGGTAGTCGCCGGTCGCGCCGACCGCTGCGCCAACGCGGAGGCGTCCCTGATCGTCGCGCGTCGCGAAGCGGTGCCGCTGGTGGTGCAGCAGGTCGCGCGCGGTGATCAGGCCCGTCAGCCGCCCGCCGGCGTCGACGAGCGGCAGCTTCTTGATCTTGTGCGCGACCATGAGACGCTCGGCCTCGCCGAGATCGAGCGGGCCCTCGTGCACGACCAGGCGCTGGCGCGGCGTCATCCGATCGGCGACGAGCGCATCGCCGGCCGCGAAGCGGAGGTCGCGCTCGGTGACCAGGCCGACGAGCCGGTTGTCGGCGTCGACGACGGCGAGCGTGCCGACGCCGATGCGCGTCATCATGTGCCGCGCGTGCGCGAGCCGCTGGCCGGGCGCGATCGCCCGCGGATCGGCGATCACCCCGTGCTGCGTGCGCTTGACCGCTTCGACCTCCGTCACCTGCGGCGCGATGTCGCCGGCCCGGAAGCCGCGGTCGATGACGCCGATGCCGCCCTCCTCCGCCAGCACCACCGCCATGGCGGCACGCGTGATCGTGTCCATGTTGGCCGAGACGATCGGCCGCTTCAGTGTCAGCCGCCGCGTCAGCGGGCTCGACAGATCGACCGACGCCGGATCGCGCCGGGGCAGGCGCCCGTGTTGAGGCAGCAGCAGGAAGTCATCGAACGTGCAGCCGCGAACGAGATCGTGCCAGCGATCGCTCATTATCCGAGTGTATCGGCTGATGACGTTGACGTCAGGCGGGCTTGCCCTCCGTAGCTCGCGCGGAAGCGCGAGCGAAGGAGGGTCAGCCGGTCGATCCAAAGCCGCCGCGGGTCTGCGTCGCCGGCGGCGCGTCCTCGTCGACCCATTCCGCGCGCGTGCAGGCGAGGATGATGCCCTGAGCGATGCGATCGCCGCGCGCGACCGTCACCGGCGCGTCGGTGATGTTGAGCACCTGGATCTTCACTTCGTCGACCGGACCGCAGTAGTCGGAGTCGACGACGCCGACGCCGTTGGCGACGACGAGCCCGCGCCTCAGCGGCGTGCTGCTGCGCGCGAAGATGCCGAGAAGGTGACCCGCCGGCACTTCGATGACCAGCCCGGTCGGGACGAGCGCGATCCGTCCTGGCGGGACGACGACCTCGGCGCTGGCGGCGAGATCGAAGCCCGCCGCGCCGGTCGTCTGGTACGTCGGCAGCG
>DASTCC010000542.1:0-4766 GCA_035711465.1 Vicinamibacterales bacterium
ACACCGGCGGTTAGGGTCACGAGGCTCACGGTCGAAGGTCCCGGAACGATCGCTCCCGGCGAGAGCGCCGACTTCCGGGCGACGGCGACCTTCGCCGACGGCACCCTCCGCGACGTGACCGGCGAATCGCAATGGTCCAGCACCGACGCCACGGTGCTGTCGCATGAGGGGTCGAACCGGTTCGTGGCGCGAGTGCCGGGTGAAGCGGCTGCGCACGTCGAGTTCAAGGGGGTGACGCACTCTCGACAAGTCGTGTCCCTGCCCAGGGGCCTGGTCGTGCTTCGCGGCCGGGTCAGCGACGCGACGCATCCCAACCCGTCGATCTTCGGGGCCCGCGTCGAGGTCACCCGCGGCGACACGGCAGGAGCGACCACGACGACGGGTTTCGACGGCGGCTTCGTCATCTATGGGGTCTCTCCTGATACCGAGATTCGAGTCACGAAAGATGGATTCGCGTCGTTCGCCCGCTCGCTTCGGGCGCCCGAAACGAACTTCGTCGCCGTCAGTTTGCTTCAGACGCGCGAACGTCCAGACCTGCGCGGCACCTACAGGCTGACGATCGGCGGCGGCACCTGCGAAGGCGGGGCGGCGTTTCCTGACGCGCTACGGACGCGCATCTATCGGGCCGTGCTGCTGCAAGACGATCGGTCGCTGCTGCTGGATCTGAAAGATACGGAGTTCGTGACCGTCGGCAGTTACGGCGACAGGATGCTCGGCGTGCTCCAGATGAGCGACGTCACCTTCGATCTTGGGGACTTCTTTCCAACATGGGACTGGGGTGGGGCTCCCAGCTACCCCACGGTCGTCGAACGGTTGGCGGACGGCGTCCTGATGCTGACCGGCCGAATCGTCTCGGACGTGACGCCGACGGGAATGGCCGGAACCTACGACGGCGCGATCAAGCTCTACGACGCCCTTCCGGCCGACGACGACCACCCGAGAGCCACTTGCCGGTCGTCCGCACACAGGTTCGTCCTCGAGCGCTGACGGCCGGATTGACGAATTCGTTCGTGTCATACTGCCGGGCATGGCCCGCGAGCGTTCCGATCTGCCGACCGGCAGCGAGCTGGAGATCCTGAAAGTCCTCTGGAAGCGCGGCCCGAGCTCCGTGCGCGAGGTCTACCGTGAGCTCGCCGCCGCGCGCGGCATGGGCTATTCGACCGTCCTCAAGTTCATGCAGATCATGACCGCGAAAGGATCGCTCGTTCGCGACGATGGCGTCCGGCCGCAGATCTATCGCGCCGCCCGAACGCAGCGGCAGACGCAGCAAGGCCTGCTGCGCGATCTCGTTGCTCGCGCCTTCGATGGTTCGCCGACCAACCTGGTGATGCAGGCGCTGGCGTCGCGAAAAGCCTCGATCGAGGAGCGCCGTCAGATTCGCGCGCTGCTCGACGAGATCGAGGAGAAGGATCGATGACTGCGATGCTGCCGTTGCGCGAATTCCTCGTCGACACGATCGGCCGCACGCTCCTCCACGCGGTCTGGCAGACGGCCTTGATCGCCGGCCTCACCGCGATAGTGCTGGCGTGCCTGCGCGGCCGATCGCCCCGGGTTCGGTATGCGGTCGCCTGCGCCGGCCTGGCGCTGTCGGCGCTGCTGCCGCTGGCGACGTGGCGCTTCGGCATCGACGATGTCGCCCGGGCGAGCCGGATGACCGTGCTCGAGTCGGTCGATCGTGCCGTCGGCCTGCCGACGCTGTTCACCGTGGCGAACTGGATTGTGCCGATGCTCGCGCTGATGTGGATCGTCGGCGTCGTCCTGCTGCTGACGCGACTGCTTCGGCAGTGGCACGGCGCCAGACAGCTGCGCCGGAACATCACCGACGCCGCACCGGACGAGATCCAGGACGTCGTCGCCCTTCTCGCCGCACGCATGGCGATCGGCCGCGGCGTCGATGTCCGCACGTCGGACCGGGTTGACGTGCCGATGGTGCTGGGCTGGCGGCACCCGGTGGTGGTCCTGCCGCCGGCGGCGTTCACGACCCTGTCGACCGCGCAGCTGGAAGCGGTGCTCGCGCACGAGCTCGCGCACGTGCGCGCTCGCGACTACCTTGTCAACCTCCTGCAGGTCGTCGTCGACGCCCTGCTCTTCTTCCACCCGGCGGCCCGATGGCTGTCCCATCAGGTCCGCCGGGAGCGCGAGTTCCGTTGCGACGACGCGGCCGTCGCGGACGGACGGGATCGCGTCGTCTACGCGCGTGCGCTGGCGACGCTCGAAGAGTCGCGCTGCGATCCGATGGCCGTCGCCGCGTCGGCGTCGGCCGGACCGCTGCTCGATCGCATCGCCCGCCTCGTCGGCCGCTCCGCGCCGGCTCCAGTCATGTCGCGCAGAGCGGCCGCTGCGTCGGTGGTGATGCTGCTGGCGCTCGCCGCCGCCACAGCCCTGATCGTGCTGCCGCCGGGCTTCGGCAAGGGCATCCGGCCGCGCACGCGCCGGCCGCCGCCGGCGGGCGAAATCGTCGTCCCGAGCGAAGCCCTGCCCGGGAAGGCACCCGCCGGCATCCAGGGCCGGTCGGCGCGCTAGCGTCCGCTCGCCGACGGCCAGCGGGGCGTCCCGTCCTTCTCGCGAAGGGTCAGCGTCGCCTCGCCCACTTTCGCTTCACGCACCATCACCGCGTCTTCGCCGTTTACGCGATAACCCGGTACCGCCTTCAGCTCCACTGTTTTTCCGGACTCGAGCGGCACGCGCTGCTTCTGTACGAAGTCCGGCGGCGCCAGCAACGCGTGCAGCCGGCGGTTCTCGACGGTAATCGTCAGGATCACCATCGGCCGGCCCATCTCCTCGCCGACGGTCCTGGACTCGACGATCCGGCCGGTGATCGTCTGCTCCTTCTCGATGTTGTAGGGCGGCGGTCCGCCCGGGCCGGACGATCGGCGCTCCTGCGCTCCCGCCAACGTCGGAAGGACGACGGCGAGAATGGCCATCCATATCCACTGTGCTGCACGCATGATCTGCTCCCCTCGTGTGCCGCCGCGAGGCCGGACCTGCGGCGTGGTCATCTCGAGCGCGTCCGGCGCGTACCGGCCGCTCACATCTCGCGCAAGGCGTCGAGCGGCTTGATGCGGAGGGCCCGTCGCGCCGGCAGCCAGGTCGCGAGACACCCGAAGCCGACGAGCAGCGCCGTGGTCCCCGCGAGCGTCGCCGGATCGGCGGGATTGAGTTCGAAGAGCTGGCTCGCAAGCAGCCTGCCGGCGGCGAGCGACGCCAGCAGGCCCGTCGCGGCGCCGGCCATCAGCACGACGCCGCCGCGGCGCATCACCAGCCAGAGCACCTGGCCGGCTGTGGCGCCGAGCGCGGTGCGAATCCCGATCTCGAGCGTGCGCTGGCTGACGACGTAGGCGAACACGCCGTAGGTGCCGACGCAGGCGAGCGCCAGCGCGACGAACGCGAACAGCGACAGCACGAGCGCGTTGAATCGCGGCGCGGCAACGATGGTGGCCAGCTCCGCGTCGAGCGTGCGGACGTTGTAGACCGGCATCACCGGATCGAGCGCGGTCGCCAGCTTGCGGATATCGGGGACGAGCGCCGTGGGACGCTCGGCGCGGATGACGAAGTGGAGGCTGGTCTGCCAATCGAACATGCGCGCCTTCTGGCGCATCGGCAGATAGAGTGCGAGCTTCGGATCGGCGCCCGCCGTCGCCGGCCTGACGTCCGGGACGATGCCGACGATGCGCGCGCCGCCGCCCTGTGGATACACGATACGCAGCCCAATCGGATCGCGGCCGCGCAGGTACTTGCGCACGACGCCTTCGCTCACGATGCACACGTCTTCGGTTCGGGCGTCGTCGGCGACCGTGAACGCGCGTCCGGCGACGAGCGGCATGCCCATCGTCTCGAAGAAGCCGTCGCTGACCGTGCGCGTTTCGGCCGTCTGCATCGAGGCCGGGTCGAACGTAAACGTTTCGCCCTCGGCCACGAACGCGAAGTTGGCGCCACTCTGCCGGTTCGGCAGCGCCACGGTCATCGCCGCCCGCTGCACCGGTCCGAGCGCCCGGATGCGTGACAGGAGCGTCTCGCCGAGCGTCACTCGCTCCACGGCATCCGGATAGCGGTTCGCCGGCAGGTTGATCTGAAACGCGAGGACGCCCCGTGGACTGAAGCCGGGATCGAGTGTCGCGACGCGGACGAAGCTGCGAATCAGGAGGCCGGCGACGACCAGCAGCACCATCGTCAGCGCGAGTTCTGCCGCCGCGAGCAGATGCAGGCGGTTCGAGAGCCCGCGCGAGAGCGCACCGAGGCGGGAGCCGCCGCCGAGCGCCGCACGCAGATCGATCTCGAGCGTGCGCCCGGCCGAGAGCAGGCCGAAGCCGAGGCTGGCGGCGACGGTCAGCGCGAACGCGCATGCCAGCGTCGGCAGATCGAGACCGATCTCATGCGCGCGCGGCAGCTCCGCCGGCGCCGACGCGAGCAGCGCGCGCAGCGCGACGGCAGCAACCGCGACGCCCGCCAATCCGCCGGCGACCCCGAGCACCGTGCTTTCGACGAAGAGCTGGCGCAGCAGCCGGCCGCGGCTGGCGCCAATCGCCATGCGCACCGAGAGCTCGCGCGCCCGCGTCGCTCCGCGCGTCAACAGCAGCAGCGCGATGTTGACGACCGCGACGAGCAGCACCGCGCCGACCGCCGCGAGCAGCGTCCACAGCGCCTGGCGGACGCCTCCGACCGTCTGCTCGCGGAGCGTGACGACGTCGATCTCTGCGCGCTGATCCGCCGGCTGGTCCGGCGACGAGAGGACCGCGCTGCCCTCGCGGCGAACGTCGGCGATGGTG
>DASTCC010000543.1:0-4107 GCA_035711465.1 Vicinamibacterales bacterium
GACCCACACCAGCTGTCCGCTGCCGTGCGGGGGCAGCGTCGCGACGTCGATGCGGGCGACGCCGCCCTTCTTGAACGGGATGGCCGTATGCGCACCGATGACCCAGGCGGCCAGTTCGCCCATCCCCGGCTCGTGGCCGACGAGCGCGATCGCGCGCGCGCCGGAGTGGGCCTCGAGGGCTCTTGCGACGGCCGCCGGCGAATGACCGGGGGCAAGCGCGTCGAGGGACGCCAGCACCGGCTTCGGCGTGAACCCGGCGACCAGGATCTGCGCGGTCTGCTCGGCGCGTACCAGCGGGCTGGTGGCGACGACGTCGATCTCGACGCCGAGCGCGGCGAGGCCGCGAACGACCTCGCGCATTCTGGCGCGGCCCTTGTGCGTGAGCGGGCGCTTCGAGTCGTCGGGCCACTCGTCGCTGCGCTCGGCGGCGATCGCGTGCCGGACCAGATACAGCGTGCAGCCGCGCGTACGGCCAGCCTCGCGGCGTTTCATCGGAGCCTTCGCACTCATCGTCTGGCGCCTCGTGCGCCGCGTCGGACCACCGCAGCCCGGGCGACGACCATCCGTCGGGGGCGCCGGTCGACGAACTGAAAGAGCGTGTCGCTGGCGAGCGACGCCGCCAGCCGGTGTAATGCCGGGCGCTGGCGGACGAAGCGCGCGTGCAGCTCGCGGCAGGCGGTCTCGATGCGGCGCTGCCAGCGCTCCATCGCCTTGACTTCGGATCGGTCGAGACCCGGCTGTGTCGCCGCGGTGAGGATGCGCGCCTGCAGCCCCTGCAGATCGTGCAGGTCGCCGAGCAGCGTCTGCAGCGCGCGGACGCGCGCGATCTCGCGGCCGATCGGCACGCCCGCGCCTTCGCGCACGATCTCGAGCGTGTAGCGCAGCTTCTTCGCGGCGATACGCACCTGATGCAGCTGCTCGCGCGCGTAGATCGTGCCGGCCCGATCGAGCGCCGCGGTGAAGCGGCGGACGCGGCGGCGCAGCTGCAGCGCCAGATGCGCGTTGGCGGCGCGGATGTCGGTGTTCAGATCGTCCCGTCCGACGAGCGCGTCGAGATCGCCGAGCAGCCGCGCGATCGCCTGATCCGAATAGCGATCGGACGTGGCGGCGAGCTGGTCGGCGCGATCGGCCGCGCGTCCGCGCTCGATCCGCTCGACGAGCGCGAGCGGCCAGCGCCATTCGCGCGCCGCGGTCCGCAGCCGCTTCGCGGTGACGTCGAGCTCGCGGATGCGGCCGAGCGATCGCGTCACCTTGCGGACGTCGCGGCGCAGGCCGCCGACGTCGATGCCGCTGGCCACGCCGACGATCGGCAGGATCTCGCGCAGACGCCGCGACGCGACCCGCGCCTGGTGGATGGCGCGCGGCTCGCCGTCGACGGCGCGCGGAAGTTCTTCGGCGAATGCGGCGGCGCGGCGGCGCAACAGGGCGGAAAGATGGGTTGAAACCAGCGTGGTAGCATGGCCCATCCACCTCACCTCGCCCCGCGTCACCACCACGTCACCATGCGGATAGCGGCCATCGATGTCGGGAGCAACTCGGTCCACATGATCGTGTGCCGTATCAGGCCCGATCTGTCCTTCGACGTCATCGATCGGGAGAAGGACATGATACGTCTGGGCGCCGGGGTGTTGGAAGGACGCATCCTGCCGGACGCGGCGGTGGCGACGGCCATGCAGACCCTGTCGAAGTTCCGGCAAATCGCCGAATCGCACGGCGTCGACGAAATCATCGCCTCGGCGACGAGCGCCGTGCGCGAAGCCGACAACGGCGGCGACTTCCTGACCGCCGCCCGCCGCAACGTCGGCCTCCAGATCCGCGTCATCTCCGGCACCGAGGAAGCGCGGCTGATTCATCTGGCCGCGGCCTATGCCGTCAACGTCGGCCGGCGCGCCTCCGTCGTCATCGACATCGGCGGCGGCAGCACCGAGATCACGCTCGGCACGTCGGCGCGCGTCGAGATGGCACGCAGCTTCAAGCTCGGCGCCATCCGGCTCACCGAGCGCTTCGGCACGAACGATCCGATGACGCCCGGCGACGCCGCTCGGCTGGTGCGCCACGTGCGGCGCGAGTGCGCGGCCTATCTCAGGCAGATCGTCGGGCGTGGATATCAGCGCGTGATCGGCGCGTCGGGCACTATCCTGTCACTCGGCGCGCTGGCCGCCGGGCGGCGGCGCCCGGTCGACGAGGTCCGCAATCTGCGCGTCGCCACGAAGGACGTGCGACGCTTGCGCGATCGGCTGGTCAGGATGCCGCTCGCCGCGCGGCTGAAGATTCCCGGCCTCGATCCGCGGCGCGCCGATCTCGCGCCGGTCGGGATCCTGCTGCTCGACACGATTCTCGACGCCCTCGCCGCCGAAGACATCACGCTCTGCGACTTCGCGCTGCGCGAAGGGCTGGTGCTCGACTACATCCACCGCAACCGCGCCCAGATCCGCAAGGCCGAGCGATACCCGGACGTGCGCCGCCGCAGCGTCATCGAGCTGGCCGAGCGCTGCAGCTATGCACAGCCACACGCCAGCCAGGTGGCGCGGCTGGCGCTCGCGATCTTCGACGCCACCGTCGAGCTGCACGGCCTCGGCTCGCGTGAACGCGAATGGCTCGAGTTCGGCGCGCTCCTCCACGACATCGGCCATCACATCAGCTACGAGGGCCATCATCAGCACTCGCACTACTTGATCAAGCACGGCGATCTGCGCGGCTTCGATCCCGAGGAGACCGAGATCATCGCGCTCATCGCCCGCTACCACCGACGCGGCACGCCGAAGAAATCGCACGAGGGCTTCAAGCGGCTGCCCAAGAAGCGGCGTGAGGTCGTGCGCGTGCTCGCGGCCATCGTCCGGCTGGCCGAGGGCCTCGATCGGAGCCACACGCAGGTCGTGACGGACCTCAAGATCACCCTCGGCGACCCGGCGCTCGCGATCGGCCTGAAAACACGCGGGGATGCCGAGCTCGAGCTCTGGGCCGCCACACGCCATGGCGCGCCCCTCGGCGAGCTTTTCCAAAAACCGATAGAGTTTTCCCTGACCCCCCGGGGTCCCAGGAGGGCCGTCCCCGCTCATGCTGAACACGCTCGACACTCCCCACAGCTACCCCGGACGCCTCTTCGTGGTCGAGGGCATCGACGGATCGGGCAAGACGACGCAGCTGGCGCTGCTCGCCAAGTGGCTCAGCGCCAGCGGCCATCGCGTGTTCGTCACTGAGTGGAACTCGTCGGCGCTGGTCAAGGCGGCGACCAAGAGCGGCAAGAAGAAGAACGCGCTGACGCCGATGACGTTCAGCCTGCTCCACGCCACCGATTTCGCCGATCGGCTGCTCTACAAGATCGTGCCGCCGCTGAAGGCCGGGATGATCGTGCTCGCCGATCGCTACGCCTACACCGCCTTCGCGCGCGACGTCGCCCGCGGCGTCGATCGCCAGTGGGTGCGCGACCTCTACAGCTTCGCGGTCCGTCCCAACCTCGCCGTCTACTTCCGGGTGAACATCGACGTCTCGCTCGATCGACTGCTGGCGCGGCGGGTGAAGCTCAAGTTCTACGAGGCCGGCATGGACCTGGGGTGGAGCGCCAATCCGACCGAGAGCTTCCGTCTCTTTCAGGGCAAGGTGCTCGAGGAGTACGACCGCATCGTGCCCGAACACGGCTTGAGCGTCGTCGACGCGGCCGGCAGCATCACGGACCAGCAGCGCGTGTTTCGCCGGCTGGTGTCCGAGAACCTGGAGCAGCAGGGATGAGCGCCGATTCTCCCGAGCAGGGCGCACACGGCGGCGTCACGCCGGGGCTCTACTACGGGCATGGGCTGCCGTACATCAACATCGGCAGCTACCCGGGCAAGATCATCGCGCTCGAAGGCACCGACGGCGTCGGCCGGTCGACGCAGATCCGGCTGCTGCGCGAGTGGCTCGAAGTCCAGGGCTACGGCGTCGTCGAGACGGGCTGGACGCGATCGCCGCTGATGGCGCCGACGATCGAGCTGGCCAAGTCGAGCAACACGCTGAACAAGCTCACCTTCGTGCTGCTCTACGCGTGCGACTTCGCCGATCGGCTCGAGAAGGAGATCATCCCGGCGCTGAAGGCGGGGTTCATCGTCCTCGCCGATCGCTACATCTACA
>DASTCC010000544.1:0-13016 GCA_035711465.1 Vicinamibacterales bacterium
GGCGCCTTTCCGTTCGAGGCGCACCAGCCGGCCGCAGGCATCGTCGAATGGCCGACATACGCCGGCGTGCCTGGCGTTCGCAGCTACGCCAATGCGACGTACGAGCACGCGCCGGAGTGGTACCGGAACTTTCTCTACCAGGAGGAGCGAGACCGCGGGCTCGACTGCCAGGAGGATCTCGCCAGCCCCGGCGTGCTGACGTTCGATCTCGCCGCCGGCGACGCGCACTGGATTCTCGAGCCGACGTCGGCGCCGATGCTGCAGGAGGACGCCGCCGGCGCGGCGGTGCGGATGCGGCGCAGCGAGATGGCGCGCCGCCAGGCCTACAAGTCGCGTCTCCATCGCGCCGCCGATCAGTACCTGGTCCGCCGCGGCGACGGCTGCACGACGATCGCCGGCTACCCCTGGTTCACCGATTGGGGCCGCGACACGTTCATCGCACTTCGCGGCTTGTGCCTGGCGACCGGCCGTGTGTCGACGGCGCGTCGCATCCTGCTTTCCTGGGCGGGTGCCGTCTCCGAGGGCATGTTGCCCAACCGCTTTCCCGACGCCGGCGACACGCCCGAGTTCAACTCCGTCGACGCGTCGCTCTGGTTCGTCGTCGCCGTTCGCGACCTGCTCTGCGCTGGCAGGCATCAGCGCGGGCTCACCGAGCTCCATCGACGGCAGCTGATCGACGCGGTCGACGCCATCGTCGCCGGCTACGCCCGCGGCACGCGTTTCGGCATTCACGCCGACGCCGACGGTCTGATCGCAGCCGGAGGTCCGGGCACGCAACTGACGTGGATGGACGCGAAGATTGGCGACGAGGTCGTCACGCCGCGCGTCGGCAAGCCGGTCGAAGTGCAGGCGCTCTGGATCAACGCACTCGACTTCGTCAGTCAGCACAACGGCGCGTGGCGGCCGCTCCTCGATCGGGCCCTGGAATCATTCGCCGGCAGATTCTGGAACGAGGCGCGCGGCTGCCTCTACGACGTCGTCGACGTCGATCACGTTCCGGGGCGCGTCGACGGCTTGCTGCGTCCGAATCAGATCTTCGCGATCGGCGGCCTGCCGCGACCGATTCTTACCGGAGCGCGCGCCAGGCGCGTCGTCGACCTCGTCGAGGCGACGCTGCTCACGACGATGGGCCTGCGATCGCTTGCGCCCGGGGAACCTGGCTACATCGGACGGTACGGGGGTTCGCCGTCAGAGCGCGATCGCGCCTATCACCAGGGCACGGTGTGGCCATTCCTGATGGGTCCGTTCGCCGAGGCGTGGGCGCGCGTCCGCGGCAATACCGGAGCGGCGAAGGCGGAGGCGAGGCAGCGATTCCTGCGCCCGCTCCTCGACTGTCGCGAGCGAGCGGGTCTCGGACACCTGCCGGAGATCGCCGACGGCGACGCGCCGCACGATCCGCGCGGCTGCCTGTTCCAGGCGTGGTCGCTCGGCGAAGTGTTGCGCGTGATGAACGGAAACCTTCTCGAGGCGGAAGCATCGTAGGTCCGTGACGCGACGAAGCGCGTTCAACGGCAACGACATACTCACAAAGGAGACGAAGACAGTCATGAAGAAAGCTGCAACGTTCGTGCTTGGCGTCGCGATCGCAGTCGCCACCGGCGCGGCGATGTTCGGCGGCGGCACCGAGGCGAAGAGCCTGTCCATCACCAGCTCGAAGTTCTCCGGCGCCAAGGCCAACACCGGCATGGTCACCTACGCGAAGGACGGCGCGAAGCACACGCTCACGCTGTCCGACGACTTCAAGACGCCGGACACGCCCGATCCGCACTGGATGGTGATCGACGCCAACGGCACCACCTATCTGCTCGATCGGTTGATGCTCAAGGGCGATCGCCTGAGCAAGACGATCACGCTGCCGGCCTACATCAACAACGTCGCCAAGGTGGAGATCTACTGCGCCTGGGCGGAAGCGAACCTCGGCGAAGCGGCATTCGCGACGCCGGTCTCGCTCAAGTAACCACGCACGCCGTCAACCCGGGGCCGGTCCGGCGTATGTCCGGCGGCCCCTTTCCCTTGAAAGGTCAGAACTCGATGCGTCCGTTCCATGTGAGTACTGTGTTCCTGATCGCGAGTCTGGCGCTGCTGCCCCGGCCGGTCTCGGCGCAGGTCGCGGCCAAGCCGTCGTTGACCCGCGAAGGCGCCCGGCGCGTGATCGCCGGCGCCGTCGCCGAAGCGCACGCGAAAGGCGCGCCCGGCGGCGTCATCGCCGTCGTCGACGACGGCGGCAACCTGATCGCGGTCGAAAGGCTCGACAACACCTTCGCGGCCGGCGCCAACATCTCCATCGGTAAAGCTCGCACCGCCGCCCTGTTCAAGAAGCCGACGCGCTTCTTCGAAGACGTGATCAAGAACGGCCGGACGCCGATGATCGCGCTCAACGATTTCACGCCGCTCCAGGGTGGCGTGCCCGTGGTCGTCGACGGCCAGGTCGTCGGCGGCGTCGGCGTCAGCGGCGCTGCCAGCGCGCAGCAGGACGAAGAGCTCGCGATCGCCGGCGCCAACGCGCTGACGATCACCAATGCCGCGCAAGCGGTCGACTACTTCGCGAAGGACGCGGTCGCGACCTCGTTCGCGAAGGGCGCGGTTCTCCTCGGTCCGGAGCATCGCAACTTTCAGGTGCACACGAGCCGCCGCACCGCGGCCGGCCAGGCCGAGATTCACGAGCGCGAGATCGACATCATCTATGTGCAGTCGGGCACGGCGACGCTCGTTACCGGCGGCGCGATCGTCGACGCGAAGGTCACCGCTCCGGACGAGATTCGCGGCGTCTCGGTCGACGGCGGCGAGACGCGCGAGATCAGGGCCGGCGACGTCATCGTCGTCCCGAACGGCGTCGCGCACTGGTTCAAGACCGTGAACGGCACGATCGAGTACTACGTCGTCAAGGTCGCGGCCCCGGCGCTGGCGGTGCAGCGATGAGCGCACGCCATTTCGCGCTCGCTGCTGCGATCATCGGCGTCACTGTCGGCCTCGAGGCCCGCCGCTCGACGCAGACCACCGCCGACGCGCCGGCCCGCCGGCCGAGAGCGGTCGTCGATCTCATGACCACAGCCGGAATGAAGACGATCAACGGCCAGTGGCGTTACGCGGACGCGAAGATCGTCGAGGTCGAACATCGCGCGGTCGGCGCCGATCTCAAGGCGAGCGGCGCACCGACTCGCACCCACGACATCGAGCCGCACGCCGGCGTCGAGGGTTTCGACGACTCGTCCTGGCCGGCGATCGCGCCGGAATCGCTGATGGACCGCCGCGGCAAGGGACGGCTGTCGTTCAACTGGTATCGCTTCAGCGCGACGATTCCCGGGCGCATCGGCACGTTCGATCCGACGGGATCGACCGCAATCCTCGAGGTCGTCGTCGACGACTACGCCGAGATCTGGGTCAACGGCCAGCTGCCCACGGTGCTGGGCCAGACCGGAGGCGCGCTCGTCAAAGGCTGGAACGCGCCCAACCGCGTCGTCGTCGGCCGCGACGTGCGGCCCGGACAGCAATTTCAGATCGCGATCTTCGGCGCCAACGGCCCGCTGTCGCAGCCGCCAGCCAACTTCATCTGGATCCGATCGGCGACGCTCGACTTCTACGACGCGGCCAGCGCGATCAGCAAGGCGCCATTGAAGGTGACGCGCGTAGACCCGGCGCTCGACGCGATCCTGCCCGCTGGCGCCGTCCTCGAACACCTCGCCGGCGGATTCACGTTCACCGAAGGCCCGGTCTGGCATCCGGACGGGTATCTGCTCTTCAGCGATCCGAACGACAACACGATCTATCGCTGGGCGCCGGACGGCCAGGTGACGGTGTATCGCACCAAGAGCGGCTACGCGGGCGCCGACATCGGCGAGTACCGGCAGCCCGGATCGAACGGCCTGGCGATCGATCGCGACGGCCGGCTGACCATCAACGAGCACGGCAACCGCCGGGTCACGCGGCTCGAGAAGAACGGTGTGCTGACCGTTGTGGCCGATCGCTACGAGGGCAGGCGCTTCAACAGCCCGAACGATCTCGTCTACAAGTCCGACGGATCGCTCTACATCACCGATCCGCCCTTCGGCCTGCCGAAGGTCTTCGACGACCCGCGCAAGGAGCTGACGCTCAGTGGGGTCTACCGGATCGCCGACGGCAAGGTGCAGCAGCTCGCCACCGACCTCACCGGGCCGAACGGCCTCGCCTTCTCGCCGGACGAGCAGTTCCTCTACGTCGGCAACTGGGATGAGACACGCAAGGTGATCATGCGCTACCCGCTGCAGTCGGACGGCACGCTCGGCCAGGGCTCGGTCTTCTACGACATGACTTCCGCGCCAGGCGAGGACGCCCTCGACGGCATCAAGGTCGACGAGCGCGGCAACGTCTATGCGTCGGGGCCGGGTGGCATCTGGATCTTCGCGGCCGACGGCCGCCTCCTCGGCACGTTCACCGGCCCCGAGCATCCGCACAATCTCGCCTGGGGTGACGCCGACTACCGGACGCTGTACCTGACGGCGCAAACCGGCCTGTATCGACTCCGGCTGAACATCGCCGGCCATCGCTAGCCGCGTGGAGACCGTCATGCCGACACTGAACGCTGTCGCGACACCCGAACCGCACCCCGGCATCCAAACTGCCGACATGCACGAGCCACGACGTCACGGCGCCGAGCAGGCCCGCCTCGACGAAGCGCGCGATCGCCGCGCCCACTGGAAGCGCTGGGGTCCCTACCTCAGCGAGCGCGCCTGGGGCACGGTGCGCGAGGACTACAGCGCCGGCGGCAACGCCTGGGAGTACTTCCCGCACGATCACGCGCGCTCGCGCGCCTATCGCTGGAACGAGGACGGACTCGCCGGCATCTGCGATCGGCACCAGCGCATCTGCTTCGCGCTGGCGCTCTGGAACGGACGCGATCCGATCCTCAAGGAGCGGCTCTTCGGTCTTACCGGCAACGAGGGCAACCACGGCGAGGACGTCAAGGAGTACTACTTCTACCTCGACAGCACGCCGACGCACTCCTACATGCGGTACCTCTACAAGTATCCGCACGCCGCGTTTCCGTACGCGCAGCTCGTCGACGAGAACCGGCGCCGCGGCAAGGACCAGGCGGAGTTCGAGCTCGCCGACACCGGCGTGTTCGACGGCGATCGCTACTTCGACGTCGTCGTCGAATATGCCAAGGGATCGCCCGACGATGTCCTGGCCAAGATCACGGTCACCAATCGTGGTCCCGAACGGGCGGCGGTGCACGTGCTGCCCACCGTCTGGTTCCGCAACACGTGGGCCTGGGGTCAGGCCGACGTCGTCATGCCGCGCCTCGGGCGGGCGTCGCAGGCGACGACGGCCATCGAGCTGGCCGAGCCGAAGTACGGCCGGCGCTGGCTGCTGTGCGAAGGCACGCCGGAGCTGCTCTTCACGGAGAACGACACCAATACGCGCCGGCTGTTTCAGAGCGAGCCGCGTACCGCCTTCGTCAAGGACGGCATCAACGACTTCGTTGTCCATGGCGCGCGCGATGCGGTGAATCCGCAGGAGGTCGGCACGAAAGCCGCTGCCCACTACGAGCTCGCCATCGATCCCGGACAGACGATCGAGATCCGGTTGCGGCTGACGGATCGGCTGCCGGCGGGCCTCGATCGCGACGCCGTCGGCGCCGACTTCGAAGACGTGTTCGCGGCGCGGCGCCGCGAGGCCGACGAGTTCTACGCGCAGGTAATCCCGGCGTCGCTCTCGGCCGACGCCAGACAGGTGATGCGTCAGTCGCTCGGCGGATTGCTCTGGTCGAAGCAGTACTACCACTACGTGGTGCGCGACTGGCTGGTCGGCGACCCGGGACAACCGCCGCCGCCGGAGAACCGGCGCAACGGACGCAACCGCGACTGGCCGCAGCTCTACAACGCCGATGTGATCTCGATGCCGGACAAGTGGGAGTACCCGTGGTACGCGGCGTGGGATCTTGCGTTTCACGCCGTGCCGCTCGCGCTCGTCGACGCCGACTTCGCGAAGGACCAGCTGACGCTGCTGCTCCGCGAGTGGTACATGCATCCGAACGGCCAGCTCCCCGCGTACGAGTGGGCCTTCGGCGACGTCAATCCCCCGGTCCACGCGTGGGCGGCGTGGCGGGTCTACAAGATCGAGAAGAAGCAGCGCGGCGCCGGCGACCTGGCGTTCCTCGAGCGCGTCTTTCACAAGCTGCTGCTCAACTTCACCTGGTGGATCAATCGCAAGGACGCCGAGGGCATGAACGTCTTCCAGGGCGGCTTCCTCGGCCTCGACAACATCGGCGTCTTCGATCGCAGCGCGCCGTTGCCGACCGGCGGCCATCTCGAGCAGTCCGACGGCACGAGCTGGATGGCGATGTACACGCTGAATCTGCTCGCCATCGCCACCGAGCTGGCGCGGCACAACACGGCCTACGAGGACGTCGCCAGCAAGTTCTGGGAGCACTTCCTCTACATCGCCCACGCGATGAGCAATCGTGGCAACGAGGGCATCACGCTGTGGAACGACGACGACGGCTTCTTTTACGACGTCCTGCACCTGCCCAACGGCGATCACTACCCGCTCAAGGTGCGATCGATGGTCGGCCTCATCCCGCTCTTCGCGGTGGAGACGATCGAGCCTGATGTGCTCGCGAGGCTACCCGGCTTCCACCGCCGCCTCGAGTGGTTCGTGAAGCACCGCCGCGATCTCACGAAGAACGTCGCCTGCCTGAAGACGCCGGGCCATGGCGAGCGGCGGCTGCTCTCGGTGATGACCGAGGACCAGTTGCGGGCCGTGCTCGCGGTCATGCTCGACGAACGCGAGTTCCTGTCGCCTTACGGCATCCGCGCGCTTTCGCGCGCGCACAAGGATCGACCCTACGTGCTCGAGGTCAACGGCCACGAGCACCGGGTGGACTACGAGCCGGCAGAATCGTCCACCGGTCTCTTCGGCGGCAACTCGAACTGGCGCGGGCCGGTGTGGTTCCCGGTCAACTACCTGCTCGTCGAGTCGCTGCAGAAGTTCCATCACTACTACGGCGACGGCTTCAAGGTGGAGTGCCCGACCGGCTCTGGCCGGCTGATGACGCTCGCCGAGGTCGCGCGCGAGATCTCGCAGCGGTTGTCCCGCATCTTCCTGAAGGATGACCACGGACGCCGCCCCGTGTTCGGCGGCAACGAGACGTTCCAGCGCAATCCGCACTGGTCGGACCTCGTGCCCTTCCATGAGTACTTCAACGGTGACACCGGCGCCGGACTCGGCGCCAGCCATCAGACCGGCTGGACCGGGCTGGTCGCCAAACTTCTACAGCAGTCTGGAGAGATGCGATGAAAGCGATTGCCGTGACCCCCGGCCAGGCGAACACGATGCGTCTGGTCGATGCGCCGATGCCGAGCCTGGCGGAGATTGCCAACGGCCGCGGCGTCCTCGTCAAAGTGCTCCGTGTCGGCGTCGACGGCACCGACCGCGAGATCAACGCCGCCGAGTACGGCATGGCGCCGCCCGGCTTCGACTACCTGATCACCGGCCACGAGAGCTTCGGCCAGGTCGTCGAGGTCGGCGCCAACGTCACCGAGCTGGCGCCGGGCGACTACGTCGTCGCCACCGTCCGGCGTCCCGGCGGCAGCATCTACGACGTCATCGGCACCAACGATATGACGACGGACGACACCTACTTCGAACGCGGCATCAATCTCCGCCACGGCTATCTCTGCGAGTACTACGTCGACGACGCCGAGTTCATCGTCAAGATCCCGAACGGGCTCAAGGAAGTCGGGGTGCTGCTCGAGCCGACGACCGTCGTGGAAAAAGGCATCGCGCAGGCCTACGAGATCCAGCGGCGCCTGCGGGTGTGGCGCCCGCGCAAAGCCGCGGTCATGGGCGCCGGCACCATCGGGTTGCTGGCGACGATGGTGCTCCGCCTGCGCGGACTCGACGTGACGGTCTTCGGCCGCACGCCGAAGCCTTATCTCAACGCGGAGCTGCTCGAGGCGATCGGCGCGCGATATCTGACGACCGGGGCGACGTCGATCATGGACGGGGCGGCGGCGCACGGCCCCTTCGACGTGATCTTCGAGGCGACCGGCAACTCGAGCGTCGTCTTCGACAGCATGCGCGCCCTTGGAAAGAACGGGGTGCTGGTGCTCTCCAGCGTCACCGGAGGCGATCGCGTCGTCGAGATCCACGCCGACAAGATCAACCTCGAGTTCGTGCTCGGCAACAAGGTCATGGTGGGCACGGTCAACGCCAACCGCGAATATTTCGAGCAGGGCGTGCGCGATATGGCGCACTGCGAAGCCGACTACCCGGGGTGGCTCGCGCGGCTGCTCACTCACCCGGTGGAGGGCCTGGAGAACCATCGCCTGCTGCTCGAGACGCTGACGTCGGCCAGGGGCGCGATCAAGGTCTTCTGCGAGGTCGCGTGAGCCGATGTCCGCACTCCTCGCCTCGTTCGCGAAGCCGCTGACGCTTCGCTCGCGTGACGGGCACGAGCCCGGCCGCAAGGTCACCTGGCTCGAGCTGTTCTTCGATCTCGTCTTCGTCGCCGCGGTGTCGCAGGTCGCGACCCCGCTCGGCCACGACTACTCCTTCGCCGCGTTCGGGCGCCTGGTGCTCCTCTTCGTCCTGATCTGGTGGGCGTGGCACGGCCACACGACGTACGCCACCCGCTTCGACAGCGACGACGTCATCCAGCGGGTGTTGACGCTGCTGCAGATGTTCGCGGTGATCGTGATGGCGATCAACTCGCGGGACGCGCTCGACTCGCGCGACGCCGCCGGGTTTGCCGCCGCGTACGCCGCGATGCGCCTGCTCCTCGTCGCGCAGTATCTTCGCGCCCGCCGCCTGCCCGAATCGCGGCCGTTGACGACGGCGTACGCGATTGGTTTCGGCGCCGCCGCGGGGCTATGGCTGGCGTCCGCCGCGGCGCCGACGCCGGCGCGGTTCTGGCTCTGGGCGACCGCGCTCGCCGTCGACTTCGGCACGCCGCTCGTGACGGCCCGACACCTCGCCAGGATTCCACCGGATTCCGAGCACCTGCCCGAGCGGTTCGGCCTCTTCACCATCATCCTCATCGGCGAGGCGATGATCGGCGTCATGCACGGCATGGAAAGCCAGGCGACGTGGACGCCGGAAGCGGCCGCGACGGCCTTTCTGAGCATGACGTCGGTCTTCGCGATCTGGTGGTGCTACTTCGACGGCTCCGGCGCGACGAGCGAGCGTCACCTCCGCGCACGGGAGGACGTCCGCCGCTTCCACGTCTGGACCTACGCTCACCTGCCGCTCTACGTCGGCGTCCTCGTCTTCGGCGTCGGACTCCATCACGTCATCACCGTCGCCGGCGTCTCGCAGCTTCACGGCGAGGAGATCGCGCTCCTGGCGTCGGCGCTCGCGCTGACGATCGCGGCGATGGCCACGATCGCGCGTGCGTCGCGCCGCGCCGCCGTTCATCTGATTCGACGGAACGTGAACGTCCCGAACGGCGCGACGCTGCCGCCCGACGCGACCGGATAACCGTTCAGGCGTGCGATCGACTGCCGTGGCGTGGTCTCGAGATCGGGCGATTCGTACGATGCCCCGCTGTCCGTGCCGGCGTCGAACGCGTACTGGTCGACGCGGATCTCGTCGATCCACTGCCCGTTCGATTGCAGCGACAGTCCCGAGACGCCGACGAACCAGTCCGGGCTCGGCGCGACCATGGTCACGAGCGTGACGAGCGGATGAGACGTCGAGATGTCGAACTCCATGCTCGTCGATGCCGGCGAGGTACCGAGGCTCGGTCCCGACAGCAGGTGCTCGGCGGTGCCGGCGCCGATGGCGGCGTTGACCTCGCCGTCGAGCGGCGACTTCGAGCCGCGCTCTGCCATGCGGCGAATGCCTTCGCTCGCGGGCGCACCTTCCCGCCAGAAAGTCACGCCGGCGTGATGGGTGCCGCCGATCAACCCCGAGTAATGCGCGCTCGCGGGGAAGTCGGTCGGGTGCGATCCCGCCGACCACGTCGAGTCGAAGATCACCACGTAGCGCGCCGTTGACGGCGAGGGCGGCGGCGTCGGGGCTGGCGCCGGATCCGGATCCGGCGCGGGCGGCGCGGGCGCGGGTGTCGGGGTTGGCGTCGGCGCGGGTGACGGTTCGGGCGTTGGCGCGGGCGCCGGTTCGGGCGTTGGTGCCGGCGCCGGGGTCGGCTCCGGCACTGGCGGCATCTCCCCGGGCGTCTCGACCGGCGCCGGCGCCGTCGGAGACGATGATTCGGAACAGGCACTGAGGGCGAAGGTGCTGAGGACAAGGACGATGGCGAGCGTCGGTCGCATGGCGGCAGGTATACGAACCGGCCGCCGCAGCGGTTACCGCGCCGGGCCTCGTAACCAGATGACCGTGCCCAGCGTAGTAGTCTCACCGCCGGGATCCCGTTGACGACCGACAAGGAACGTCAGGCGGCCGCGCTGATGGCCTCGGCGCAGGACGGCAACCAGGCGGCGTACGCCGAGCTGCTGGCGCTGCTCACCGGCGTCGCGCGCGCATTCGTGCGCGCGCGCATCGGCGCGTTGCCATGGACGGACGACGTCGTCCAGGAGACTCTGCTGACCGTGCACCTGGCGCGACATACCTACGACCCTGCCCGGCCGTTCGCGCCGTGGTTCTACGCCATCCTTCGCAGCCGCTTCGTGGACGCGGCGCGCAAGCACAAGCGCGTCGCCACGCGCGAAGTGGGCGCCGACGTACTGCCCGACCGGACGCCCGCCGATCGGGCCGCACCGGACGACGACATCGACGTCGCCCGCGTGCGCGCGTCGCTGGCGGCGCTGCCCGAACGGCAGCGCGAGGTGATCGTCGGACTGAAGTACCGCGACGAGTCGGTACGCGAGGTCGCGGCGCGGCTCGGCCTGTCGGAATCGGCGGTGAAAGTGACCGCGCATCGCGGCTACAAGGCGATGCGCCGCTGGCTCGGAGGCCGGCGCGATGCGGACTGAAGACCTGATCGCGAAGCTGGCGGCCGATGGGGTGGCCGTCCAACGTCTGGAGCCGCCGGCGGTGCTGTCCGTCAGATGGCTGACCGCGGCGGTCCTCGCGGTGGCGGCCGGCGTCGCCCTGTTCGGCGCGCGACCCGATGCAGTCGAGAGCTTCACGCGCGCCGGATACGTCGTGCTGTGGCTGGCGACGCTCTCGACGGCGGCGATCGCGTCCGCCTGCGCGTGGATGTCGGCCGTTCCCGGCGCCGGCGCGGATCGCAGGTGGACGACGCTCTTGTGGCTCGCGGCAGGGGCGTGGGCCGCGCTCCTCGTCGCACGGCTCCTCGCCGGGGGATCGATCGGCGCGCAGATCGTCCGTGAGCCGGCGCACGCCGGCTGTATCGCGCAGATTGTCGCCCTGGCGGCGCTCCCGGCGCTGCTGCTCTATCGGCGGCTGCGACGCGCGGCGCCGCTCGCGGCATCACGAACCGCGATGCTCGCCTCCCTTGCCGCCCTGTCCCTGGCCGCGGCCGGTTCGCAGGTCGTGTGCCCGATCGACAGCGCCGCGCATCAGCTGCCGATCCACTTCGTGCCGACGATCGCGATCGCGGTCCTGAGCGTCGCCGCGGTGCGTCCGCTGGTGGACCGTTTGTCGCGTTGAACGGACCGGGATGGCGCGTCAGCGATGGCGCGGCCTACTTCCCCGCAAATGTTCTTTGAATCCGTTCGCCGTCCCGGTATTCGGTGGAGGCGACGTAGAAGCCCGCGGACTCGAGCGTCACCTTGACGCGTCCGGCGCCGCGATTCTCCCAGAACCACCCGTGGATGCCTGCTTTCGCCGCGACGAACTGGCCGCTGCCCTCGGCGGCGGTGCCCTTCTGGTAGCTGTCGAAGTACTTCGGCGGCGCGCCGTCCGGTTCGCCGTGAAACTCGAAGTTCACGGCTTCGGTTGCACGCCATGAGTAGACGAAGCTCGCGCCTTCGGCGAGCCGGTACTTGTACTCGACGCCTTCGAAGGGACGCAGTTCGACCTCGTACCTGTCCGATTGCAGCGTCCGCGCGGCGCGTCCTGCCGCAGCCGTGTCGGCAGCGGTTGCGGGCGCCGGCGCCGGTTCATTCGCGCCGGCGAGCGCGGTCAATCCGAGCGCGCGACCGGTGCCGAGGGGATCGATGCCGTACTCGGCCGGCAGGACTGCGGTCACGAGCACGATGGCGGCCGCCACGGCCGCGATCGCCGTCGCCATCAGAATGCGGCGGGATGATGGCGCGGCCGCGCTGTTCACTGCGACACCACGTAGCCGGCGAGCTGAAACCCGATCAGGATGAAACCGCCGGTCATGAGGACGGTGTTGGCGGCAAACGCGTGGCGATCGAAGCTCGGGCGCGATCGCCAGTAGGCAAACCCGATCAGGACCGCCGAGAGCGCCATCACCTGCCCGACCTCGACGCCGACATTGAAACTCGCCAGATTGGCCATGAGTCCACGCTCGGGCAGCGCGAGGTCCTGCAGTTTCGTGGCCAGGCCAAAACCATGGCAGAGCCCGAAGGCCAGCACCGCGAGCCTCGGGTCCGGGCGGACGCCGAACACCGTCCGGAAGCCGCCGACGTTCTCGAACCCCTTGTAGACAACGGAGAGACCGATGACGGCGTCGACCAGGTACCCGTCGATGCGAACATCGGCGAGCACGCCACCGACCAGCGTCAGGCTGTGACCCAGCGTGAAGAGCGAGACGTAGGTCACGACGTCTCTGATGCGGTAGAGAAAGAAGATCACTCCGACGAGGAAGAGGATGTGGTCGTAGCCGGTGACCATGTGCTTGGCGCCGAGGTAGAGGAACGCCATCAGCCCGCCGCGTTCCATGAACGTGCGGTCGGCGGCCGAAACGCCGTGCGCGAAGGCCGGCGCGGCCGTTCCCAGCCACACGGCCGCGAGGGTCGAGGCAGCCCAGACCGGTGACAGGCGTCGTCGTCTTCCGAGCACGGTCCCTCAGCCTACCGCAGGCCGTCGAGTTCGTCCCAGCGGGCGTAGGCGGCGAGCAGCTCGCCCGGCAGCGCGTCGAGCCGGGCCATCGTCGCGGTGATCTCGGCGGCCGGTTTCTTGTAGAAGTCGGCGGCGGCCACCGCGGC